>DATBID010000202.1:0-15325 GCA_036557125.1 Bryobacteraceae bacterium | reverse complement strand
CACGCTGAGTTTGGCCAAGGCCGTCAGGCAGCGGATCTCATCGATATGCGATGTGACGCTGACGCGCGAGAGCGATGTGAACGTTTCGCTGTCCGGCCGGGCGAAGAAGGCGCGCGAACTTCATGCCGATCTTTTTCTGAGCATCCATTTCAACGCGGCATCCGATTCGGGCGTGGATGGCACCGAGACGTGGACTGCGACACAGGCCTCGCCGGCAAGCACCGGCTTCGCTCGCACGGTTTTGAAGCACGTCGCATTGGCGACGGGAGCCGCGAACCGCGGAGTACGCAACTCCGATTTTGGAGTGCTACTGCCCTCGCGGCACGACCCGGGAACGGCGGCCTGCCTGGTGGAAGTCGCATTCCTCAGCAACCCCACCGAGGCGTCGCGGCTCAAGGACCCCGTCTATTTCGGTCAGATCGCCGATGCGCTGGCGGAGGCCATCCGCGCGCACAGCATTGTCGCGCTCACGCACGCGGTCGCCGCGGGCGCCGGAGCCGGTTCAGGCTGGAGTTCCGGCACGAGCGTCAGCCTGATGGAGCCCGAGCCCGTCGACGACGAACGCTATTCGGAATCGATGAGCGCTGCCGAACTCGAGCGTCTGTTCGCTCTCCCACTCGATGTAGTGATCAAAACCGTGGTAGACAGCGATGCGCGCATCCGCAACGGACCGCCGTCGTTTGCCCTGCAAGGTCAGAAGAAGATTCCACGGTACACGAAAGTGAAGGTCGAGGAGGTAAACGGTAACTATTCGCGAGTCACCGGATTGAACGGCCCGGTGTATGGCTGGACCGCGTCATCAAACCTCGGCACGTACTTCAAAGACGACGCAGCGCTCGCTTCCGCAGCGCTGGCCCCCGCCTCAGCAATCGCTATCGACCCCGGTTGGAACTCAACGCGCAAAGCCATCGCCGGCGTCTATAACCGGCTCGGCGGCCTGATGCAGACGCTGGCATCGGCCACACACATCGATCTGGCTGCTGTACTGAGCGTCTGGTACGTAGAGAGCGCCGGCCGGACCCATACGAAGGGCAAGGCCATCATCCGGTTTGAAGTGCACGTTTTGTTCGGCCTCTGGGGGAAGAAGCACTCCCAGGAATTCGATCTGCATTTCCAGTTCGGCACGCGGCCTCCGAAGGACGGCGGCGATTGCCCCAAACCGTGGAACTGCCACTCCTTCCGTTCGGGCGATACCGGTGCGTTCCAATCCGTCCACAAGGACCAGGATTCCGAATACGCTGCCCTCGCCGAAGCTACCACACTGGGCGGCGATGAGATCGCCGTTCAGTGCCTCAGCATCGGTGGATCACAGATCCTTGGAAGCAACTACCAGTTGATCGGGTACGACACCGCCAAGCAGATGTACGACGCTTTCCAGGACAACGAACGCCCGCACGTGCTCGGCTTCTTCGATTATTGCCAGTTCGACAAGCAGCATGGAGCGCTCATGAACCACCTCCGCAAACAGGAGTGGGTGGATTTTGCGAGCGGCTATAACGGGCAGGGCAATGCCGCGGATTACTCAGCGAAGCTGCGGGATGCTTTCACCGCCGCCACGGCCGTGCTGCCTGCGGCGGCGGCTCCGGCAAAGGCGAAGTCTCTGGGCGTCGGCCTGGGCAATCAGCCAGTCGACCTCAATTATCCTGTGGCGCTGATCCCGCAACCCGATAAGCTGAGCTGCTGGGCGGCCTCCATGTCGATGCTGCTGAGCCACTACCGCCAGGCTTTACTGACCCCCGAGTCTCTGGCGCAGCAGGTGGGGATGTCGCTGCGCAAGTCATACGGCTGGGAAACGCTGGAAGCGGTTCGCCGGAGATTTCTATTCAAAGAAGTTTCCCTTCCATCAAACTATTCCTATGTCCCGCCGCCCGAGCGCTGGTATCAGTGGCTCGATCAGTATGGGCCGCTCTGGATCACTCTGCGCGGCGACCCTTCGCACGCCGTGGTGGTTGCGGGCATCAGCGGCGACCTGACTCCCGGCAACACATCCATCCACCTGCTCAACCCGTGGGACACCCGAGTGCGATTCGACAACGATCCTGTCGAATTCCATCCGGCGAATCGCGGACGCGAAGAAACGCTCTCCTACGATGAGTTTTCGCGCGAATTCGGCAATATGGGGCTGGCCGATTATGGCCACTGGCGTATTCTGTACCTCGGCCGCGCAGATGCGGTAGCGCACGGGCTCGACGTTCGGGACCTCACACCGGAAGAAATCGCCGATGCCGAACCTCGCGTCTTGGAGGCATGGGCGGAATCGGCCGGCACGCGGCCCGTCCTTGGCGAGACGGATGTGCGCTGGGCGCCTGACGACCGCAGCATCGACTACCGGCACCTGGGAACGGCGTTCGACGCACACCCGTTCACCTTCACGCCGGCGCTGCTGGAGCGGCTGTGTGCGTTGAACCGGTTCGACGTCAAAGCCGGCCAGGACGAAGTGCTGTTCGGACTGCGCGGCTGCCAGTTTCCCGGCGGCGCGGCGCCTGGAGGATGGGTGGACAGCGCGAACCTGAGCGAGGCGCTGCCCGATCACAAGAATGCCCGCTGCATTCTGGGCGTGTGGAAGCGCTCGACCGCGCGCTTTCGCCTGTTCACCGGCTCCACTGTGCCGAACTGGAAGTTGATGGAAGCGTTTCGCGAAGGCGGCGACCATTCCAACATGTTGCCCACCGGCCGCTATCTGTTCCAAGTAGGAACGCACCGTGCCGGCACGAAGGGCGAAGTCCGTGGGGCATTTCTGGAGCACGGCGATGCGGTTGTGCTCCGCACGCTGGACGATCTCACGTATGCGATCGGCGACACCTGGGACAGCGGTGATTTCGGCGACAACATTCATCCCGCGCGGCTGGATGGCGCCGCTCATCCGCCTTTCTTCTCGTCGGCTGGGTGCCAGACCGTTCCTGGCAATGTCCATGACGGGAAGCACAGCGGGAAATGGGCGGAATTTCGCGCTGCCGCCGGCCTGAGCACCTCCAGTCCCGCTTCGGAGGATGGGCGCAGATTTGTCTATGGCATGTTCACCGGACGCGACGCGCGGCTGATCGCGGCGGGAAAACCGGACTCCGCGCTGATGCGCCTCCGGTTCGGCTCGAGCGGCCCCGATGTGACGGCCTTGCAGCTTGGATTGAGCGGCGCCGGATTTTTGAAGAAGGGAGCGTCCGGAACTCTGGATGCTCCCACCAAGATGGCGTACATCCACTGGCAAACGGCGCGCGACCCGCATACCACCGATGGCGTGGTCACACCCAGCGACGGCGCATCGCTCGGCTTCGACATGATTCGCGGCCAATCGATTCACCCGGCCCGAGTCTCGCACGCGCTCGACACGCGTCAGCCCACGCCGGATGAGATCATCGCGCAGTTCGACCTCCAGCGCCACACCAGTTACGGGAGCTATGCAGGATATCGGAAGACGCTGGTCGATGGAAAAATCTTCGGCCAGGCCGCCTCGGGCTTGCGGCCGGGATTTCTCAAGAAGCTGCAAGCAGGTGAAGCGGCGGCGGCGAAAGCCATCGGCGGTTCCTCGCCGTCATTCGGCATCATGTCGGTGGGCGGATTCCGGCAGAGTGAAGGCTTTCACGGTTGGGGGCTGGCGGTGGACTTGAATTATCACTCCGCGCCTTACATCATGCACAACCGGGGCGAGGGGGCGATCGATCGGGAAGTCGGGCCTGTGTATACCCGGATCGCGAGATTCCTATTGCAGCGGGAATCGAAAATTCCAAAGGAGATCACGCTCGATAACCGCACGGCTGACCGGATATCCAAACTTTACGATTGGCTCGCCGAAGAGAGCAATGCGATGATTCGCTACTTCCAACTCATGCAGGATACAGCAAAGCTTTCGACGGCAATTTCATCAATGGCGCCCGATACAGATTGGCGCCCGATTTCCGGCGGCGCGACCGCCCCGTCCGCCGATGCCATGCAGGAACAAATGATAAAAGATTATGTCGCGCTGGCAGGCCGCGGCGGGCCGGCGGTTTCGGGCAAGTCCTACCCGGTGGCGCCCAAGAACGCTTCGCACCGGCCGTTCCACGGAGACCCCAAACTGCGCGGACCGGAGAAGGGATTCCTGAGCATCCGGAAAGAGATTGTGGTTGCCCTCTGCGCACAAGGGCTGCGCTGGGGCGCGATCCATTTCGGAGGCGAGAGCGGCGATGTGATGCACTTCGACGACGGCTTCAGCGAAGGCGCGTTGATCCTGGAGGCTAAAGCAGCGGCGAAAAAGGCCATCGCCGCCGGGCAGTCGGTGGATCTCGCGACGATAGCCGCCGGTGCTGGATGCGCCGCCGATATCCCCATTGATGAACACTCAGCGGTGATCTTCAGCCAGGAAGCACCGCTCGCGAAAGTAGACTGCGAACGCGCGGCAGTGTGGGCCGCCATCCCCGATCCGCTGCGCCGGCCCTTCAGCCTCCTGATCTACTTCCACGGAAACGACGCAGCCGTGCTGGCGGATGCCCGGCATCCCGAAGGCATACTGCCCAAGTGGAACCGCGTTGCTAAACCCGCACTGACTTCTCTCACACCAGGCGGGCCGTTCGCGCCCGGCACGCGCGACGAACTCGCCGCCGCTGCACAGTCCGCGCCGCAGCGTCCGCTGGTCCTGACTCCTGAAGATGGCGTGCCGTCCAGCCAGGCCGCATTCTGGGCCGAAACCGACGCAGGCGCCTTGAAAGGCGACCCTGCCGCACTTAGCCGCCTGACCGATGACGCTTGGGGACATCTCGCCAATTTGAAACGGCCCTCAGGCTCGCCGTACTTGCCCGGTGGGCCAGTGTGCCCCGTCGTGCGCCGTCTTTTCCTGGCCGGCCATTCGGGCGGCGGGCTCCCTCTCGGCTATTCGGCATCTTCTGTCATGGCGCTCAATATCCCTACAGACCTGTGGCTGTTGGACTGCACCTACTACGACCTTGACCCATACGTGGCCTTCTGCCGCCACTGGAAGCAGAAGAGCCAGTTGGGCAACGACGCGCAATCGAGCCGGATGGTAGTCATCACTACCGCGGGCAAAACTCGCAATCGTGCGCAGACGATTCTGCAAAAGCTGCAAGCTGCACAAAAAGGCCAGCCTGGGTTATCGGCGGTCGCATTCACCCGCGGGCAATTCACGGGAGGCACGACCACACCGCCGGCAGGCGTCGATATCGTTGTGGTTAAAGAGGACGCGAACTGGCCGGAGATCGACTTATGTCTTCGCTCATTCCCCGTCATTTTTATTGAAACGAAGATTGCGCACGGCCGCATCCCTCACGACTATTTCCCGCACCTTCTGAACACTGGGGCTGTGCCATAGAGATAGGCTACGCGATCCGAACGCTCTCGCAACTAATTGGAGACACCCGAAAGGGCTGGCGGAGGAAGAGGGATTCGAACCCCCGAGTGAGTTACCCCACTAACGGTTTTCAAGACCGCCGCCTTCAACCGCTCGGCCATTCCTCCGTTTCCTATCTTACCGGATTCCCCTCACTTACCAACACTTTCACCACTCGTTAACCGCAGTCGCGGCCACGGTTGCCCGTGACAAGGCCGCAGCCGGGAAGCTAAACTCGTACTATGTCACGTTGGCTAGTGGCACTGTTGTTGGCTGGCGCTGCGGCTGGCCCAGGAAAGATTTTCGCGGATGATTTGAAAAATCAGCGGCCGACCCCCAAGACCATTACCAAAGAAGAGGTCCCGAAGGAAGAAGACGAGAACCTGGCGCCGAGCAAGGATTATGCGTTTAACCCCCTGCAGGCCGAAAAAGAGGTGACCGTCGGCAACTATTACTACAGGAAGGGCAGTTACCGCGCGGCGGCGAATCGCTTCCGGGAAGCCACTAAGTGGAACCAGGGCTACGGTGAGGCCTGGCTGCGCTTGGGAGAAGCGGCCGAGAAAGAAAAAGATACGCAAACCGCCAAGGAGGCTTTCGCCAAGTATCTGGAGATCAACCCTGACACGAAGGAAGCGGCGGAAGTCCGAAAGAAGCTCGCCAAGCTCAAATAGCCTGCCCGAACGGTAAACTGGCTGCGCCAGCGCACTCCAGGTTGCGGCGGACAAACGCAATCAGCGTCTGCGCCGTAAAAGGCTTCCGAAGAAAAGACCCGCTGCCGCTCGTTATGCTCTGCACCGCGCCATCGTCCACATAGCCAGACATGAAAACGACTGGACATTCGCGACGCAACAGGGACAAGCGGTCCGCCAGTTCCCTGCCATTCATCCGCGGCATCACGATATCGGTCAAAATCAGATCGATCGAATCGGGTTCCAGCGCAAAAACTGCCAGGGCTTCCGTTCCGTCTGCCGCTTCCAATACCTCGTAACCGCCCGCTCGCAGCATGGAGGCAATCATTTTCCGCAACGGATCAGCATCTTCCACAACCAGCACCTTTGGAATCCTCGGACTCAAGGATTTGATACCTCCTTTCGGCAATAGTCAGCAGCAAGCTCTGTGCCAAATGTGCCGAAATTGCGGGTCCAGATCGCGTCCTGATACAATTGAGCGATATGGCACAAGTTTGCGAAATCTGCGGCAGAGGTCCTCAGTTCGGCCACCGTATTAGCCATGCCCATAACGTCACAAAGCGGCGGTGGAATCTGAACCTGCAGAATGTCCGCGCTTTGGTGAATGGCGCCACCCGCCGCATGCGCGTGTGCACTTCCTGCATTCGTTCGGGCAAGGTGCAGAAGGCCGCGTAGCGGACCTTCGCGCTCCTGATCGAAGCCTAGTCCCTTCTGTGGCGTAACTCCGAATACGCCTTTGTCCGGCCGATGGTATCTCTGGTAAGCCGCGTGCGGCCCAGGACCGGGGAATGCTATGCGGCCCGCGTGTTTGTTCGCTCTGATGTGGCCTGCTCTGTTTATGGGCGCGCCTTTGCTTCCGCCGGCGTGTCAGGGTAGCGCCGCGGTTCCAGCGAGTCGAAACTCGCCGGAATGGAATGGCTGGAGTCCTAATCTAACCAATACGAGATTCCAGGAGGCTCAGGCGGCAGGCATCCAGGCCGCCGATCTACCGAAGCTCCAGTTGAAGTGGGCCTTTAATCTGGGCAACGTCACGGTGGCGCGCTCGCAGCCTACCATCGTGGCGGGCCGGCTATTTATCGGGACGCAAAGCGGAGCGGTGTATGCGCTTGATATCGGTACCGGCTGCACGCGCTGGCGATTTCAAGCGCGCACCGCCATCCGTTCGGGCGTAGCCTTCGGTGATGTCAAAAAGACAGCCGCGATCTTTTTCGGCGATGCACGCGCAAACGTGTACGCGGTTAACGCCGAAACCGGCGGGTTGATCTGGATGGTGCGGCCCTATGAGCCGCCGGAAGCCGTGGTCACCGCTGCGCCGCGATACTACAAGGGCGTCGTGTATCAGCCGTTCGCCTCGTACGAGGAATTGCTGGCCGCGGGGCCGAACTACCATTGCTGCACCTTTCGCGGCAATGTAGTGGCGCTCGATGCCGGGACGGGCAGAACGCTCTGGCAGACGTTCACGATCCCGGACACGCCGAGGTCCAACGCAAGCCGGGGTTCGGGTCCCTCGGGAGCCGCTGTCTGGTCGAGTCCAACCATAGATGAGAAACTCGGAGCGCTCTATGTGGCCACGGGGAACAACTATTCGGACCCTCCCACAAATACCAGTGACGCCATTCTGGCAATGGATCTCAAGACCGGAAAGCTGCTCTGGTCGAAGCAGTTGAGGATGGGCGACGTCTTCAACGATGGCTGTTCGACGCCGCAGCGGACGAACTGCCCAGCTTTCCGTGGGCCGGACTACGATTTCGGGCAGCCTCCGATCTTGGTGAACCTCGGCCGGGGAAAGCGCGCGCTGGAGATCGCGCAAAAATCGGGCATGGCCTACGCGGTGGATCCCGATACCAAAGGTACCCTTCTCTGGCAATCGCGGGTTGGGGAAGGCGGTCCATTTGGCGGCAGCCAGTGGGGATCGGCCTCGGATGGGAAGAACCTTTATGTAGCAATATCCGGACTGACGGTGAAGCCCGTTCGGGATGCGAAATCGCCGCGAGGTTTCAAGCTGGCGTTGGATCCGCAAAAGGGTGGTGGTCTGGCTGCGCTGGATCTCAGAACCGGAAAAGTCATCTGGAGCGCGAAGCCTGTGCCGTGCGCGCCGTCGAGAACAGATTGTTCACCCGCGCAGTCCGCCGCAGTGACTGTAATTCCCGGCGTGGTTTTTTCCGGGTCCGTGGATGGGCACCTGCGCGCATATTCGTCCGCAACCGGCAAAGTTGTCTGGGACACCGACACCGGCAAGGAATTCGATACTGTTAACGCAGGACGGGCACGGGGCGGTTCGATAGATGCCGGCGGCCCAGCCGTGGTGGATGGGATGGTGTTTGTGAACTCCGGCTACGGCCAGTGGGGCGGGATGCCCGGCAATGTGCTTCTGGCCTTTTCCGTGAATGGAAGGTAGCGCGCCTTAGTCAAGCCCTGTACTGTTCGTCGCTGACGGGTTCCATCCAGTCGACCACTTTACCGTCAAGCCTTTCCTGAATGGCGATGTGAGTCATCGCCGTTGTCGGCGCGGCGCCATGCCAGTGCTTCTCGCCCGGCGCAAACCACACCACGTCACCGGGCCGGATCTCCTCGACCGGGCCGCCCCAACGCTGTGCCCGGCCGCAGCCGGCGGTGACGATCAGTGTCTGGCCGAGCGGATGTGTATGCCATGCGGTTCGCGCGCCCGGCTCGAACGTGACGCTGGCACACTGAACCAGCGCCGGATCTGGAGCCTGAATCAGTGGATCGATCCGCACCGTGCCGGTAAACCACTCAGCCGGTCCCTTGGCGGAAGGCTGCGAGCCGTTGCGTTTGATTTCCATGTCAGTATTCCTGCCGCGTAGACGGGCCTGGTTCAGTGATCCCGCTCGGTCACCAGTTCGGTGACGGATAACAGCGCGCGCTGGTAGGGCGAATCCGGGAACTCGGTGATAATCTGGCGCGCTTTATCAGTGAAAGCCTGGGCGCGCTCGCGCACTCGCTGGATACCGCGGTATTTCTCCAGCAGCGAGAGGATGGCCTCGAATGGCGCTCTTTCGTAACTACGGTCGCGCAGCACAATTTCAACCAGACGGCGCTCGTCCGCGGTGGCGCATTCGAGCGCGTAAACCAGCGGCAGCGTGACTTTGCCCTCCCGAAGATCGCCACCCACAGGCTTACCCAAGACTTTTTCGCGCGCGGTGAAATCGAGCACGTCATCGACTAGCTGAAAGGCCATGCCAAGATTCCAGGCATAGTCGCCCATCCGTTCCTGGAGGCCCGTGTCAGTATCGGCGGCGAGCGCTCCCAGGCGGGCGCAGACGCAAAACAGGCAAGCGGTTTTGCGGTCCACCAGCTCCATGCAATCCGCCTCAGTGATGTCGATGCGGCCGATGCGCTCAAGCTGGATCAGCTCGCCTTCCACCATCATCTGGGTCAGGCCGATCAGCATGTCGAGGACCTGGAAATTGCGCAGGCGCAGGGCGAGTTGAAAAGCCTGCATGTAGAGCCAGTCGCCCGCGAGGACGCAGGTGTGATTGCCCCATTTGATGTTGGTCGAAGGGCGGCCGCGGCGGGTTTGAGCCGCGTCGATCACATCGTCGTGCACCAGTGTGGCGGCGTGAATCATTTCGACTACGGCGCCCAGTTGGATGGCGGCGGGAGAGGCGACGTCGCCGCCCGCGAGCTTCGCGGAAAGCAGCAGGAGCGAAGGACGCAGACGCTTACCGCCGCTCGATT
Source organism: Bryobacteraceae bacterium (assembly GCA_036557125.1). Classification (GTDB taxonomy): domain Bacteria; phylum Acidobacteriota; class Terriglobia; order Bryobacterales; family Bryobacteraceae; genus PSRJ01. Next base: position 5,620 of record DATBID010000202.1, on the reverse strand, counting down.
GCAGATATTGGCCGATGGCGGTGACCGCATCCACTGAGGCGACCGATTCGAGCGTGATCTTCTTTTCGACTTCCTCCAGCTCCTCCTGGATCAGATCGAAGATTTCGCGCGCGGTGAGAGCCTGCCCCAGCTTTCCCAAATTCATGGAACTTCAAGTTTACCCCACTTTTGCCAACATCCTTTATTTATGGGGCTTCGAAGCTTTATTTAGCGCGCCTTCGCCGTCAGGCAGAGGTCTTCGAAGTTGGCGGTGGTCTGGGCGGCGATTTCTTCCAGCGGAACGCCGCGAACCTCGGCCAGGCGGCGGGCGGTTTCCACCAGAAATGCCGGCTCGTTGCGTTTGCCGCGCATGGGCACTGGGGCGAGATAGGGGCAGTCGGTTTCGAGCAGCAGCCGGTCCGCAGGCGTGATGCGGGCGGCCTCGCGGACCGCTTCAGCTTTGGGGAAGGTGAGTACGCCGCCGAAGGCGAGGTGGAAACCGAGATCGAGGGCTTGGCGCGCCTGCGCGGCATCGCCGGTGAAGCAGTGCATGATTCCCGCGCGCGGACTGGCCGTGCGCAGAATGGCAAGCGTGTCTTCCCACGCCTCTCGCGTGTGGATGACCACGGGCAGGGCGGCCTGTGCGGCCAGCGCCAGTTGCCGCGCGAAGACCTCGCGCTGCACCGGGCGGGGCGAGAAGTCGTAATGATAGTCGAGCCCGATCTCGCCTATGGCCCGCACCTTCGGATGGCGCAGCAGGGCCTCCATTCGGGCGAATGTTTCGTCACCGGCTTTGGCCGCATCGTGCGGGTGCACGCCCACTGTAGCGAAAACGAATTCGTGCCGATCGGCGAGGCGGATAGCCGCTTCCAGATCGGGCGGGCCTTCGCCGGTGCCGATCGCCATCAAGGTTTCGACGCCGGCCGTGCGAGCCCGTTCGATGGTGTCTGCGCGATCGGCATCGAACTGGCTGTCGTCCAGGTGGCAGTGGGAATCGACAAACTTCACTTGAGCCGGGCCCCGACAGGGATATCTTCGAGAAACCCGGCCAGCACGGGTTTGCCGCCATCCACGGAGGCTGCGACGATCATCCCATTGGAGGTGAGCCCGCGCAGTTTTCGCGGCTGAAGGTTGGCCACGATCACCACTTTGCGATTGATGATCTGCTCGGCCGTGTAGGCTTCGGCAATGCCGGCGACGATCGTGCGCGGCTCGGATTCGCCCAGGTCGACTTTTAGATGGAGGAGCTTGTCAGCTCCTTTGACCGGCTGCGCCGAGAGCACCAATCCAACCCGCAGATCGACTTTGGCAAAATCGTCAATCGAGATTTTCGCCGGTTCGGGCGCGGGGGAAGGCTCGGGAACTGCCGGCTTCTTGCCCAGCAGAGCGGCTTGTTCGGCGGCCACCTGGTTTTCGAGTTCGCGCATTTTCACGACCGCTTCATTCACCTCGATTCGCGGGAAGATGGCGGAGACTTCGCCGATTTTCTGGCCGGACTGGAGTTGACCCCAGCGAAGGTCCGCTAATCGCACCGATTCGATGGGCTCCGAGATGCCAAGCTGTGCCCAGATTTTCGGAGCGGATTCGGGTAACACGGGGTATAGCAGGGCGGTAGCGATGCGCAAGGCTTCGGCGGAAGTGTAAAGCGCTCGATCGAGGGCTTCGGCATTGCCGCTCTTGACAAGCTTCCATGGCGCCTGCTCGACGATGTACTTATCAACCGCAGATATCAGTCCCCAAACCCCTTCGAGAGCGCGCGAAAATTCGAAACCGTCGTAGGCAGCTTCAACCGTACGAATCGTTTGGCGGGCGAGATCAGTTATGGCGCCATCCGAGCCTTGCGGCACAACGCCATTGCGATACTGCCGGATCATGCTCAGCGTGCGGCTGGCGAGATTGCCCAGCCCGTTCGCGAGATCCGAATTGTACCGCCCCACCAGTGCGTCGTAGCTGAAACTGCCGTCCTGTCCGAAGACCACTTCGCGCAGCAGGAAATACCGCACCGCATCCACGCCCATCACGCGGCGGATCGGTTCCGGCCGAACGATATTCCCGCGAGACTTGCTCATCTTGCTCTCTTCGAACAGCAGCCAGCCATGCGCGAAAATGCGTCCAGGGAGGGGAAGACCGGCGGCTTTCAAAAATGCCGGCCAGTAGACCGCATGAAACCGCACGATCTCTTTGCCGATGAGGTGCAGGTCGGCGGGCCACAGATTCTTGCCTTCCACCGCGCTCATGTACGTTGAAAGTGCATCGAACCAGACATAGAACACGTGAGGCGCTTCGCCCGCTACGGGGATGCCCCATTTGAGATTCGTGCGTGTAATGGAAAGGTCATTCAGGCCGCCTTTCACGAACGAGATCACTTCGTTGCGGCGCGTGTCCGGCTGGATGAAATCCGGCTGCTTCTCATATAGCTCCAACAGCCAATCCTGGAATTCGGAGAGCTTGAAGAAGAAGTTCTCCTCGGTAACGGTTTCGGTCGGCCGGCCGCAATCGGGACAGGGGTCGCCGGGCTTGGCATCATTCACGTAGAGGTTGTCGAAGATGCAGTATTGGCCGCTATAGGACCCTTTATAGATGTAGCCGTTCGCGCGGCAGCGATCGAACAGGTCCTGAACCACCCGCGCATGTTGCGGGCTGGTGGTGCGCTGGAAGTAGTCGATACCGAGACCGAGCAGTTGCCACTGCTTTTGAAATTCGGCGGCAATCACATCGCAAAATTCGCGCGGGGTCTTGCCGGCTCGCTCGGCGGCGCGCTCCACGTTTACGCCATGCTCATCCGAGCCTGTCGTGAGCGCAACCTCATAACCTTGCATGCGCTTAAATCGCTTCACGACGTCAGCCACGATGGTCGTGTAGGCGTGGCCAATGTGCGGCGCGGCATTGACGTAATAGATCGGGGTGGTCAGGTAGTACTTCATGTTTTCTGTGTCAAGTATGCGTGATTGGCGGCAGCCAGAACCTCCCGCAGTGGAACTCCGGCCTCTATCGCGCGCTTGCGGCAATCCTCGTATTCGGGCGCGTAACCGCCCTCGCAAGCAATTTTCACACGCACCACGCCGTAAGGTGTTTCCACGTCAGTGAAGCGGCGCGCCTGTACGCGGCGTTCGGCTTGATAAATGCGCAAGCCAAGAGTCGAAGTTTCAGCGAATACGATCTGAGCCAACGTTTCGCGATCCTGCGGCTTGGCGATTACCTGCAGCAGGTGGCCCGGCCGACCTTTTTTCATGATGACCGGCTGAAGCGTCACATCCAGCGCGCCGGCTTCGAACAGCCGCTCTGTAGCGTAGGCCAGCACCTGGGGGTTCGAATCGTCGATATTGGCTTCGAGCACGGCAACGGCGGTCGATTCCGCGGCGTTGGTGGGTTCGCCGACGAGCACACGCAGCACGTTGGGCTGTTCCGGGAAGTCGCGGTCGCCCGCGCCGTAACCGATGCGCGTAATCTTCATCGGCGGCAGCGCGCCGAATTGTGAAGAGAATGTGGCTGCGACCGCCGCGCCGGTAGGCGTGGCGAGCTCGACGGCGGGGCCTTGCGAATAGACGGGAACGTTTCTTAGCAAGCGCGCGGTAGCCGGAGCCGGCACCGGTAGCGTGCCGTGCTCGGTGCGGACCGTGCCGCTGCCAACGTTGATGGCTGAGCAGACGACGTTTTCGACACCGAGCAAGTCGAAGGCAACGCATGCGCCCACAATATCGGCGATCGAATCCACCGCGCCTACTTCATGAAAATGAACCTTCTCGATCGGCACGTTGTGCACTTCGGCTTCGGCTTCGCCCAGCTTTTGAAAGACGGCTCGTGCCGTGTCTCGCGCGCGGCCAGAGAGCGAACCTTTCTCAATCAAATTCAAAATGTGCGAGAGGTGCCTGTGGCTGTGCGCCTCTTTCACCGCCACGCGGTACTTTGTTGCAGCGATGCCCGCGCGCTTCACCTTTTCGAACGACACAGCGGCTCCGGCATTCAGCGAATGCACGGCTGCGGAGATCGCCTCCTGATCGGCGCCGGCATCGGCCAGCGCGCCTACCAGCATGTCGCCGGCAATGCCCGAAAATGCATCCAGGTAGCAGGTGAGGGGCACGATGCATTCATTGTAGCGAGAGACGGGCGCATCGCTTCACACACGTTAATTCATACCGTGGGCCGTGCTGTATGCGGCTAATACGCTGGGTTCGATTGATGTATACAATGCGAGCTTCCAGCCCATGACGCTCGCGGCCGGGGCCTTCCCAAGATTCCATGATTCCGGCGGGATTCGCCCCGTACAACGTGCAGAATTTGGGAGGCAATATCTTTGTGACATGGTCGAATGGAGCCCCGGGCGCGGGAGCCGGCTATGTAGATGAGTTCACGCCGGAAGGCAGTTGACGCTGCGTCTCTAGCATGGCGACTGGCTGAACGTGCCCTGGGGATTGGCGAAAGCGCCCCTGTTCGGGTTCGGAACCAGCTTTGGCCCGATGAGCGGACGCCTGCTGGTGGGCGACCTGGGAAGCGGGCAGATCGCGAGCTTCAATTCGAACTCGGGCGATTTTGAAGGGATGCTGAGCAATTCGAGTCCAGCCGATCACAATCAGCGGCTTGTGGGGTATCGCGTTCGGAAATGGCTTATTGGCCGGTCCCGCGAACGCGTTGTATTTTGCGCCCGGGCCGGCAGGTTACCAGCACGGCCTCTTCGGGAATATCACGTTTACGAAGCAATAGCCAAGGCGCGGGGCGAGGTCAGTTGTCCGGGTGAGTGACTCGCCTTGCGGCCAACAAATCGGACCCGGACTTTAAATGTGTCATCCAACCCGCAATTTCGGGCAGCAAGTGGCGGAAAACGGATCGCGCGGCGGCGGCGGAAACCGGATTGCAGCACCGAAGCGCTGGAGGATAACTAACGATGCTTTGGTATGTCTGGGTGTTCCTGTTGATTGCAATATTGGCTGCCATATTCGGCTTCGGCGGTATTGCCGCAGCCGCCGCCGGAATTGCAAAGATTGTATTCATCATCTTTATCGTTCTTTTCATCATCAGCCTGTTTGTCGGCAGAAGGCGGGTCTAACACAAACCCTCATAAGCAATTCAACGAAAATCGCTGATGCCGGCCTTGGACCTCAATTCTCAGAAAGCCACTGACATGGTTGCCCATCTCTATACGACCGAGTAATATTCGCGATACGACCAAGTAATATTCGCTCGGGCGGTGGCATTCAAACTGCTTCGTTGTATGTAGGGGGACGACAACAAGCATGCCTGGATGGGCAATCATTGTGATCGTCGTGGCGATTGTAATCGCCGCGTTTGCTATTTTCTTGTGGCTAGACAACCGGCGAAGCTTGCGTCTGCGATCGCGCTTCGGACCGGAGTATGAGCGCACCCTGCAGCAAGCGGGGAATCGAAGGCGCGCGGAACGCGAACTGGAGCGTAGGGCAAGACGGGTGGACCGTCTCCACATTCGCCCGCTGCCGATGAGGGACCGGGAAACTTTTCTGGCAGCGTGGCGGGCAGACCAGGCGCGGTTTGTGGATGATCCAGCCGGCGCGGTCGCCGAGGCCGACCGGCTGGTGCAGCAGCTTATGACAGCTTGTGGATATCCAATCGCCGACTTTGACCAAAGGGTGGAGGATGTATCGGTCGACCATCCGCATGTCGTAATGAA
>DATBID010000201.1:0-40939 GCA_036557125.1 Bryobacteraceae bacterium | reverse complement strand
GCTTCGGCAACCTCGAGGGCCGGCATGGCAGGGAGCTTATCGGCCAGATTTTCGAAATCGGTGGGAGAGCTTTGTACGTATCCGCGCGTGATGCAGGGGCGGAACCGGCCATCGTAGCCGCAGATCATGGGTTGATTGCGGCGGTACTTGGCGACTGCCATGTGCTGGTGTTCTAGCGCGGGAATGTCCTCGGCGGCAAGGCGGCGGTGGCCGTAGTCGAGCAGGCTGGGGAGCAGCACTTCGACAGGAAGCCCGCGGGAGGCACCGGCGAATCGGGCGACGAAATTATCGAAACGCTCCTCGGAAAGGAAGCCCTGGCCGGTTTCCGCCAGCAGCGCGGAATCGAAGCGGATGATTTTTTCAATGCCATCGGCGTAGGCGAGGTCGCGGCCGGTTTCGGAATCAGCGAACGTGAAACGCGAATCGGCTACCGCCACGATGCCGTCTTTCGAGATGGCGACGATGAAGATCGAAGCACGCGCTGGGAGACAAGCCACGAAAGCGAGCAGAACCGCGCTACTTCTTGAGGAAATGGCTCGCGTCCTTTTCATTTTCGAGGCAAATATAATCCAGCAGCTCGGTATCGAGCACGATTAACTGCGTGAGTTTGACAGTCCAGGGACGGGTGTAGGCCTTGGGGTCATCGACGGTAATCTCGATTTCGAGCTTGCCGTAATTAATGCGGTGGAAGCGCTCGAACATGTGGGCGGCTTCGGTCAAGGGGCTACCGTTGCGATCCAGCCAGAGGTCATCGCGAAATCCGTTGGTTTCGACGACCAGAGTATCGCCATCCCACCTGCCCGTGGAGTAGCCGTTGAAGGAAGGCTGCGGGTCGGCGGGCAGAGGACGGCCATCAATGAAGATCTGGCGGTAGGCGGCTTCACGCTCGGCAAGCAGTAGGAGCAATCCGGGCGTTTGCACAATTTTGTGAAGCAGCGGTGTGGTGTAGAACTTGACGACTCCGCCGGGAAGACAGTGGGTGGTGGGGTCCTGAATGCCCGCTTGGGCCTTGCGCGATTTCATGAGCGCGGCGGCCCAGGGCTGATAGGGGAGGCCGCCGGGAAGCGACCAGCCGATATCCAGAAACTCTTTAGGGATCTCCATATCGTCGCAGCCCTGGGGCGGGCAGGGGCGATTCTTCTCCGGCGCCCAGATGCCTGAGAGATCGGGGTGACCATCGGGCGCGCGCGGAGCAGGGGCGGAGAGATCCGGCTTTCCGTTTGTTCGTGGGACTCCTGCGGTAGGGTAGTGCAGCCACTGGGCGCACAAGGACATCGGCAGCAGAGCGGCAGCAACCCAACGCATAGGCAACATTCTACAACCGGATGCCTTGCGGTTTTCTCACGGGCTTTATTTCTTTGGCGCGGGTTGTGACTGGTTGTTCTGGTTATTGTTGTCGTCCACCACGCCCCCGAACGTGATAGTGGATTTGCCGGTGTAGCGTTTGTAGTCCTGATATTTTACGGTCATGCGGATGCGCACGTTTTCGCCGTCTTTGAAGTGGAGCGTATCATCGGCATGGGTGTAGGTAGGGAACCAATACTTGCCGTCGATCTGCTCGCGGTAAGTCTCGAATTTCGGAAATTCCTGGCCTTTGCTGCTCCCATGCTTCAACTCGCCGACTCCCTTGCCGTAGGTCTTGACGATTTGCAGATCGCGGTCATCGACCCAGATTTCGCCCTCGAAATAGCGCTTGCCTGTCACCAGCTTTTTGGGCTTCACCGAGAAGGCATAAGTGCCGATTTCATCGATTTTTTCCCGGCCCAGGTAGTTGATGTCGTACTCGGGAATTTCGGGCGTAGTAAGCACGAACGGCTGGACGTTGCGCAGATCCTGCTCATCTTCGGGAGTGAGTTGGATGTGTTGGAGGGAGACCACCGGGGCGAACACCACCTTCTCCATCCGCTTGCCCTCTGGGTCGAAAATAACGTCTTCTACCAGCTCCCACTGGCCGCCGGTGGGATTGCCCGAGGCGTCGAGTTCCTGAAGCTTGACGGACTGACGGTAGGTGTAATTGTTTCGCGCCTGGGAAAACTCGGCTTCTTTGGCGGCGAACTTCTGGATGATCTGCTGCGGGTCGATATCGGGGGCGGCTTTGGAGGCGGACGGGGCCACCGCGTCTGCGGCTCTAACCGGCTGAACCAACCCCGCAAGATACAGCGCTCCCAGAGACATCGAAAAAACAAACGCGCGCATGATACTCCTCACTTCTCTGACGATTCTATTTGCCTAGCAGTTTCTTGGCAATGGTCAGCAATTGTATGTTGCTGGTCCCTTCGTAAATCCGGCCGATCTTGGCATCACGGTACAGCTTTTCGACCGGATAATCTTTCGTAAAGCCGACGCCGCCGTGGATTTCGATGGCTTTGGAGGCGACCTTTTCGGCGATCTCGGAAGCGAAATACTTGGCCATGGCGGCTTCGGTCTGAAACGGCAGACCAACTTCTTTGAGGCGGCCGGCATTGTAAACCAGAAGCCGCGCGGCCTCGACGTCTGTTGCCATTTTAGCTAATTCGAATTGCACGCCCTGGAATTCCCCGATGGATTTGCCGAACTGCTTACGCTCGCGCGCGTAGGCAGTTGCGTGTGCCAGAGCGCCGCGGGCCAGGCCGATCATCTGCGCGCCGATCGCAATGCGCCCTTCATTCAACGTCTCCATGGCGATTTTGTACCCTTGGCCCGGCTCCCCCAGGACGTTCTCTCTCGGGACCTTGCAATTGTCTAGGATTAGCTCACACGTGGAAGAGGCGCGAATACCGAGTTTGTCTTCTTTCTTACCAACCTGGAAGCCGGAAAAGGAGCGCTCCACTAAAAACGCCGTAATCCCTTTGTAACCCGCTTGGGGATTGAGATTGGCGAAGACCAGGAAGAGGCCCGCTTCAGCGGCGTTGGTGATCCAGAGTTTGCGGCCGTTGAGCAGGAAGTGATCGCCGCGGTCTTCGGCGCGGGAGTCCATCGCGAAAGCGTCGGACCCCGAGCCGGCTTCGGAGAGAGCATAGGAACCGACGGTATTAGATGCGAGAGCCGGTAGATAACGGGATTGCTGCGCGCGGTTTGCCCAGCGCATCAGTGCGTTAATGCAAAGCGTGTTCTGAACATCCACAATCACGCCGGCTGCGGGATCGACGGCGGAGAGTTCTTCAACAGCCAGAACAGCTAGAAAAAAAGTTCCGCCCTGGCCGCCGAATTCCTCGGGGATCTCAATTCCCATCAGCCCCATTTCGAAGAACTGGCGAAGAATTTCCTTCCGGAAGACGCCGGCTTCGTCCATCTCACGAACGTAGGGGGCGATTTGCTCCTGGGCGAACCGGCGAACGGTCGACTGGAACAGGCGTTCTTCTTCGGAAAGGGCAGTGAGCGGCGGCGCGGCGCCGGTGTGGGTAGCTGTCGCCATGAGAGCAGCTTACTCCAGAATCTCAGCGACGGGCGCAAACTTCCGTATCATACAGGTATGGCGGAACTGGTCTTTGAGGTGCTCCAAGAAGACGATGGCGGCTACTGCGCCGAATGCCTGACGGAAAACATCTTCACGGAAGGGGATACCTGGGAGGAGTTGCGCAAGAATGCGGTGGAGGCGACCGTTGCATTCTTCTTCGACCGGCCGCGGCCGGAACGGATTCGTCTGCACCTCATGCGGGACGAGATCCTGTCCGTGGCATGAAGATTCCGCGCGAGGTGTCGGGTGCGCGCCTCGCTGACATTTTGTGCCGGCGGTGGGGGTATGCCGAGGTTCATCAGGTCGGCAGTCACATAATTCTGGAAACAGGAGAACCGTCGCATCAGAGGATCGCCATCCCCGATCACCATCCGCTCCGGCTCGGTACGCTGACGTCCATCCTTCGCGCAGTCGCGAAGCACAAGAATGTCTCGAGGGATCTCATCGTCGCGGATCTGTAGCGCGGACAGATAAATCTGTTTGCGTGTGCCGGGTTGGTCCGGCCCAGGGAGCATTGGCTGGAAAGACCGGGTGGTGACGTCCTTGATGCGTGTTGTCCGCCTGATCTGAGTGCAAGTGTTCGGAAAACAACTGCTGCGGTGTTGGCGTCCCGCTGAAAGATGCTCAACTGAAGATCGCAGGATGTGAAGCTATGGGCAGAATATCCGCAGAAAGAATGGCTAAAGCGCAAGAGCAACTGAAGACCATTTCCCCGGAGGACCACGCCAAGGTCAAGGCGATCGCCAACATCGTCAGACCGTTGCGTAGCTTTATCTTCAAGACTCCTGATGAATATGGGATGACTGGGTGGCATGATCTCTCGATTCCGTCGGACGATAGCACCTCCCTCGAAGCCTGGTACATCGCGGCTAAGGGAGGAGAGAGTAACAAGCTGATCATTTTTAATCATGCTCTGCCGATGTGTCGCGCGGGATTTCCCGGGCACTTCGGCGAGCCTTGGAGCAACTACGACGGCGTCGAGATCGATTTCGTGATCCAGTACAAGCATCTGACCGACGCCGGATACAACGTGCTCACCTATGACATCCGAAACCACGGCAACAGCAGCGCTGCGAATAACGGCATCTGCGGAATCGGCCGTTGGGAATGGCGGGATTGCGTGGGAGTCAAGAAGTACGCGGACAACCACCCTGCGCTCGGCAAGATGAAGGTCGCGCTGTTCAGCCAGTGCATGGGAGGCAACTCGCAATACGAAGCCATCCACCGGCGGCCGGACCTCTTTGAAAACGTTCTATGCATGTGCAGCCCGCTGGTTCCTTCGATGTCGGCCATTTTCTTGGCGTTTTCCGAATTGCAAGGAGTGGCCCAATATCAGGAACTCATTGACCTGGAACTACTGAAGATGGGCGCGTTTCCCGCCGCCGATATGACCCCACAGCTATTTGCCGCTAGCGTGAGGATGCCCGTGTTGATGTGGCAGGTCCGGAACGACTCGTGGACCAAAAACCCTGAAGACGCCCAAAAAACCTTCGATCTACTGGGAAGCAAGGAGAAGGAACTGATTTGGATTGAGAATACGAGCCGGCGCTTCAAGGATGGTTACAACTACTTCGGACGATATCCGGAAAAGATCCTTGCCTTCCTCGACAAGCACATGAAGGCGGTAGCTCGCCGCTCGGGAGGTAGTGGCGCGTGAGCTAGCGGCGAAGGGTGCATGCACTACGCTTGAAGAATGCCGGCACAATCAACTGGCGACCTGCCACGCGCCTTCATAGAACTGGGTTCGGCAGTTTTAGGTTTGGCCCTGCTGGCGCGGCTCGCCAGCCGCTGGGGCTTTTCGGCGATCCCTCTTTATCTGGTCGGAGGGCTTGCGTTCGGCAAGGGCGGGCTGCTTCCGCTTGGCTTTAGTGAAGGTTTCATTCACATCGGCGCCGAGATAGGCGTCCTTTTGTTGCTCTTCATGCTAGGACTCGAATATACGGGTGAACAATTGCGAGACAACCTGCGTGCCGGCCTTCCCGCCGGCGCTGCGGATTTCCTGCTGAATTTTAGTCCGGGATTGATCGCGGGCCTGCTTCTTGGCTGGCCGGCAATGGCGGCAATATTACTTGGTGGGGTGACCTGGGTATCTTCGTCCAGTATCATTGCCAAGGTGCTCGCCGAACTGAATCGCCTGAGCAGCCCGGAAACTCCTTCCGTACTAGCGGTGTTGATCCTCGAGGATATAGCAATGGCGATCTACCTCCCGCTTGTGGCCGTACTGCTCGGTGGAGGCACTCCGGCCCGCTTAGTTGCCTCGACGTTTGTTGCGATCGCGACGATTACTCTCGTCCTGTTCGTTGCGCTTCGGTATGGCAAAGGGATCAGCAACCGGATCGGCCACGAATCGGATGAAGTGGTGCTACTGACCACGTTTGGGATCGTATTGCTCGTTGCCGGTCTCGCCCAGCGATTGCAGGTGTCCTCTGCGGTGGGCGCCTTTCTTGTCGGTGTCGCTGTTTCCGGCCCAATTGCTGAGCGATCGCGCCGGCTGTTTGCTCCACTGCGAGATCTCTTCGCAGCCATTTTCTTTTTCTTTTTTGGACTAGAGATCGATCCGGCAACCCTGGTACCCGTGGCAATAACCGCGCTAGTCCTGGGTTTGATCACTGCGATGACAAAGATTATTACTGGCTATTGGACGGCGGCCCGAGCGGGCATTGATATCGTGGGCCGGAAGCGCGCCGGCGTGGCGCTCGTGACACGTGGCGAGTTTTCGATCGTCATTGCAGGGTTGGGTACCGGCGTGGAACCGCACATCTCGTCACTGGCAGCGGCTTACGTTTTGTTCCTTGCTGTGGTCGGACCGATTCTGACTCGTCTGACGAAATGATAGCGCGGCCAATCTGCGCATGATGTATCCTAGCGCAATGCCGTGTCTTTTTCGGCGCGCGAGTCCCGAAATTCGAATGTACCGACGCTACGGAGGGATCGTAGCCGCCGCCCTTCTCGTTCTGGGCACGCTGCTGCCATCGACTCATTTGGCCGCTCAGTGGCTGAGATATCCCACGGCGGGAGTGCCACGGAAAGCCGATGGCAAGGTGGACATGTTCGCCCCCACGCCTCGAATGGCGGACGGCAAGCCCGACTTCTCCGGAATCTGGACCACTGGAGAGCCGTTTGATCGCCGGGCGCATGGCTTGTCGAGTCCCAAGGACCTGCCGGCTCCGAGGGATCCGCGAAGTTCCATTGACGCGCAGAGCCCTGGTGACCCGACTGCCATCGTCGGCTCACGCCAAATGGCGAATCTCGGCGTCGATCTTCCAGGAGGGTTGCCTTATCGGCCGTGGCTGGCGGCCCTCGTGAAAGAGCGCACCGACAATCTGGCGAAAGACGACCCGCATATTCGATGCTTGCCGGATAATTTTCTTCGCGCGTACGGGATGCCGCATTTGCTGAAGTTCGTTCACACGCCAGGTCTTTTGGTGATGCTCAATGAGATGAACGCCGGATACCGCCAGGTATTCACGGACGCACGGCCGCTGCCGAAAAATCCCAACCCCACTTTGCAAGGATATTCGTCGGCGAAATGGTCAGGCGATACTTTGGTGATCGACACAATCGGAGTGCGCGACGATACGTGGATCGATTGGAACGGAAGTGTGCTGACCGAGGCAGCGAGAGTGCGCGAGCAGATTCGGCGCCCGAACTTTGGGCACCTAGATATCCAGGTCACCGTCGACGATCCCAAGGCTTACACGAAGCCCTGGACTGTCACATTAAAGCAGCGCATCGTTGTTGATACCGAGTTGATGGATGAAATTTGTGCGGAAGGTGAGCAGTCCCTCAAGCACATGAAGTGATTCCCGTTCAACATGGCGCCCAAGATGATTGCGCTAATTCCCTACGGCCCCGACCCTGGTGAAGCAACCTTTTTCATTCACAGCCTGTTAAAAAATAATCACCCTTTCATCTCAACTGCTTACCGTCCTAATTTCAGACTCCAGCCTCTCCGGAGGCTATCTTGAAACTGGAGGATTATGCGCGAGCTGCCGCAGCCGCTCCGCCCGCGCCACTGAAATCGTGAAAACTGAAGAAAAAAGTTGAAAATCATCGTCGCATCGTCGCGGCTTTTAATAATCACGCAGGCGGTAGAGTCTTATGGGCGGACCCCTGGATCCGCGCGGGTCCCCTTGACCCGCCCTTCGGCGCCGCGAGACCGCGTCTTCGACGAGCGGTCGCCCTGGACTCGCCGGTATTCTTCCGCCGTACGCCGGCTCAATCGCCGCGTACCGGCGCTAATCGCTACTCACCGGCGCCGCTCCGTCGTAGGCCGGTTCGGGCAGCTAGCCGCGCTTGTACAATTAGTTTGGAAATGAAATAATTTGGATCTACAAGTAAAATGGGGAACTTTGCGGAACCATCCGCCGTACTAGAAAGCTTGAGGTGGGCATGAAACGAGTGATTGTTCTGGTGGCGATTGCGGGACTACTGGGGGCGGCGATCTGGTGGTACGAGCGGCCGCGCGAGCGGACGTTGGTGCTGACTGGGACTGTGGACGGCAACCAGGTGGTGGTTGCGAGCAAGATTACCGGACGGATCGTCAAGCTTGCGGTAGACGATGGGCAGTCAGTAAAAGAGGGCGATTTGATCGCTGTGCTGGATCAGGCCGAGCTGCAGGCCGATCAGGGCGCGGCCGATCATGCCATCACACAGGCCAAGTTCAATGCGCAGCAAGCCGCGGAGCAGACGAAGCTGTTGCAGGAAACGCTGCCGACAAAAGTGCGGCAGGCCGAGGCACAGGTGGAGCAAGCGAAGGCACAGATTCAGCAGGCCGAAGCACAGGTAGAGCAGACCCAAGCGCAGCTTCGGCAATCTGAGGCGCAGGTAGAGCAGACAAAGGCCGCGGTCGCCAAGGCACAGGACAATTACAACCGCATCAAGCCTCTGGTCGAAAGAGACATCAACCCGCCGCAGGACCTCGTCTCGGCTCAGGCGGACCTCGATTCGGCCAAGGCAAACGAACAAGCCGCGGAAGCGGCCGCGGCGGCGCAGCGGCGGGGCGTGGCGGCGGCGCAGGCTGCGGTGGAGGCGTCCCGGCGCTCAGTTGCCGCGGCGCAGGCGGCGTTGGCCGATGCCGAGCAGCAGCAACTCCAGGTGCCCGTGCAGCAGAGGCAGGCGGAGGCGCTCGAAGCCGCCGCGGCGCAAGCGAAATCGAACGCGGCCGCAGCCGCGGCGCGTTTCGACCAGACACGAATCTACGCACCGGCCAGCGGCATTGTTACCCTGCGCGCCGCGCGGCAGGGCGAAGTGGTGAACCCCGCCTCACCGATCGTGACGCTGTTTGACCTCAGTTCCACGTGGGTGGATGCCGACGTGGAGGAAACCTATGCCGACCTGATTGCCATGGGGCAGAAACTGCGGGTGCGGCTGCCTTCGGGAACGGAGCTGACCGGACCGGTGATTTACAAGGCAGTTGAAGCCGATTTCGCCACGCAGCGGGATGTGAGCCGTGTTAAGCGCGATATCAAAACCGTAGCGATCCGGGTGCGCGTGCCTAATCAGGAGGGGAAGCTGGCGCTTGGGATGACCGCGTGGGTAATGCTGCCGGTTCCGGCGGTGCCGCCTCCGCCGGTGGCGAGCGCCAAGGAGTAGCAGCCATGGCCGCAGAAAACGGCTTAGCCATTCAGGTGGAACACATCAGCAAGCGGTTTGGGGCTCTGCAGGCCGTGAATGATGTCAGCTTCACGGTGCGGAGCGGCGAAATTTTCGGACTGCTTGGGCCAAACGGCGCGGGGAAGAGCACACTCATCCGGATGATGACGACGCTGGTTCCGCCGAGCAAAGGCACGGCGGTCGTGGCGGGGCGCGATATCATTCGCGAACCCAATGCCGTGCGCGAGCGCATCGGAGTGATTCCACAAAATATGACCAGCGACCCGGAACTTACTTGCGCGGAGAATCTCGGGATTCATGCGCGGTTGTATGGGATAACAGGGGCGCGGCGGCGGAAGCGCACGGCGGAGCTGCTCGAAGCTGTGGGACTGGCCGACCGGGCCAATGCGCTGGCATCGACGCTTTCGGGAGGCATGCGGCGGAGGCTGGAGATCGCGCGAGGGCTCGTACACGATCCCCAGATTTTGTTTTTGGACGAACCGACCACGGGGCTTGATCCGGTTTCCCGAATCTCGGTGTGGGAGATGATCACGCATCTGCGAGTCGAGCAGGGGCGCACGCTGCTTCTCACAACGCACTACATGGACGAGGCCGACCGGCTGTGCGATCGCGTGGCCATCGTCGATCGGGGGCGGATCGTGGCGCTCGATACGCCCGTGGCGCTGAAAGGATCGGTGCCGGGCGCGAGCCGCATCGAGGTGCAGTTCGAGCCGGATTTGCCTGGCGGGGGAGCGGAGTTGGAGGCCCTACCCGCGGTGCAGGCGGTGCACGCGCTCGGTTCGGCGACCTATCGCATCTCGAGCGACCGCGGTCCGGCCTCGGCGACCGAACTTGTGGAACTGGCGCGGGAGCGGAAGTTGGAGTTGAAGAGCTTGTCTGTCGCGTCGACCACTTTGGATGACGTGTTTCTGCATTACACCGGCCACGGCCTTGCGGAAATGGCCCTGGATGGGATAGATCGGTCCGCTGCTCCGAAGGGGCAGCAAATAGGAGGCGGCCATTAATGCTTCGGGCACTAGCATTGGTAGAACGCGATATGCGCAAGTTCCGGCGCAGCCCGGCACTGCTTTTCGCTTCGCTGGGGCTGCCGCTGGTGCAGTTGGTTATTCTGGGCAACGCATTCGGCGGGAATATCAAGAACGTGGTTCTGGGTGTGGTGAACCTGGACCACGGTCCGAAATCGGTGGATGTCATTGAGCGGCTGCGGGCCGTGGGGGCGAACGCGCGCACGTTCCTGCCCACGGACTACGTAGATCAGGGCGATGCGATCAGCGATTTGCGCAAGGGCACGCTGGGCGCGGTTCTGATTATTCCGCAGCACTACTCGCGCGACCTGCTCGAACAGCACGAGCCGCACCTGGCGCTGATTACCGATAACACGGACCGCTCGACGGCGGGCGCGGTGCAGGCGCAGATGTCGGACCTCGTGGCCTCGATCAACATGCCGGAAGTGGCGCTCCGCGAGCCGCAGCAGGCTGCCCTGGATGTGGTAGAGGTCTACCCGTACATCAATTACATCAAGTATCTGCTTCCGGGATCGGTGGCGCTGGCGATTTTCGTTACAGCGATGATCGGCGGCGGCATGCTGTTCATCGACGACAAATCGCGTGGGCTGCACGAAGGCTACATGGTCACGCCGATTACCAAGTGGGAACTAATTCTGGGCTTCAACCTATCCGGGGTGATCAAGGGAGTGCTGGCCGGAATGACCTTGCTGGTACTGGGAGCCATGGTAGCGAGCGTGCCGAACTTTTTCGAGCCGGTGCGCCTCGTCGGGTTGACGGTCATGGTTATCCTGACCTCCATCGCATTCATCGGGATGATGTTCTTTCTCATGGCGCGAATCAGCGATCCACTGGTGCCACGGGCGATTTTTGGCGTCCTAAATACGCTGCTGTTTTTTCCCAGCGGGGCGGTATATCCGATTGCCGGCTTTCCAACCTGGTTGCGGACAATCTCGCAGGCCGATCCATTCACCTACGCGGTGCACGGCTTGCGGACCTTGCTGCTGAAAGACGTGGGAATCACCGCGATCTGGACGGACGTGTTCGCGCTGAGTTTGACCTGCGCGATTGTTCTGGGCGGCGCCACGCTGCTGTTCCGGCGGACTCTGTAAGATGCCACGGATATCCGCGAAAGGGGTGCATCGCGCCGAGTGGGACCCGGAAGAACCAGGCCTGTGGTTTTGCAATTGGATGATCTGGCTGGATGCGCGCCGGCGGCTGGACCGGGCGCTGGGACCCTTAGGGCTGCGGGCGAGGGAGTTTTGGCTGCTGGCCATCGCCGGTCCGGGGAACGTGCCGCAGAACGAAATGGCCTCGCTTTGCGGGCTGGACCCGAGTTCCATGGTGGCGGTGCTGGATAGCCTGGAGAGCCGTGGCTGGCTGCGCAGGCAGCGTAATCCGAGCGACCGGCGCATCCAGTGGATCCAGCGCACCGAAGAGGGCGACCGCCTGTTTCATCGCGCGCTGCTTCGGGCGCAAAAAGCGGAAGCGCAACAGATGGCCCTGCTTGGGGCCGTGCGGCAGCGGCAGTTGGTGGCGGCCATGCGCAAACTGGCAAATATTTTGAGCAACGGGGAATCATGAAACGATTCAGCAGCATTCTTATCTGGTTGACCGCTGTGGTGGGCGTGCAGATGGCATGCGCGCAGTTTCCTTCGGCGGCATCGTCGGGCGCCACTTCTTCGGCGGCGTCCTTGCCGGCCTCGGGCCGGATGAATCAGGGTGCGGTGGGAGTGGCGGAGCAGCCGGTGGCCGGGACCACCACCAGCGTCAACACGCTGAACCCGGCAGTGCAGATTTCGGGGCCATTCAGCGGCAGTGCGCGGAGCAAGATGCCATTTTCGGGGAAGCTATCGCTGGAGGATGCGCTGCAGCGGGGGCTGGCATTCAATCTGGGCGCAATCGGGCTGGCGGATAATCTGCGCCAGTCAGGCGCGCAAGTGAAGGTGGCGCGGAGCGCGCTGCTGCCGAATCTGATGGGCAGCGCGAGCGAGACCGTGGAGCAGGTGGATCTGGCCACATTCGGGATACGATTCAACGTGCCGGGCGCGTTGGGCGGTTTCCACTTTCCGTCCGTCGTAGGGCCGTTCAACTACATGGAATTGCAGGCGAGTCTGAGCCAGACGGTAGCGAATCTGACGGAGCTGAATAATTACCGCAGCGCCCGTGCTACGGCGCGCGCGGGCCTATACAGCTTGCAGGATGCGCGCGACCTGGTGACGCTGGCGGTGGGCGGCGCGTATTTGCAGACGCTCGCGGCACAAGCGCGAGTGGAGGCGGCGCAAGCCGATCTGGACACCGCCAACGCCGTATTTCATCAATCGACCGAGCAGCATGGCGAGGGAGTGCTGGGAAAGCTGAACGTAGACCAGAGCCAGGTGCGGGCGCTCTCGCAGCAACAGCAAATCATCACACTGCGCAACGATCTGGCAAAACAGAAGATTAACCTGGCGCGGATGACGGGCCTGCCTCCCAATGCTGGGTATCAACTTACCGAACGGTTCGCGTACAGCCCGGTTCCGCTGGCGAACGTGGAGGACGCGGTGGTGCAAGCCGAACGGGAGCGTCCTGACGCGAAGGCCGCGGCGGAGCAGGTGAAAGCCGCCGAGAAAGCGTTGGCTGCGGCGCGCGCCGAGCGGCTGCCGTCACTTTCGGTAAGTGCGCAATACGAATACCTCGGCACCAACCCCGCGCACTTGAACCCAGCCTACAGCGCCGTTGGCACGCTGACTATTCCGATCTGGCAGGGCGGGCGCGTGGGTGGGGATATCGCGCAGGCGCAAGCGGTGCTGGCGCAGCGGCAGGCGGAACTGGAAGACACGCGCGGCGAAATCGAGGCCGAAGTGCGGCAGGTATACCTAGACCTGGAAGCCGCGGCCGGACAGGTGGAGTTGGCGCGCAAGAATCTGGATGTGGCTGGCGAAGCGCTGGAAATGACACGTGCGCGCATGGAAGCCGGCGTAATCAACACCGTTGAGGTAGTGCAGGCGCAGCAGACAGAGGCGAATGCGCGGCTCGACCTCGTCAACGCCGTCTTCGCGCACAATCTGGCCAAGTTGAACCTGGCGCGCGCGCTGGGGCATGCAAGCGACCATCTGCGGTCAATGCTGCGGGCTGAGAATGGCGAAGGGCCTGCTGTGACTGGCTCGGCGCGGCCCTAGAGTCGAGCTATCAGCGATCAGCAATCAGCTTTCGGGTTAACCCCGTTTTTAGCTGAAAGCTGATAGCTGACTGCTGACAGCTCCTCCCGGTGATATTCTTGTCCCGAATATGCGAACCAAACTGATCATCGGGTCACTGCTTACGGCAGCCCTATGGGCGCAAACACCAAAAATGGCCCAGAACTGGCGGGGCGCGGGGGCGACGCCCTGTATCGGCTCCGATGGCGGGGTTTACCAGTGTCCTCCGGCTCCGCGCGTGGAGGCGATTCGCGCGGGCCGTCTGCTCGATACGCGGACGGGCCGCGTGCTATCGAAGCAGGTGATCGTGATTTCGGGGGATCGCATCGCGGAAACCGGAGCGGATGGCGCAGTGAAGATTCCGGCGGGGGCGCGCATGATCGACCTGAGCCGCGGCACGGTGCTCGCTGGGTTAATCGACGCGCATACCCACATGTTCGATACGCGGCGGCCCGGAATCACCACAGAGCAAGCCATGACCATCGCCGTAGCGAATGTGCAGGCGGATCTGCGCGCGGGCTTCACTTCGGCGCGCGACATGAGTTCGCATGGCAACGGCTATGGAGATATCGCTATCCGCGATGCGATTCGCGACGGGCGCATCGCTGGCCCGCGGTACCAGGTCTCGACACTGGGAATTGTGTGGGGGCCCAAACCCGCGGACCCGCAGCACCCCGATAATCCGCTGGCCAGCACGGTGGTGCGCTCGGTGGATGATGCGCGGAAAGCAGTGCGCGAGCAGATCGCACATGGCGCGGACTGGATCAAGCTGTTTCCGGCGGGGGCCTACTCGTTCACTCCCGATGGCAAAGATCGATATGAAGTGACTTACCCGCTGCCGGTGCTTCGGGCGCTGGTGGATGAGACGCACAAACTGGGTAAGAAAGCGGGGTGCCACGTGTATGGCGGCGAGGGATTGGAGAACGCGATTGCCGCGGGGTGTGACACCATCGAGCACGGCTTCGGGCTGAACCAGGAAATGCTGAAGACGATGGTGGCGAAGAAACTGTACTACGATCCGACAATTGTGCGGTACACCGAGCCGGCCATGGACGATAACGACGCGCGATCGACCGGTGGGAAGTATCGCATCATTCCGATTTTCTCCCATGCGACACGGTTGGCGTCCGCTACGGAAGGGCTGAAAATCATGGCGGGCAGCGGGGTGGATGGAGCAACGTTCCCGCACGGCACGCAGGCGCTGGAATTCGAGGCGCTGGTGAAGATCGCCGGCCTAGCGCCCCTCCGCGCGATTCAGGCGGGGACTATTGTGAACGCGGAAGCGTTGGGGTGGCAGGACCAGGTGGGGACGATCGAAAAAGGAAAGTACGCCGACGTCATCGCGGTTTCGGGCGACCCGCTGGCGGATATCACTGAGCTTCAGCGCGTGAAGTTCGTTATGAAGGGCGGCAACGTAGTGCGGAACGAATTGGGAAACTAAACGGTTCGAAGCTTGGAAGGCTAATAAGCCATCGCGTAGCAGTCGCGGCGGGGATCGGCGGCGGCGAAGCGGTTGCCAGTCGCCGGGTCGATCATCACTGCGGTCGCGCAGCCGGACATGCCGAAACGGCGCAGCCGGCTGACGTCGTGGCCACGGGCCTTCAGCTCGTTATAGACTGAGTCCGGCACATCGAATTCGACCGCAAGCTGGTTGAATCCAGGCGAGTGGGGCCAAAATGAGCCGAAAAAATGCCCCGTCTGCACACGCGGCCGCTCGAAGGCGGCATGCAGGTTGGGATACCAATCGCTCCAGAAATCGATCACGCTCAGCAGGGCCTGGAGAATGGTCTGTTCCTGATTGTCGCCACCAGGGGAGCCGATGGCCATGACCGGTACGTCGCCTTTGAAGACCATACTGGGCGTAAGCGTGTAGCGAGGGCGGGCATGGGGGCGGATCTGGTTTGCCTTCGTTTTATCGAGCCAGAACTGCTCGCCGCGGACACTCATGCCGATGCCGGTGTCGCCGAGGATCACCGCGCCGGTAATCCATCCACCTGAAGGAGTGGCGTCGAAGAGATTGCCGTCTTTATCAACGATGGAGATATGCGTGGTGTCCTTGGAAATGCCGCCGGAATCGCGGCCGACCGAGGCGAGCAGGTCGTCCCGCGGGACGGCGGAACGTCGCGCATTTTCCGGAACATTGGCCTTCCAGTACGGCCACGTTTTCACTTGGGGATCGTATTTCATGGGGTCGCCGGCAATGAAGGCCCGAGACGCGTGTTTGGGATCGATGAGCGCTGCTCGCTCCTTCGCATACTCCTTCGAGAGGAGGCCTTCCGCAGGCGATTTGACGAACGCCTGGTCGGCGTAATAGGTGTCGCGATCGGCGTAGGCCAGCTTCAGGGCTTCGGTCACGGTGTGCAGATAATCGGCGCTGCCGTAGCCCATCCCGTGGAGGTCGAAGTTTTCGAGGATGTTGAGCGCCTGGAGCAGCGCGGGGCCTTGGCTGGAGAAACCGTGCTTGTAGATGGTGTAGCCACGGTACGTCGTGTGGGCGGGTTCTTCAATGCGGGCGAAGTAGTCCGCGAAATCGGAGGTGTCGAAGGGCGCGTCGTGCTGTTGCAGAAAGGCCACCATTTCACGGGCGATATCGCCTTTGTAAAAACGATCGCGAGCAGCGGCGATTCCGGCGGCACGGCCATGCTTCTTCGCGGCCCGCTCTGCCTCCACCATGCGGCGCAGGGTGTTGGCGAGAGTGGGCAGTTTGATAGTTTCGCCGGCAAAATAGGCTGAGCCATCGGCCTTATACCAGTAGGCCTTGTTCGCCGGCCACTGGTCGATGAAGGACTTTTCGCGGCGGATGGTGTTGACGGTGCTGGGACGGATCGGAAAGCCTTTTTCCGCGTAGTCGATGGCGGGCGTGGCGACTTCCTCGAACCTCATGGTGCCCCACCTTTCGAGTATGGTGAGAGCGGCGTGGATGGCGCCCGGGACGACGGCTGGGTCGAGGCCGTGGCCGGAAAGGGTCTTATGACGCGAGAGGTACCAATCGACATCGACGGCGTGCGGTGCCCAGCCCTGGCCGACAACAGAAGTTACCTTTGCTTCCTTCCTGGGATAGACCAGGACCAGGGCTTCGCCGCCCAGACTGTAGAGGTCCTGCTCCAGCACGCCGCCGGCAAGCAGGGCGGCCACGCCGGCATCGAAGGCGTTGCCGCCCTTCAGAAGCGTACTGAAGGCAACCGCTGTGGTGAGCGGATGGCCGGTGGAGACGCCGCCGGTTGGGCCCATGACAGCGGGGCGCAGGGGCGCATTGGCCTCTTTGCGATCCTGAACGGGGACCTGAGCCCAGAGAGCCGAAGCGAAGAGCACGAACGCGATCGCCGCGGCGAATCGAGTGCAGTGGTGTTGCGAATTCATTGTGCGATCCTCGTTGTCCGACGGGTTTAGATCAAGTATAGAGAGATTCGATCTCAGGGTCACTGCTAGATCTTCTGGACGCGGCGGAGGGTATATAGCTCGGGTTTCATGTTCTCCTGTTCCAGGCGCCGCCAATCGTCGCTCACATGAATGAGTTTGCCGCTGATGTGATTGGAGCGGCCCGAAGCCAGGAATAGCGCGAGCTGGACTTGCTTTTCGGGGGCTTCGCCGCCGGTGACCCGCACTCTCTGGGCGGCTTCGATTTCTCTGGCTCCGGCCAGGTCCTCGCCGGCATGTAGAATCTCGTCGGTCATGTTCGAGTAGGCCGCGCCGGGGGCCATGCAGTTGACTTGCACATTGTGGTCACGCACTTCTTCGGCAAGGCATTCGACAAACCGTGCGATGGCGGCTTTCGAAGCGGCGTACGCGGTGAAGTACGGCCGGGTGTAACCGGAGCCAGGGCCGCCAAGCAGGATAATTTTTCCCGACCGGCGTTCAATCATGGAAGGCAGCACGGCGCGGCAACTGTTCACCGTGCCTATCAGATTGACCTCGATAGCCTCGCTCCACGCTTTGGGCTTCGTGCGCCACAGCGGGCCAATCGGGCCTTGTACGCCGGCCGCGCCGATCAACACGTCTACGGGACCGTAGGAAGCGCGAATACGGTCCATGGCGGCGTTCAGGTGATCCAGATCGCGCACGTCGGTGCGAATCCGCATGGCTGTGCCGCCGGCCTGCTCAATTTCCAGTTTGGCTAGATCCAGTTCTGCCTGGCTGCGGGCGAGCAATGCCACGCGGGCGCCGGCTTGCGCGAAACCCAGCGCCAAACGCTTGCCGATGCCCCGGCCGGCGCCGGTAATCAGGACGGTTTTACCGTGAATCGGGTGCGGCATTTGTAATTATTTGGAGTGACAGACGTTCAGTCCTCCACGCGGGTGTCGAAAATTCCCGTCTCCACGCGGCCTGACCGTTTTACTTGGACGATGATACGGTAATCGCCGGACTTTGGGAAACCGTAGGGAAACGAGACAACAGACGGCACAGGGGCTGAGGAAGGCACCATGTGGGCGGCGTGCGGATTGGATTCTGTCAGGTTCAGGGCGGCCATAGGGACCGAGCCGGAGGGGTGCACGTGGGCAAAGACCGTGAGGTCCGATCGCACGAATGCGGCATGGCCGAACATACCCATATAGAGTTCCATGCCCTCGGCGGGGCGGCCGGAGGGATCTTCAATCCGGAAACGGAAGTCGTAGGGTTGGCGCGCGTGGATGGGTGTTGAGGGGCGCTCCCAGACCATGCGGTAGCCGGCGGAAAGGGGCACCGCCGGTTCACCGGCGGCAGAGACCGGCGGCGTCACCTCGCCCGCGGCATCGTCTCCTTCCAACGGTTGGCCGGCGATGGCAGGCAATTCGATTTCCGTGGTGGGCGTTTCCGGAAAGCCGGTGGCATGCACGATGTCCGCAAAGAGGGCGTACCGCCCGGCGGGCATGGAAGGTAGATTCTGAGTATAGGACGCGTCGCCGGTTTGCCGCGGGTGCAAATGCCAGACGAGATCCATCTCGGGCACGCGGATGACGTAGAGGTGCATCAGGTGCCCGTGATCGGGCAGCAAGTCGTCGGTGCGGCGGGTCAACCAGCCGGGGTCCTGGAGTGTGAGCGCCAGGCGATTGCCGTCTGCATTATTGCCTTCTAGGGCAGCCTTGAGCTGCAACGGCTTGAAGATGCGCTGGCCGTAATCGCCGGCTTCGGAATTCCACCACGTGCGGCCCAGCCAAACAATGCCGGCCAACACGATCGCGGTGACCGCCATGGTGATGCGCGACCGGCGGCGCGCGGCGGCGTCCGGTTCGACACCGGGCTCGAGCTGGGCTTCACCGCTGCCCGCTCCGATGATTGCCACCTGGCCGAGAAAGAGCACCAGGCCCAAAACGATCAGCAGCGCGCCCAAACTCTTCTGCATGGGCAGAATGCGCGTGGAGGCAGCGGGCACAGGCACGGCCAGAGTTCCCTGCCCGCGGGTTCCGTCTGCCTCGACCCGCACTTGCCATGCACCTGTGTTCATTAGCCAAAGCGCGCCGGTGTAGAATTGCGGATCGTCAGGCGAGCGCTTCGCCACGTCAGGCACGGGCGCCAGCTTCGCCCCGGGACCGGTGAGCCGCAGGGGCACGATGCGAACCTGTCCCACGTCCGAGGATGCGCTGCGAATCTCGACTTGCGCTACTCCGGGGATCACTTCCGGCGGGCGGATGGTTACTAACAGGCGGTATGGACCGGCTTCCCCTTCGTAAAAAACATCCGGGCTGCCGACGTGGGCGAAAACGGGGAGCGCGCAAACAAGAGCAACACTTGCAACAACAGGCAGCGCAAGAACAGGCAGCCTCATCCTATCTCCGAATTCGTCTCAAACGATCGCCGTAGGCGAGTCCCATCAGGATCGATACGAAGGCGATGGCCAGCGCCAGCGCAGCATTGTTCCAGGAATCCGAAAAGAGCTCGGGGACGAACTGAAACCGCGCATACCGGCTGAGCGGATTGACGTTATATCCGAAGTAACTGGTTGCGAAAAACCGGTCGCGCGCGGCGGGAGAATTCAGAAAAACCGCAAACGGCCACTGGACCGCAGCGAACGTTGCCAGAAACACCACGGCCGAAACGAACGCCCGCTTCCACAAGGCCCAGTCTACGGTTCGCTGCCACAGAAGATCCAAGGCAAAAGCGGGCACGATGAGCAGCAGCGGGAACTCCGGAGGGGTGAAATGCGTGACTGGAGACAACACGGGGCCGAGTTTCGGTTCAGCGGGGAACACTGGGAGAATCCAGACGATCAATGCCACGAAAGTCATGTAAATTCCGGCCACGGTGGTAGCCGCCCAGCGGTACCGGGATGCGCGCGCGATCACCGCGAGAATCAGCGGCGTGCCGGTGGCAACCACCCGGTAGAAATACGCTGTGTGCATGACTACTCGGGAAGTCAACTCCATTTCCAGCACCGTCGTGGTGACCAGAAGCATCCCGCCCACGTACAGAAAAAGGGCGAGGAAGCGGATACGCTGGTCTTCCGGCGCGCGATTCATGTAACCCAAAATTAGAATGAGAGCGCCGACTTCCACTCCGCCAATTCCCGCGGCCAGCAACATATGTGGCGGGCTGAGAATTTTCACGTCGAGGCCGTAGGCGTTGTGCCACCAGTTATCGAACGGCGCGGAAGTGAGCATGGCGATGCCACCCCAGGCGGCAATGAACGCGCCGAGAGGGCCGCGGAATCCCCAGATCCGCACTGAGGCCGCACGCAAGGAGGAATCGCGCGCGAAGGTGGTGTGGAGGATGAGGTAAGCGCACGCAACGCCGGCCAGAACGCCGCAAAAATGGATCGCCAGATGTGCCGGAGTCCAAAAAGTGTCGCGGCCGATCGATCGATGCCAGGAAATGTCCCAATGCACGCCGATCATGGCCGAAGTGACTGCGGCCACCGAGCACCAGATGGTCCAGGGCACCGTGACGGTCCGAACGGGCGTAAGAGTAGTTGCAGCCAAAGCACAATTATAGCTTTCGGCCTGTCCGCGACTTGCGTTAGGCTGGCTTCGTGAGGGACGAGCAGGCGGAAATACTGACGATCGCCGGGCGGAAGGTCCGGATCACTCATCCCGGGAAGCTTTACTTTTCGCGAGAGGTGAAGGTCTCGAAACTCGATCTGGTGCACTACTATCTTTCCGTGGCGCCGGGGGCGCTGGCCGGAATCCGCGACCGGCCTCTGGTGCTGAAGCGCTTTGTAAACGGCGCGGAAGGCGAGGCGTTTTACCAGAAACGGGCGCCGGCCGACCGGCCCGCGTGGCTGCGAAGCGTGATTCTATCGTTTCCTTCGGGGCGCACGGCCGAAGAGGTAGTGGTGGATGATGCGGCGGGCCTAACCTGGGTGGTCAACCTGGGCGCGATCGAGTTGCATCCGCATGCGGTGCGCGCTAGCGACCTGGACCACCCCGACGAACTGCGCGTGGATCTGGACCCGGGACCGGGCGTGAGCTGGGCAGATGTCCGCATTGTGGCGCTTGAAGTGAAGGCGCTGCTGGAGGAGGTGGGATTGCGCGGCTGGCCCAAGACAAGTGGGTCGCGCGGGATGCATGTGAACGCGCGGATCGAGCCGCACTGGACGTTTCAAGAGGTGCGCCGGGCGGCGGTGGCGCTTTCGCGCGCGGTGGAGCGGCGCATCCCCGCGCTGGCCAGCTCGAAATGGTGGAAAGAGGAGCGTCATGGCGTATTCCTCGATTACAACCAGAACGCCAAGGACCGGACTACGTGCTCGGCTTATTCCGTGCGTCCGCTGCCCGATGCCCGGGTTTCGACGCCGCTCGACTGGCAGGAAGTGCCCGATTGCGATCCCGCCGATTTCACCATACGCACAGTACCCGGACGCTTCGAGCGGATGGGCGATCCGCACGCAGGGATGGATCGGGCAGCCGGGTCGCTCGAGAAGTTGCTCGAAATGGCGGCGCAGGATGAAGCCGCGGGCCTGGGGGATGCTCCCTGGCCGCCGCACTTCCGAAAGATGGAGGGTGAAGCGCCGCGAGTGGCGCCTTCGCGCGCGGTATCTCCTCACAAAAAATCCGCGGGCGCCAAAAAGCCGCGAACCAAAATGCCGCTGATTGTAGTGGCTAACTCGCCATCGAAAGATGCCGCTCTGGCGGGCCTGGAGCGGTGGAAAAGCAGGCACCCGGAAGCCGCGGGTTTACTGGCGGTGGATGATGTGCTGGTCGATTCGATGCGCGGGCGCTCCTCCACGTGGACGCGCATTCGCGTGAACTTGCGCCACGTTCCCGAGGAAATGCGGCCGCGGCAGGAGACTCCTGACCCGGACGACGATCCGACGCGAGAGTGGAGGAGGGCGAGGAGCCGGGAGTCAGGGAGCCATTAACGGCCGCGGGAGAAGATTGCGGCGAGCTCTTGCGGTGGCACTACTTCGAGTTGCGCGTAGGTGCAGTCCTTCGGGCTTTTGTCGGGCCGCCAGCGGCGGAACTGGGTGGTGTGGCGAAACCGGCTGCCCTGCATGTGATCGTAGGCGACTTCTACCACCAGTTCCGGACGGACTGGTTCCCAGGAGAGGTCTTTGCCCTGGCTCCAGCGGCTTTGCCCGCCGGGGATGCGATGCGCCGCGCCATTGCTTTCAGGGGTGGTTCCGTCGGCCTCGCCGGCCCAATCCTTCCAGGGATGCGCGGCCAGTGCATCACGGCGATAGGGCTTGAGGAATTCGACTAACTCCCGGCGCTTTTGCGCGGTGAAGCTGGCGCAGACCCCGACATGCTGAAGGGCGCCGCTCGGGTCGAACAGGCCCAGCAGCAGGGAGCCAATACCCGAATGGCCCAGTTTCTTATCCCACCGAAAGCCGGCTACTACGCAGTCGCATTCGCGTTCGTGCTTGACTTTGAGCATGACGCGCTGATCGGGCTCGTAGGTTCCGGAAGTTAATTTGGCCATGACGCCATCGAGGCCGGCGCCTTCAAAGCGGCGAAACCAATCGGCGGCAACATTAGGATCGCTGGTGGCGGGCGTGAGATGGATGGGCGGCGCGGCAGCGGCCAGGATGCGTTCCAGCTCGCTACGGCGTTTTTCGAACGGTTGACCCATAAAGTTGCGGCTGCCTTCCGCCAGCAGATCGAAGAACACTATGGAAGCGGGATTCTGCTCGGCAAGCATCTTCACCCGTGATGCAGCGGGATGGAGCCGGAGCTGGAGCAACTCGAAATCCAGGCCCTCGTTGTGCACGATAACGATTTCGCCATCCAGCACGCAGCGGCGAGGCAACTGCGAAAGGAGCGGATGAACGAGATCGGGGAAATAGCGGTTGAGGGGCTTTTCGTCGCGACTCTGGATGAAAAGATCCGCGCCGTCGCGGAATACCAGCGCCCGGAAGCCATCCCACTTGGGTTCAAAAATCCATTCGGGTCCGGTGGGCAATTCGTCCAGGCGCTTGGAGAGCATGGGCAGAACGGAGGGATTGACGGGAAGGTCCAAGCTTTATGATACCGGCCTCATCGTACATCGGGGACAGCATATTTGAGTTCGATGCGGATGAATCGCAATGGAGTGCCGTTGAGATTTTCATCCTGATGGGCGGGGCCCGCATCTGCCCAGTGGATTTGCCCAGCGGCGTAACGGCTTTCGCGCACAGTGCCATTGGCGAGGGTCAGGCGAAGGTGCTGGTCCGTGAGGTGGACCAGAACCGCCCCAGTGGGCGGATGGGTATGGAGGGCGAGTTTTTCGTGCGGACCGATCGCCACGCGCAGGACGCGAACATACTCGTTTTCGAATTCCAGGTGATAGTGCTTGGGGTCGATGGTGGCGGCATCCATGGAATCCGGGGTGAATTTGGGCTGCGCGGAGTTGGCCGGGACGCGCGGCTCGATTTGCACGGCTTCGAACGGCGCATCGGACAGGTTTTCGCTGCGATGGGTGCTGGGCTGTGACCACATCAGGTCGCCAGCCTGGTTGCGGAGCTCCTGGTTTTTGCCATCGGGCGAAGTGAGGCGATTGTGGCGCGAGGTGAGGAAGACGATCACGGCGCCGGGGGCGGGGTGCTGGTGCATGGGCATGGTCTCGCGCGGCGCCATGTGCTCGCGAATGACGCGCACCCACTGATTTTCTAGATCGAGGTGATAGTGGTGGGGATCGACGGCGAGCGGATCGAGCGATTGCGCGGAGAGCGCGATAGTAAGCAGCGGCGCGAGCGCCAAAAAGAAACTTCGCATGCGGAAGCGAGTATATATAGGTAAAGGGTCTATCGCAATGGCCACCATTAGTGCGGGCGCCATCAGTTCCAATCATCCGCTGCGGCGGTTGTTTACGGAACTGGTGGGGCGAGAATTGTCAGCCGACCGCGAAATGGCGTCGTATGTGGCGAATCTGTTGGTGGATTTCACTCACATCGACCGCATGTACCGATTGCGCAACGCGCGCGGCAAGCGCCTCGAGGAAGTGGGGGAGATGCTGATTGAATCGAACCCGCTGCTGGAAGCGGCATCGTTCGTGCGGGAGCGGGAAGTGCGCAAACATATCGGCGACTTTACGCTGTTTCTCGCGGGCATGTTTCCGGAATACGTGGCGGCACTGCCGCGGCGCGGGCTGCGCCTCGATAGCGTAATCGATTACGTGAAGGCGGGCAAGGAATCGTACCGCGTGGTGGGCGCGTTCGATCAATTCGAGTTCCGCCGGGAAGCGCCGCTGTTCCGGCGGATGGCAGAACAGTTTGAGTATTGCGTGTACGGGCTGAACCAGGTGAAGAGCCGGCTGGTGGTGATGCGGGAGCAGCAATATGGGGCGTGGCGGAGGGCGCTGGGATGATGAGCGGCGCTACGCCGGACAATACGGCGGTGCGGGTGGCGTTGTGGCGAGCTATGCACGTTCAGGTGGATCCGCCGCCGCACGTCCTCAAGGACGAAATAGGTCTCAAACTCGCGGCTCCAGATGAAGGCTGGCGGGGGCGCGGGGATATGGACCCGGACGGAACGAAGCTCTTCCGCGCCTCTATCGTGGCCCGCGCCCGTTTCATCGAAGATCTGGTTGTGGAACAGGCCGGCCGCGGGATTCGCCAATATGTGATCCTGGGAGCCGGTCTGGACACCTTCGCCCAGCGCAGGCCGGAGATCGCTTCCCGGCTGAAGGTGTTCGAGGTGGACAGGCCCGGACCTCAGGAATGGAAGCGCCGCCGGCTGATCGAGCTTGGTTTCGGTATTCCGGACTGGCTGCGGTTTGTACCCGTGGATTTCGAGAGAGGCGAGGCGTGGCGCGAACAATTGGCGGCTTCGGGCTTCGACGCAAGCCAGCCAGCGGTAGTGGCCTCAACGGGAGTCAGCATGTACCTCACGAAGGAGGCGAACGCTGCTACGCTGCGCCAGGTAGCGGCGCTGGCCCCAGGCTCCACGCTGGCCATGACCTTCGTCCTGCCGATCGAATTCGCCGAGCCGGAGATACGGGCTGGATTTGAGGCATCGGTGAAAGGGGCACGGGCAAGCGGGACGCCGTTCCTCAGTTTCTTTAAGCCAGAGGAGATGCTGCTGATGGCCCGCGAGGCTGGCTTCCAAGAGGTCCGACACATATCGGGAGCCGACCTGGCGCGGCGTTACTTCGCTGGCCGGGCGGATGGCCTGCGGCCACCGGGAAACTCGGAAGCACTGCTGGTCGCGACTACGTAGAGCGGGATAAGGAAAATCTCCTTTGCGGAGTGAAGTGTTGCATCAATCATCGATTCAGTTGATGCGTGATGTAAAATCGAGATATGAGAACAACCCTGGAGATCGATGACGATTTGGTGGCAATGGCCAGGGATCTGGCACGGCAGCGCAAGGCGACTATGGGGCAGGTGGTTTCCGAGTTGATCCGCAAGGCTGTGGCGCCCCAGGGTCAGGCCAGGATTCGAAATGGAGTCCCGCTGTTTGTTCCGAAACGGGGAGCAAGGAAGCCGAACCTCGAATTGGTTAACCGACTGCGGGAAGCCGAATGAGCGTGACGCTGCTGGACGTGTACGTTTTGGTGGCGCTATTTGACCCGAACCATATCCACCATGAGGTTGCGCACGACTGGTTCGGCCGTAACCGCAGACGGGGTTGGGCAACCTGCCCGATTACCATTAATGGGTGTATTCGTGTGCTCAGCAACCCTGCCTACCCGAGCTTCGAGGCTACAACGGGAGATGTAATTGCGCACCTGCGCGAGCTCCTGGAAACTCCAGGACACCACTTCTGGCCTGACGCAGTTTCTCTAGTGGAAGAAAGATCGTTTCGAGCAAGCAAGATCAGGGGACACAGGGCAGTCACAGACATTTACCTGCTCGGATTGGCGGTCGAAAACGGTGGCGTTCTCGCCACATTCGACAGGTCCATCTCGATAGAGGCGGTGGCGGGCGCCAATCATGGACATCTCGTGGTGATCGGCGGCCAGTAGAACTAAAGATGTGAGCTACGGCTAAACGCCGCTTTTCGGCGAGTGCTGCGCGGATCGCCGGCAAGCCGGAATGTCCGAAGCGCCGAACAAAGAAGTAGGCCTCGCCCTAGTGAACCGCTGAGGGCGCGGATTGAGTGGCCAGGCCGCGGTGGTATCTCAACTTGCAGGGCTTCGTTTTTGGGCGATGAGCTTGCGGTAGCTCTGCACCAGCCGCGCAGTGATCCTCGCCATATCCCAGTTTGTTTCGACCTCTGCGCGCGCGCGCCGCGCCATCTCTGCTGAAGCTTCGGGATAGGCGAAAAGCTGTAGGACGCGATCGGCGAATTGGGAGGGGTCGTCGGCGAGCAAACAGACTTCGGAATCCTTTCGAGCCAGGCCCTCTGCGCCTATAGTGGTCGAAACTACGGGGATGCCCGCTGCGAAAGCTTCGAGCAGCTTCACGCGCACGCCGGAGCCGCTGAGGATGGGACAAACGAACAGCGCGTAGCGGGCCAGCGGTTCGCGCACGTCTTCCACGTAGCCAAGCATTTCGATGGACGCCGACGCCTTCCCGAAAATATGCGGGGGTGGCGGATCGGAGCCGGCAATTACCAGACGGGCGTTCGGTTGCTTTTCCAGAACCCGCGGCAGCACGTGCTTGACGAACCAATCGACGGCGATGCGGTTGGGATCGTGACGGAAGCTTCCCACGAAAAGCATGGTGAGCGGCTCGCGGCTCGCGGCTGCGAACCGATAGCGGCTGGTATCGATGCCGGCGCGCATACCGGCTGCGAGGCGAGGCCCGATGCGCGGCAGGAAAGACAGCAGGTAATCGAGGTTTTCGGCGGTGCAGACTTGTACCTGATCGCATCGGGGCAGCGCTCGCAGCTCGTACCGCAGGGCGCGCAGGTACTCGATGCGCGCTTTCACTTCGCCCAGGAATGTCGAAAAATGGCCGAGGCCGCGCGCGATCGATTGGAAATAGACATCGTGCTCGAACAACGCGGTTATGACGCGGCGATAGCGACCGGCATACTGCACCATCGGCAGGTATTCAAGCTGCACGACATCGATTTGTTTGGTGTAGATCTGGCGGTGAATCAGCCAGGCGATATCGTCGTTGGCGAATTCGCGGACGGCGCGCGGCAGCAGCGACCCCCAATCTCTGGGTTTGCCGTTGGGACGGATGATCCAATCGACGGATGCGCAGAACTGGCGCAATTCGGCATTCTCCTCCT
Source organism: Bryobacteraceae bacterium (assembly GCA_036557125.1). Lineage (GTDB taxonomy): Bacteria > Acidobacteriota > Terriglobia > Bryobacterales > Bryobacteraceae > PSRJ01. Next base: position 14,196 of record DATBID010000201.1, on the reverse strand, counting down.
GCTGCTCGGGAAGATCGAGCAGCTCGATAACGTGCACTTCAGCCAATTTGACCAGCTCCCGCAATGTCTGATACATGAAGACGCCCCCACCGTGAACCGGGGGACAAATCGGGTAGGGAGAAACAAACAGCACACGCAACCGATTGGCGGGCGCGATTTCGGCGAAGCGATCGCGGTAATAGCCGCCTAACGGTCGCAGAAGAGCTTCGGTATCGGTGATGCGGGCGAGGCTGCGCGCGCGCCAGCGGGAATGCATCGCTTCGGGCACTTGCAGAAATGCGCGCCACAGCGCGGCCAGGTTGGGCCGCCCGGGGGCATCGCCGAAAGCAAGGCTGACGATGGCGCCCGCCCAGGTGAAGCAGAAATGCGACCCCAACCGGCCCCATTCGTGGATATTTTTCCAGGCGAACAGCAGAAAATTCTTCTTCAGCACGGCCTGAATCTGCTCCTCGCGGAAGCGCTTGCCGATAGTGCCGCGATGCTCGTGGAAGACTACGCTGCGCGGTTGGTAGAGCACTTTCCAGCCACGTTTCCAGGCGAGATAACCGAGGTCCGTGTCTTCGAGATAGAAGGGGCGGAGCAGATGATCGAAGCCGCCGAGTTCGAGGAAGCGGCGGCGATCGAAGGCGCAGGAGCCGCCTCCGCCATAAAAGCAGGGGTAGAGATCGATGATCGCGGGATCGATGCGATGACGCACGCGCAGGCCGCCATCTTCCCACCAGCCCTGGGTCAATCCGGATTCTTCGCGAACTTTATTGGGATCGCTGAAGAAAATCTGGCAGGAAACGGCGAAAACATCGGGATCGCGAAAGCCCTCCAGAAGCGGGGCGAGGAAATCGGGGGCAACTCGCATATCGCTGTTCAACAGCACCACGATGTCGTTTCGCGCCTGGCGGAAGCCGGCGTTCGAGCCGCCTCCAAAGCCGAGGTTTTCCTCCAGAGCGATGATGTTGACCTGCGGGAACTGGGCACGCAGAAAATCGGCGCTTCCGTCGCTAGAACCGTTATCCACCACGATAATTTCGTTGTGTGGATTTCCGGCCAGGGCTTCGATGATGGAAGGGAGATACTTTTCGAGCAGGTCGCGGCCGTTCCAATTGGGGATGACGACGGAAGCGGCGGAGGGGACCGCTCTCTGACGGTCGCGGCTCGGATCAAGGCTTAGCGGTTTCCCGGACACCCACCAGAAGAGGTCAGTGAGTAAGAGAGCCAGCGCCGAGAGCGCCACCAAGAACGGAGAGAGCAGCAACAGCGGTAGCGAACGCAGCAGCCGTTTGAGAAACTCCATGCTAGTCCGGCAGCTCCGGACCGAGACCGAACTTCCGGCCGACTTTCATCCAACGCGAAGCGCGGACAAACGCCAACAAGTCTTCCAAACGGCGCTTTTCCTCTCCCAGGCGGTGCGCCCAGGCGGTGCGGTCTTCCAGCTCTTGTTCGGTGCGATGCAGCGCCTCCACCGCCAGCGCCAGTTCCTGGCCGCGATGCTCGAGGCGGCTCTCCAGGTCCTCGGCCCATTGCACTTTGGCGCGTATGTCGTCTTCCAGCTCTCTTAGCTTGGCTTGATACCCTTGTTGCTCTTCCGCCAGTTCATTCTGCAGTTCCAGTACACGCGCGCGGCGCTCTTCGATTTCGCGGTTGAGAGTCTGCGCCCACTGATTGCTGCGCTCCAGTTCCTCGGTTTGCCGGCGGTGCGCGGCCACGAGCTCTTCGTGCTCGCGTAGCGCCCGCTCGAGCCAGGCATTTTTGGTAGCCAGTTCTTCTTCGAGCAGCGCGATGTGCCGCCCTCGTTCGCGCAGCACGTTGCCGGCGCGCGGAACATATAGATAGAGCGGAACCGCGGGAAGAACCCGATGGCTGCAAAGCGCCACGAAAAAGTGGGCTTCCGCCGGCGCGGGCTGGCGGGCCTCCGCGTGGACTTCCACTCCCGCTGAAAAATCGTAGGGCTGGAAAGCCACGCCCTCCACGTGGTTTTCGAGGCACAGGGTTACTTCAGGAAACACCGACAACAGTTCCGAGCGGAACTCTTCGAATTCGAATTCATGCACGTGGAAGGGATTAGCGCCCTCTTTTCCGCGGGATTCGGTGTAGTAAGCCCTATTGGGCGTCGAAACCACGAACTGGCCCTGAGGCGAGAGCACGCGGCGAACTTCCAGCAGGAATTCGGGCCAGCCTTTGAGGTGCTCGATCACTTCGAAGGCGACAACCAGATCGAAGCTGGCATCGGGGTGGGGAAAGGCGTCGCAGGAAGCGCGCTCGAAGTGCAGATTGGGCAGGCGGTAATTCTCGCGGGCAAAGGCGATGGCTTCTGCTGCGCTATCAGCGCCGATCACGGAAGCGGCCACGTGCGCCAGTTCGGCCGAGCCATAGCCCGCGCCGCAGCCCGCATCGAGCACGCGTTTGGCCCCGGCCAGCCGCGCGGCGAAGACGTAGCGCGCCATGTGCTCGTTGAGCAGGTCTTCGCTCACCTGTCCGGGAATCAGGCGCTCGCCCGTGAATTCAACCAACGGGAGCCTCTTGGCGCCGCAATCGCGCGTTGACTTCCACGCGGCACGGCAGGTGGAGATAGCCGTAGATCTGGCCGCCGCCGCGTGACATTTGCAGCGCGACAGCGTTATCGATCCAGTCGCACATGCGGTACTCGAGCAGCGTGCCATCGGCAATAGCCGGAGAAAAGGAGAAGGATCCGGGGTAGAGTTCCGGCACGTCGAGATGAAAATCCACGGTGAGCGTATCGCCCGGCTGCATGGGAGAAAGTTCGCAGCCCTCGCGCGCCGTATTGGTGCCTGCGAAATCCATGCCCATATGGTTGCGCAACATGAAGCCGACCATGGGCAGCGGCACCTCGGCTTTGGCGCGCACGCTAATACGCACCACGACGCGGGAAAGCGGATCGAGCATCGCCAGCGGCCTGCCGGCTTCATCGAGAACGGCAATGCCCAGCACTTCGGCGCGGCCATCGCCGTAGCGATGATCGATATTGGGAATCGAAGTAACCACTTCCGGCGCTGCGACGGGGCTCGCGGCGGCAGCTACGCGTGTTTCCGGATGGGCCTTCAGGTAGCTAGAATCCTTCTCCACCGTATGCGCCAGGTATTTGGCGACGACGCGTTCGGTATCGCCGATCGCCATGACGCGGCCGCGCTCCAGCCAAAGCGCGCGATCGCCGATCGCCTTAACATCGGCGGTTGCATGAGAGACAAAAAGGATGGTGACGCCACGGGAGCGCAGCTCGTGCACTTTGCGCATGCAGCGCTGGCGGAAGTAGATATCGCCCACGGCGAGAGCCTCGTCAACCAGAAGAATTTCCGGATCGACGTTGATGGCTACGGCGAAGGCCAGGCGCACCACCATGCCGCTCGAGTAGGTTTTGACGGGCTGGTCGATGAAATCGCCGATTTCGGCGAAGCTTTCGATTTCCTTGTAGCGCTCATCGATCTGGCGGGTAGTGAGGCCGAGGATGGAACCGTTGAGATAAACATTGTTGCGCCCGCTGAACTCAGGATTAAAACCGGCGCCGAGCTCGAGCAGCGCCGAAACTCGTCCGTTTACCGCGACAGTTCCGGATGTCGGTTGCAGGATGCCGGCGACGATCTGCAGCAGCGTGCTTTTGCCAGAACCGTTTTCGCCAATGATGCAGAAGGTTTCGCCGCGCCGGACCTCGAAGGTGACATCGCTCAAGGCGCCGAAATCGCGGTGGCGCTTTTTACGGCGGATGGAGAGAAGCTCTTTTAGACGGTCGCCGGGTGAGCCATAAATGGGATAGCTCTTCGAGACATGCTGAAACTCGACGGCGTTCACAGGATCGGCGAAAGACCAGTGTAGCTAAGCCGCGATGGTGCGGGAATGCCGTCACTTTGCGGTGGACACAGGGATGCGCTTATGTTGGGCCACATAGCGCTTCACGTAGGCTTCGAAGGCGTCTTCCAGCGCCTCCCAGACGCGCTCGTTGTGGCGCAACTGGTGTCCTTCGATGTACCGGACCGGCAGCAGGTTCCTAGTGGTCGAGCTGATGAAAATCGCGGCGGCGGCGTCCAGATCGGCGGGGAGGATGGTTCTCTCCCGCACGTGGATGCCCGGCACGAGGGTTTCGCTGAGCAACACCTCCCGGGTGATGCCCGGAAGGCAGCCGGCAGTAAGAGGGGGCGTCCAGACCTCGTCGCCTTCGGCAAGGAAGATGTTGGCGGAGGTGCATTCGGCCACCTCGCCGCGCTCATTCAGCAGAAGGGCTTCGTCGAAACCGCGGACCTGCGCCGTTTCGAGCCAGGTGAGATTCATGGCCCAGGAGGTGATTTTCGCCCCGGCGAACATGTTGGCGGCATGGCGCGCGTGCGGCACCACATCGAGCGAAGCCGACGGGCCCCAAAGCTTGGAATTGGCCGTCAGTCCGATGATATCGCTCGCGCGGCCCAAGGGAGGTCCTTCCCACAAGCCGCCGCCGTTGCGCACAATCACGAGGCGCAGGGTGCATTGATCTGCCTGGTTAGCTTCGATGAGATCGAGCAGCTTGCGCCGCACTGGCTCTGATTCGGGCGGCATGGGCACATGGAGAGCGGCGGCATCGCGGCACAGGCGCGCCCAATGCCGTTCGAAGGCGAAGGGAACGCCCTCGGCAACGCGCATGGTAGTGAAGACGCCCCATCCGGAAAGAAGGCCTACCTGCCCCGCCGAGAGTAGAGGCGTTGACGCTTCCGAAATGCTGTCGTTGTGAAGGATGAAACGGTGCAGCACGATGCCATTCTAACGCGCCGGCATCCGGCTATTTCTTGTACGGAATCTTCACCAGGCGGTCTCCCTGGAAGGCGCCCAGATAAACAGCATTGCCCACCTTCAATGCCACAGATACGCCGGATATTAGTGGATCGGTGGTGGCGGAATCGAAAATCGTGCGGGCCTGCATGCGCGCCGGATCGATTTCCGCTACACCGAAGCCTTGGATGCAGGGTCTGCCGCTGCCTTCGGGGCAATCGCCGCGCGCCCCTTTCACTCCCGCCACCAACAGGCGGCCCTCTTTTGTCCATGTCAGATTGTCGGGCATGAAATCCACCTTCACCGTGCCGATCTCCCTGGCGTTGCTCCCGTCGAGCTCATACTTGCGCACCTCGCGAGCGGCGAACACATTTAGATACATTTGGCGGCTATCGGCGCTCACCACAACGCCGTTGGGATAGGGCACGCGGGTGTTCATGACTTCGGACACTCCTTTGCCCGGAGTCCAGCGAGCGACGTAGCCGGTCACGCCTCCGGCGAAGGCCGCACCGTTGTTTCCACGGGAAACCAACGCGGTGGGATATGTCGCGACAAAACCGCCGTCGGGAAGTATGGCCACGTCGTTGAAGTCATGGGAACCGACGACACAACCGTGCCAGACGAGCGCCCAACTACCGGAGGCCGGTTTCAACTCGAACATCTCAATGGACTCGCGGCCCCCGTGGTTGACAACATAAAGTTGCCACACTCCGTTGCTCCTTTTGGCAAGAGACTCGCCATGCGATACCAGCGCGTCACCGATGGGACCAGGGCAGGCCGGGTCGCCCCAGGACTTGTCCGGCTCACTGGTTTGCTCCATTTTGCGGAAAGTCTTTTTCGCCAGATCGAAAAGCGCCATGCCGCCGCCAGCGGAGCTGCCGCGGCCCTGGCCGATAAATTGGGTAGCGATCAAGTATTTGCCATCGGGCGCCAATTCCAGGTCTTCAGGCTGACGAGTGCCGCAGAGGACTTCGATATCGCCATAGGCGCCGCAAGTCATTAGCGGCGGTGCAGCCTGAGCAGTGCGCTGCTGTCCCGCGGCGAGCGAAACCAGCGCGAGTCCCAGCAGGGAAGCGAAAGATATCGTGGACCTCATCTTCTTCTCCTCATGGGGTGATTCTAGCGCGCAAGTGGTGACAGTTACCGGGCCTTGCTGCAATCCGGGTTATTTCCGGCGCTAGAAGAGAAACGCACCCCCACTCCAGGCTCATCTTGCATGAGAAAAGACGGTAGCTTGTGGGAAGCCGCGTTACCGTTTACACTGAGAGAAGCGGGGCGTGGCTCAGCCTGGCTAGAGCGCCTGGTTCGGGACCAGGAGGTCGGTGGTTCGAATCCACTCGCCCCGACCAATCCTTTCAATAGCTTCCGATAAACCGCTGTGGCGTGGTCGAGCGTATGTACGCAACTATGTACGCAATCAATCGCGGGACCACCCCTCAATTCACCTTTTGACAGGCCTGTTCTTCTGCCAATTTGCGCTTGGCTTCTGCCAACGCTTCCGCTTTTCGCTGCGTGAACCGCTCCGCGGCTTCCTGCATCGCTCGCTGGCTGATGTGCGTATACAAGCGAGTCATCTCTTCGGAAAGTTGCCCGGCTTGCGCTTGTACAACGGGTAGCGGCGTCCCCGCCTCGGCATGGGCAGTAATGAACGTGTGGCGCAGATCGTGAAACCGAAAACTGCCGTTGCCGGTCCCTAGGCCGGCCGCCTTGCGGAGATTCCGCCACGCGGTGCGCCATCCTTTAGCCGGCCGCGTGGGGTCGTAGCCGGCGCCGTTTCGGATCTTGTAGGGGAAGACGTAATGCTCGGGTTCACAAGCGTTCAGCCTTTCCGCCCGTTCCAATAACTTCAACATCGCCTTCAGCGCATCGTTGGTGAGAATCACCGTGCGAAATAATCCGTTGTTGCCCTTTGAACGTCTGATCGTGAGCTTACGCGCGTCGATGTCAACGTCCGCCAGCTTCAAATGACGAACCTCAACACCCCTCATTCCCGTGTCATAGGCAAGCAGCGTAGCGTGACAGGCAACAAACCATTCCTCTTTGCTTTCGGCTGCGGTGAACAGGCGCAGCGTTTCTTCCGGCGATAGCGCGCGGCCAGGCGAAGCCTTGGGTTTTGGCAGGCGTTTCACATCTTCCGCTAGCCGCCTCCACTGCCCCTCTGCCTTCAGAATTCCCCGCAAAAGATCGGTTTCCAGGTTGACAGTTTTATTGCTGACCTCGGCTGCGCGCGTTGCTTGATAACTGCGAATCGTTCGAGCCGTGATGTCCTTGAGCCTCACATTTCCGATGCCTCGTTTTAAGGGCTTTAAACGCTCCTTTTCGAGTCGCACTGTGCCTTCGGAAACCGTCGCTTCGCGATGGCGGATGTACGCGTCCGCCGTAGGCTCAAAACGCTTCCGGCCGGAATCTTCCGGCGGCCGGCCTTGCTCTAGTTCACGGATGGCCTTCGCTCGTTGTTTTTTGGCTTCGTTGTAATCCTTCGTGCCGGTTGTGTAACTGTGCTTCTTACCGTCAATCAGCAACGCGTAATGCCAATAACCGCGGCGCCTATACAGGCCGTCACGGTCTTTGGCCTTTTGGTCTGGGCTCGTTCTCGGGGTCGATGATCTTCATCGCTGTGTCCCTGCTTCCTTCCCGCCGCGACTCAGAATCCGATTCACCATCAGACCGTGCCAGCGGCCGCGCGTGCGCGTCTCAAGGCCCTCCGCGTTCATACGTGCTGCGATGCGATCGAACCCCAGGCCTTCGCAGCGCAGCGCTTTCATACGGTCAATGACCGCAGTTTCGCCGTCGTAGAAGCCGTAGGGTTTCCGGCCTTCGCAGCGGCCTTCTTTCGCCCGCTTCCGCATCCGTGCGCCGCGAAGTTTCGAAACAATCTGATCTTTCTCGTACTGTGCGAAGGCACCCAGCATTTGGCGCATCAGAACACGCGTCGGATCATTCGCCATCAAGTCCGGTTCTTGTGCGGAGACAAGCTCGAACCCGTGGCGGCGCAGGTCCGCAATAGCGGATTCCTGAATCATCAAATCCCTGGCCAGCCTGTCGAGCTTCTCGACCACAATCGTTCGGACACCGTTGGAGTGAAGTGCCGCCATGAGCTCGCGCCAAGCCGGACGGTCCATGCTCTCGATGGTTCCGCTCACGCCCTGCTCTTCGAACCAGCGCACCAGCTTAATGCCGTGCGCCGCGGCATACTTCTTGATGGCGACGCGCTGACGGAAGAACCCGTCACCTTCCACCTGCCCTTTTCCGCTCACCCGACTGTATGCATACGCCTTGGTCACACCCCCGAGTATCGAAGAATTCCATTCATTTGTCAATACTAATTCTGTAGTTATAGTACTAGCACTGATAACAAAGGACTTGTGGCATCTCGTGCTAGGCGGCGTTTTTTACCGGGCGTAGAGCGTTGTTACTCGGTCATACCAACTCAGTGTCAACGGAGGCCACCACTGCCCTGGTGATTTCCCATAACCGCTCCAGTCCGGGGCGCTTCAAGCGCTTGATAGCAGCGCGTCTGCCCTTGGATAGAATCGGGAACCGTGGATTGTGCATACTGCAGTGCGGACATGTGTCCTTAACTCTCCACAAGAATCCAATCTGGTGTCGCCGAAGCAACCTTTTTCGGATTCACTGAACCGTTTTGCTGCCGAATAATTCGTCGTGCAACGCGCGAATCCGCTCCAGCCGCTGCTGGGGCGTCATGCGCTCGATTTCGCTTACAACCGTGCTGCGCGTTGCCGTATTCTCTGTGCATCAGCCAACCCCGAACCAATCGTGTATTAGGGCCAATTAACCGATTCGCCCATGAGCGTGTTCATTCTTGAGTTTGCTTCATTGACTGGAATGGTATTTGAGTTTTTATCGGTGCAATTGGTTTGGTGCGGCGCTGACGCATGAACGTAATCATCGCAACCCACTAGCCTGACATTTTCCTGAGCGTCAAAGACCCACCGATGCTGCATCATCTGGTTCTCTCCGTTATTTGCGGTTTGATAGTGAGTCGTAAACTGCTCGACATAACAGCGGTTTGCTTCAGGATCGTATCGGTTTGTGAAGCTGTCTATATCACCTGCCAGTTGCCCGATTTTCTTCTTCTCCTTCGTGTTGTCATCTTCGAATTTGCGCGCCAACTCGGAGCACTTCGTCCTTAGGTCGAACAACTCGGTGCGCGTTAGAGTTGGTGGACTTTTGGTAGCCGATGATTTGTCAGAGCGACAAGCGGTAATTGCCAACAATGCGCCTATCGTGATAGCGACTCTCACCGCTATTGGGTCCATCGCGTACAGATTGTATCGGAGTGCACATGCCCCGAAAGTATGACATTTGCTCACGACTTGGTTGCAGTGACGCTCTGCACGAGTGAGTGGAACTGGGCGAGCAGATGTCTGATGCGGGCACGCTCTGCACGAGCTTTCGCTGTGTATGCGCCATGCGTCGTATTCGCCTTCCGGATGTGCTCAATTCCTTCAGGTGTTCGCGGCCCCGTAGACCATCCGCCGTGCACCCGGCAACGGAGCCGGCCGCAAATCGCGGGACAGCGGCAGGCGGTCCCCCGACGAGTCTTAGCCCCACAGCGCGGTGCATTCCGAAAATCGCCTTGCCTATTGCCGTTCTTCAATGGGCTGTTCTTGGACATGATTCCTTTTGCCCCCAGCTTTGATATGCTGCGCCACCACGGCTTCTCTTGCTGTGACGTTAATGTGCTGGACAAGCACGGTTTGTTTTCCGCCTGTCTTCAATCTCAGCAACGCTATTAATCCACGGCTATAGCTTTCCATTAGGCGGCCGGCGGTATTCAGCAAGCGGGCGAGTTCCATCGGCGGAAGCCTGTCATTGTTCGAACGCTCGATGCATTTCATGGCGGAGAAGTGCGCTGCCGTCATGTGTTGTACCAGCATCTTGGATAGTGAATCCTTGGCGTCCGCAGCTTTCACCGCGTCCAGCGCCGGCGCCAGAACTCGCGCTTTCAAGGCCGATTCCATGCGTTGCTCGGACGCGTCGATGCTGAGCATGTCCGGGTTTTTCAGCGTCTCCAAAAGAATTGCACGGTCCAGGTCAAACTCGGTGTTTTCGGGATCGAAATGTACCGCTTCGTTCGCCTGGTCATACTGGATCACTTCGCCGGAAGGCTTGAGTAGCGCTTCGCCTTCTTGCTGCGCGTACTTCGATTGGATGCTTTGCCAGGCGGGTTCGCTGGACGCGGGCCCGTAATGGGCCGCGGCGTATTCCGCTTGGGCTTTGGCGGCCGCCGCTTTATTCAGGAGCCTTGCCGCCTTCGCGCTACGCCTGCGCCGTTTGGGGACGTCCCAAAGATCCAGGTCGATCGGTTCGGACACGTTGCGCTTTTCTTCTCGGTTCATGGGGTCATCCCTCGACTTTTCACACGTACCCCCTTCCGGCGCCAGTATGCCCTACTGGCTCATCCCAACGTAGGCGTGGCTCGAACAGCATCTGCCCGTCATCCTGAATCACAATGCACACGCTGGCTTTCTGGCGCCAGCTTTCAAGGCCAAACACCTTTAGCGCGGCAACTCGGAAATCCTTCAAGGCTCGCTCCATTCCTTGTCGATCAGCCGCAGTTGGTAACACTTGTTTTGCTTCTTCGATGGTCATAGATGCTCCTTTTCGGTGGTTCATAAAAGACTCGTTCTCACGGAAAAAAAGGGCTTACAGGCCCCTCCCCCCTAAAAGTCCGCTACATGCGCTACAAGGCCGGTAAACATTGATCGAAACCGTATTTTTCAAAGCGCTACATCGCCTCCATGTAGCGGATCGAAAAGTGCTCGAAAGGCCTGTCATTATTGGTTTGTAGCGGATGTAGCGCATTTTTCGTCCAGGTAGCGGTCGAAGGCGTCTTTTAAGTCCTCGAAATAGTAACCCTTCGGGCGCCGCGAGCCGACCTGAATATTCCTCGGTTCGACCTCGAACGGGCGCAGCATCCGGGCCAGTTTTCGCGCTGTCAGTGGCTTCGGCTGCTCGTCCCAGGGCGAATCTTCGAGAGCCTTCAGCCTTTCGAGCAGTCGTGTCGACTCACACTTTTCCTCACCGGCGGGCCAGACTGCCTGAATGTCCCGCAGGAGGGCAAGCGGAACGGAGTCGTCCACGTCATCGCCGGATTTTGCGGCGCTCAGTACCAGAGCGCATTTTTCCAGTTCGGCGCGGCGCTCGGGACTGACAACCAAACAGATAGTGAACAGCGGCGTCCACAAATCGGCGTCCCGGTCATTCAGGAACGTAAGATCGGTCTCCAGCACCTTTTGGTACGCGCTCTCGATGGCATCCGCGTGAGTTTTTACGCAGTCCGCAGCTCGTTTCTGAATGGGCTTGGATTCCTCTGTGGCCCGCTTCATACGGAATCTCTCTACCGTCTGCGTGCGGACTCTGCGCTTCATGTGGATCAGAATGCTCCGATCGAGAAGCGTATCCGGCAGGCGGCCAATCGCGGCAAAGAATTTTGGGCCGTATACGGGAAACTGACGTACTTCCTGGCGCGGTCCATCGCAGCGGGGAATAGTAGAGCCTTTGCGGTGTCCTGCGTTCAGGACCGCCAGCAGGATCAGTGTGGTTTCCGATTTACTTTTTCCGTTGAGCGCTTCCGTCTCATCGAGCAGCAGCGTCGGTGCGCCTTCGAGCATTCGGTATAGCGCGGCGGGGCTCGGCGCGGTCCCTCGCCATGGCCGTCTCACGATCAACTCCAGTACTTCCGCAAGTCTTGTCTTGCCGCTGCGCTTAGTAGCGCTGACGGCGGCGATGTAGGGAAAGCAGTCAAACGTCTCAACCGCGTGCGTAGCGATCGTCCAGAGCGCGGCCGGCAAGTATGCATGCGGCGGCAAAATGACATAGCGGCGGATCTGCCGCTCGATTTCTTCGAGCAGTTTCGGATCGGGCTCGGCTTGCGTTGATGATTCCGCTTGCGGTGTTTCGCCTTTGAATGTCCAGGCCTTGCCCGCGCTCATCGCTCCCACTCCGCCATGCTCTCGACCATCTTTCGAATGTGCTCACGGTCATAGGGCGGATCGCATTGCCGCTGATTGGTCTCGGCAAGTGCCACTTCGATAGCTTCCAGGCTCATACCACGCCGGAACATGGTGCCGCCAAGACTCAGTAGCGTGTCGTGTCTTTGCCCTTGTGGAATCTGAAGAGGAATGACCGCTGCCCGTGGTCTGATCGGATTTCCTTCATCGAGATAGGCCACCAGTGATTCAACGTCGGCCTGATGGTCAGCAATTGTCAGAACACCGTTGGATTGACCGGTAGCGGCGAAGTACCGCGCGTGGTCATAAATCTCGATCGCGCCGGCGCGTATCAGCCACTTTCCGCACCGTGGCGCCTTCGCACGGCACCAGATCTTCACGCCTGTCCCGGATGGCGATTCCTCAGTGTAGGTATCCGCGAAACGATCAAGGATTTCCTTGGCCCATGGCGCGCACTCGGCCGCATCGCTGGGATAACAATTGTCGAGATCAATTCCACAGAACGGATCATCCGGTGCGAATACGAATCCGAGACCGTTCGCGAAGTCAGGTTTCCGCGACATCTTCAGGGCATAGTCGAATGAGCTCCAATGCTGCGGATTAGTGCTACTCGCTTTGTGGCCTGTGCAGGTATGTGGAACTTTGGTCCGCTTCCCGTCGCCCGTGCGCTGCTCATACCGCCACAAGATCCATTGCGGACGTTCGGTGAGCTCCTGCGGAAGGTTCATGACTCCGCTTCTTTCAGATGCTCATCGAGCGCTGTCAGGATCTCATCGCGGAAGCGGTTGGCGGTCTCCCTGTCCCTAAACTCGATAAAACGGACATATTGCTTCACACCGCTTTTGTCGGTCCATTCCCGCGCTGGAAAACCAACCCAGCGGGCGTCGTCACGTTCATGAAGCATCAGATCATGAAAAACGAGGCCAGAGGGTAGCATTGCGCTGAAGAAACCGCGCAATGTATTCTTGTTCAGCGGTCTGAAGTCCGCAATTTGAATCTTCCGATGCCCGGCGCTGTCGGCGGCGCCGGGTTTCGCGTTTGTAGTCATGTTTTTTCTCGCTTAACTACGCGCGTGTGCGCGGTGAAGATTCTCTTGCGCAGTCTGCCCAGAATCGCGTGTTTCGACGATGTGCCGAGCGATCCAATTATCTAGATCCGCTAGGTTGTAACGCACACTGCTCCCGACCTTCGCGTAGCGCGGCCCACGTTTCTCAAACCGCCAACGCCTGAGTGTTTCTGCCGTCGTGCCGATTCGATCGCCGGCAACAAACTCAGAGACCCATACCGGTTCTGCAGCCGGCGCAGCATTTGTCCGTGTTTTGTTCTGTTTTGCGGGGTGTATCGCCATGTTGTCCTCTGCACAGCACGATACGCGGACTCAGTCCACATCCGCTACTGATGCTTTTGGATTTTCTTGGATGTCAAGACGCTCTTAATGTAGTTGCGTATGACGCGATCTGCCGGTGCGCCTGTCTGTGTCGTGTCGCCGTCTCGCCAGGCTCGAACGGAGCGATCTGTCAATCCGGCTCCCTGGGCAATGCTCGCAATGCCCGCACCTTCTTCTTGTCCTGTCGCATGTAGGAACTGGCCGAGTAACACGCGATGCCCCTGCGGATCAGCGGCAACAAACGTCTTAGCAAACTTCGCAAGCGGCTTAAGGCAGATTTCTTCCCATTGTTCCGTGCGCTGTATTTGTTGCCACAACTTCCACTTTCGGTCCCTGACGGTCGACGGGTTAATGAGAGTAGCAGGATAGAGGTAATCATCTACTTCGGAGATCACCGCACAAGCGAATTTCTCGACTTCCTCATGCAAGAACTGATCTAAGGTCCAGTGATTTTGTTCGACCGCAGCGCAGCCGCCGGCCACGAATGCGGGCATCACATCTAGCACGAAAATGAAGCTTAACTCGTATGCCGACCGATGGACGCGCTCCCGGATCACGTTGCGAAGGCGTAACTCTGCCTCGGCAAACACGGCCACAACGCGCGCTTGTAAATCGACCGGCAGTTGTACCGGACAACGCATCGCTCACGCTCCATCTGTGAGGCGTTGCCGGCGCCGCGCGCGAGATGCTATGCTGCGGTCCGTAGCGCGCTCACGCTACACGTCACAGGATCAGGCCCAGTGCAAAGCTGGGCCTTTTCCATCTTCAGCAACAGAAATCATGTACGCGACTATGTACGCAATGGATTGCGTACACCCGCTCTTTTTCGGCTTTGTTCGCCCTTGCTCGGTATTTATGAAGATTCACGGCAATGCATTGATATTACACGTGAAACCCGAACAGAGAAACATGCTGCGAACAATGCAGAACGGGAGGACCGCATTTTTCGGGACCAGGAGGTCGGTGGTTCGAATCCACTCGCCCCGACCAATCGTTTCTTCGATTTGCGTCATTGCTCAGGACGCCCCCTTCAAACCAGCCAGAATTTGATCGTAATGTCGATCATGATCTCGTCTATTTTCCCGA
>DATBID010000200.1:0-12697 GCA_036557125.1 Bryobacteraceae bacterium | reverse complement strand
AGACAATTGTGGCTTTTGCGCTGGTTGAGGCCTCATAAATCAGCATATGAAGGCCTACCTCTTGAACGAACCTGGGAAGGGTCCGGGCGCCTGGGAAATGGTGGACCGCGCAGCTCCAGTGCCTGGACCGGCGGAGGCGGTAGTTGTCGTGCGCGCGGTGTCACTCAACTACCGCGACTTGATGATCGCCCGCGGCCAGTATTTCCGGGGTATTCGGCAGGGCGTGATTCCCACATCGGATGGCGCGGGCGAAGTCATCTCCGTGGGCGGTATGGTCACCAAGGTGAAACCTGGCGATCGCGTCATAAACGCCTTTTTTCCGAGCTGGGAATCCGGGCCGATTTATCCCGGCGCGATCCGGCTGAACTTAGGAGCGGCTACTCTGGATGGCATGCTGGCGGAAAAGGTTGCCTTTCCGGCTTCGGCGCTGGTGCGCATTCCCGATTACCTCTCCTATGAAGAAGCGGCCACTCTGCCCTGTGCAGCGGTGACCGCATGGAACGCGCTGTTTGAAACTTCGACTCCGCTGCCGGCCGGATCGACCGTGCTTACTTTGGGGACGGGCGGCGTTTCCATGTTTGCCTTCCAGTTCGCCAAAGCCGCCGGGCTTCGCGTGATTGGCACATCGGGCAGCGAGGCCAAGCTGCAGCGCATGCGCTCGCTCGGTTTCCTGCACGCGATCAACTACAAAATTACTTACGCGTGGCATGAGGCCGTGCGCCACTTCACCGCGGGGCTCGGCGTGGACCACGCAATCGAAGTTGTTGGCAGCACGCTGCCATACACCTTGCGCGCAACGCGTATGGGCGGGGTGGTGAGTTTCATAGGCGGCCTTGGCGGCTTTTCGCAGCAGGTGAGCCTCGAAGCGCTGCTGCAGGCGGGCGCCCGCTTGCAACCCATCGTAGTCGGTTCGGTCGCGATGTTCGAGAACATGAACCGCGCGATGGAGGCGCACGAAATTCGGCCCATTGTCGACGAGATCTTTCCCTTCGCCCGCGCCAACGAAGCATTAGCGAAGCTCGAAAGCGGCACGCACTTCGGGAAGATCGTGATTCGCCTCTAATGCCGATCGACCAGACGCACGATTCATCGCTTGTGAGCTGGGTGGAATCGGCCAACGATCCCGCAACCGATTTTCCCATTCAAAATCTCCCATATTGCCGATTCCGCCGTCCGGGTGAGGGTCGCCCGTCAGCCGGCGTCCGTATCGGCGATCAGATTCTGGATATTACGGGGGCTTTTGCCATCGAATCAGTGCGTGCCATTATGGCGATGCCGCGCGCGGAACGAGCCGAGTTGCGCCGCCGCATCAGCGCTTTGCTTTCCCGCGACGCGCCCGCCCCCGAGTTGCTCACGCCGGTGCATGGTGCCGATCTGCTGCTTTGCGAAATCGGCGACTACACTGATTTTTTCGCTTCTCTCCACCACGCCACCAATGTCGGCTCGCTGTTCCGGCCCGGCAATCCGTTGCAGCCGAATTACAAATGGGTGCCCATCGCCTATCACGGCCGCGCGTCGTCCATAGTGATCAGCGGCACTGCCGTTCGACGGCCTTGGGGACAAATCGCGGAGAAGCGTGAAGGCCCTCCGGTTTTCGCTCCCACCCGCCGCCTCGATTATGAGGTTGAACTCGGCGCTTTTCTCGGTCCAGGAAATCCGATTGGAGAGCCGATACCGGTTGGCGAAGCCTTGGAACACATTGCCGGCGTCTGTCTGCTCAACGATTGGTCTGCGCGCGATATTCAGACCTGGGAATATCAGCCGCTCGGGCCGTTTCTCTCGAAAAGTTTCGCCACATCGGTTTCGCCGTGGGTTGTCTCGCTCGAAGCCCTGGAGCCTTTCCGGACGGAACCCGAGCCGCGTCCCGCTTCCGATCCGCAGCCGCTTGCGCATCTGCGCGGCTCCGGGTACGATGCTTTCTCCATTACCCTCGAGCTCTGGCTGCATTCACCTCGTATGCATGGGCCCGTGCTCGTCAGCCGCGGCAACTTCGCATCGATGTACTGGACGCTCGCGCAAATGGTGGCGCATCATACATCGAACGGCTGCCCACTACGCCCTGGCGATCTGATCGGCAGCGGCACCGTCTCGGGACCGGAAAAACAAAACCGTGGCTGCCTGCTGGAAATGACCGCGGGAGGCGCGGAACCGCTGCAACTCCCCACCGGCGAGACTCGCACCTTCCTCGAAGATGGCGACTTGGTGATCCTGCGCGGATATTGCGAAGCGCCCGGCTTCCGCCGCATCGGCCTGGGCGAATGCCGCGGAACCATTTTGCCCGCAAACCCGGCGTCTGCGATTGATCGGTAACGCCGCTCACACACAACGTGCGTCCGCCGTGGTATCGTGTGGCACGTGAGAGTTGGCGTATTCACTCCCGTTCTGCACCGCCTTTCGCTCGATCAGGCGCTGAAAAAGTTGCGATCGATCGGCATCGACACCGTGGAACTGGGCACCGGCAATTACCCCGGCGACCCACACTGCAAGCTTTCGATGCTAGACAATCCCCAAGGGCTCACGGAATTCCGTAAGAAGTTAAACGATGAAGGGTTCACCATCAGCGCGCTAAGCAGCCATGGCAACCCGCTGCATCCCGACCGCGCCCGCGCCGCGCACGATTGCGACGTGAGCCGGCGGACTATCCTTCTGGCGGAAAAGCTGGGCGTGCCGGTGGTAATCGATTTCAGCGGCTGCCCGGGCGATTCGCCCAACTCGAAATGGCCGAACTGGGTGACCTGTCCCTGGCCGCCCGATTATCTCGAAATCCTGAAGTGGCAGTGGGACGAAGTAGTCGCGCCCTATTGGACCGAGCACGCGAAGTTCGCCGCCGATCACGGCGTGAAGATTGCGATTGAAATGCATCCGGGTTTCGTGGTCTTCAGCCCGGAAACGCTGTTGAAACTGCGCTCGATCGCCGGACCCACGATCGGATGCAACTTCGATCCCAGCCACATGTTCTGGCAAGCCATCGACCCCATCGCCGCCATTCGCGTGCTGGGCGACGCGATCTTTCACGTGCATGCGAAAGATACGCAGATCTACACGCAGAATCTGCCATTGACGGGCGTGCTCGACACGAAGAATTACACGGATGAACGCAACCGCGCCTGGCTGTTCCGCACCTGCGGCTACGGCCATGGCGAAGAATGGTGGCGCGAGTTCGCCTCCACGCTGCGGATGTTCGGCTACGATTACGTGCTCTCGATCGAACACGAAGACAGCCTGCTTTCGGCAGAGGAAGGCTTACGGAAGGCGGCCGAGTTCCTGAACGGAATCGTTATGAAGGAGCATGTCAGCGCGCCCTGGTGGACATAAGCTGTTCGCGGGGTTAACTAGCGCGTTTGACCAGCAACTCGAGCGGCATACCGAAAACATCGATCGTGAACTTGATCTGGTCCTTGTCGACAGCCCCTTTGTAGTTCATCGTGAACGGCATTCCCTGGAAATCGAACGAAATGGCGAAGGAGATATTGTTGCCGTCCACTTTGCCTTCTTTAATCGGTATCTCGCCGCCGTCCGGACCCATGGTGGATCCATTCAACGTAGCTCCATCCGCTTTGAACGTGAAGTTGACAGGCACATCGCCATTGGGTGTAGACATCGTGCCGGTCCACTTTCCATCGACGTCGGCGCCAAAAGCAGCCGTCGCCAGGAGAACTGCGATCGCTAGCAATTTCATTCGGAACTCCCCGTAAATGAGCGGCACGCTATCGTCCGCCGGTTTGGAAACGTATCGCTACAGCATATAGCATTGACAGGACGGGCGAAGATCCAACTACCGGCTCGGAAACACTGGCTATCCTGAGACCGCGGGTAGGGCAGGCGCTACTTCAATCGATCCGCCACCTTCGCCAAACCCGCATTAGCGCAAGCCGCATCCTTATCCCCGCCCGGGGCGCCGCTCACGGCCACCGCCCCGATCGTCGCGTCCCCCACTTTGATCGGCACCCCACCTTGCGCATTAATCGTCCCCGGAATCGTCGCCGGCGGCGCCGCAGTCCCGGGCGGCAGAGGCCGCGCAGGTCCGGAGGGCCGGTTATACAGCATGGTGGCTGTCGCTTTCATCTTCGCGACGTCAGTCGTTGCGGCGGATGCTCCGTCGTCGCGCAGCAGCGCTTTAGGCGCGTTCAATCCGTCCACCACCAGCACCGTCACGTGATAACCCTCTGCGCGGCACTTCCCCATCGCTTCTTGCGCAATCGCCTGCGCCACATCTACCGTCAGAATCTTGGAACTGGGAAGCTGCGCCCACGCGCTCCCCGCCAGCATCGCCACCGCCGCCATCCCCGGCCATCGTTTTGAAAATGTCATACTCCGCGCCTCCTCGAAATCGAAACTGAGATTGTATTGTACGCCGTCCTCTACTGGCCAGTCCCTCGCCCAAATAGAATCCCAGTCTCCACCTCAACCGGCTGCCCGTCCATCCGATACGGCTTGAACCTCCATTGGCCCAAAGCATCGCTGATCGCCTTCGCCTGATCGCTGAAAGCGCTGAGAAAGTGAATGTGCTTCACCTTCCCTTCTTTGTCGATGATGATTCGGACTGGAACAGGATTGAATCTATGTTCTGTAAACACCGGGTCCACCCGCGCGACCGGATTTTCATCGCGCGCGTAATCGTTGATGCAAACCGGAACAGTGCCGCCGGTGGCTTCGGCGGACAGCCTCATCTTGTTCATATCCCGAACCAGGCTCTCCAGCAGTTTCGTGTCGCGGCTGGTCATCACGATTTCCAAGGAGTGGCAGCGGATTTGAGTGGCCAGAACATACCAATGTAGTTGCGCCACCGGAGACCTATACGCAAAAAAGGTAAAGAAGCGATCGGCAATCTTAATCTGAGTAGGCGCCGTTTCTACTTGATAGTCGGCCTGAAGCTGGTCTTTCATGCGATCGATCAGGCCGCTAGCGTCACTCGCCGCTCCCGGCGCGAAGAACATGTCCTGGGCAGTGATCAAGATGCTCCCCCGAGCAGATCCTTGGAATGTGTCTCGCGGACTGAGCTGCGCCAACACATAACGACCGCTGTCCGAGGGAGGTGGACCTTTGTATTTCTCGGTCCAGCCATCCGGCAGCGGGTAGGTCATTCCGAAGTACGGATCACGGAAAACATTATCGGCTACGTTCCCTCCTTCCGGCACAGGCGTCGTAATATCGCTGGCGCTTGACCATGCACCCTTTACCAGGATGACTCCGGCCGGCACTTTATTCAGGGCGGGGCCTTGCTGGCCGGTGTCCTGACTCCATGCCGGCAACGATACCGTCGAAGCTATGACCAGCCCAAGACACAAGAGTTGAAAGCGCATATTCTTCCTTCGAGCCGCCGATGAACACAGATGCGCACAGATAATTTCCAATGTGCGCACCCGCGTCCATCTGTGGCTGCTTTCTTCCGCAACCTAGAGCGCGCGCAGAAAGTCCAGGATCTCCTGCTGCTGGGTCGGGCTGAGGTTGAAGAAATTCTGCTCTACCGGGGTGGCTTCGCTGCCGGAACTCGCGTGTGCCTGTATCGCATTGATCAGGTTAGTCGTTCGGCCATCGTGTAGCAGGAATATGCGTTGACCTAAGCCCCACAAAGGAGCGGTTCGGAACTGGTCGCCGCCCGCGCCGCCTTGCGAAACGTTGTCCGCCAAGCCTGTGCCCATGTGATGGATCTCCAGATCCGAGAACGCAAAAACCGGAACGTTACTCAACGCGGGAGCGAAATTCGACACTTGCGTCGTGCCGGGCGTGGGATTGTGGCACGTCGCGCAGCCAATCGAGTTGAATAAAGACGCGCCGGTGGAGATCGCTTGCGGGGAGACCGAATTTCCGTTGAGCACAACCCCGCCAGGCGGTGGTGGCGCTAAGAACCGCGAGAAATTCGCAAACGCCGAGACGTCATCGAGAACCGATGCGTTGGGCGTCGCTGTCGGATTAGATCGATCTTCTGGATAGCCGGTCTTGCTGAGGTTCAGACAGTTAACCGACAGTCCTGCGCCCTGCTGATCTTCTTCCGGTAACGGCCGCTCCTGGGGAAACAACTCGTTAGTAATACCCATCTCGACGTTGTAAGCCTCGCCCCCAAAAATGTGCAGCGATTTGTTCTGCGCCTTCCAGCCGAAACGCGAGATCGTGCCGTCATTGCCGTTGCGGTTGAAAGTGCCGCCGATCCCAAAATGGTTATTGAGATTGGCTGCCTGGTTTCTCAGCAGGGTCGAGTCGTCCAGGTTTTCGATCAGACCAGCGCCAAAGGTCGGCGTGGGAATCCGGAAAATGATGTTATTGGCCGCCTCTGCCGCGGCGAAGTTCGGCTGCGACAAACTGCACGAGCCGGCGTCGGCGCGGCCTGTTACCGTAAACAGGTCCTCCACCCCTCCGTTTGGGCTGCTGGTATTTACCTGGCCCTGCCGGTTAAAGAAAAACGGAAACCGGACTTCACGGGCCGGACCGCTGGCCGTAATGAAGTTGGGAATGGTGTTGCGTGGCGCGACACCGGTGTTGACGAACTGGAATTGGGGATTTGCGGAGGGGCTTGAGCCCCCAATTGCCGGCTGAGCGTGACACGAACTGCACGAATTGGAGTTGAACCGCGGCCCCAAACCGTTGTTTCCCGTCGGGCTGTTGGATACCGACTCCACGGCCTGAAACCGGTTCAGGCCGTCCTGGAAAAAAGCCGTGAACCCGTTGGGGTCATTCCCTGGGTTGATGATGGTGGCGCCGGTGCCGCGTTTGCCGCTCTGAACTCCGGGATCTCTCGGACTGCTTGTCGAACTGAGTTCGGTTTGAGCAAGACCGGAAAGCACCACCAGTGAAAAACCGAATAGTAACCAAAACGCTGCGGTTGTCTTTTGAAACTTACCAGATTGCATAGAGACACGCCTCCCTTGGTTTTTGCGCGCCGGTTAGAGAGCGCGCAGGCAGATTTACATTAGGGGGCACACAGACAGACGAATAGCAGGTTAGAATGACTGGTGGTATCGGATGCCACTCACCTGGTATCCGCCGACAGGCCGACCCTCGCCCCCTAAGCGGGGGTTGGCCCAAGCTCACAATGTAAGAAAGCTCCTAGTTCAGATCCTTAAAAGGTACGAAAGTTCTTATATCACTTTGTAATCGGGCGGGAAAGAGTGCAATTTGTTAGCCTTTGTGATGCGTGACCCGATTCATCCGTCCGGGAGCTCGCTACTTTCAATAGCCGCAATTGGTTATGTCGGCTAGTTCGCTCTCTCTCGGCAAGCGGGGTCAAGAATAGTTCTATGCCGGCTGTAACGGTTACACGGTCAGGTAAAAACAGGTGGTTCGATGCCGCGGCCGTCGCCTGCATGCTCCACCACCGCAACCGACTCGGCTAACAGTTTCCGCTCGCGGATGAAGGATTCGGGGTCGTGGAGGAAGGGTAGGATTTTTTCCACTGCGAGCTGCGGTTTGTGGACGGCGTAGAAATGACCGATGCCGGGGATGGTTTCGTGGCAGGTCATGGGCATGATTTTGGCAAGGTGCGCGCCCATTTTGCTGTAGGGGGAATTTTCGCCGTAGAGGGCCATCACCGGCGTGGTGACGGTTGCAAGGCGGTCTTCGGTGAGGCCGGCGACTTCGCGGAATTCGCTGCCCAGCTTGGTTTCATCAAGCAGGCGCTGCTGGCGAGGGGTGAGACCGGACTGGCCTTTCTTGAAGCCCGCGCGGCGGGGAACGGAAAGGCCGTGCCGAATGATTTCGGTTACATCTTGCTTACTGTCTAACTCCAGAAATTTGTCCAGCGAGAGCCCTTTTTCTTTCATATCGGCGGGGCGGCCTTCCCAACCCCACCACCCTTGAATGATGCGGAGGTAGCGGAGGCACGCCACGCCGGAATCCATCATTACGACGCCGCGGACACGGGAAGGGTTCTCCAGCGCGTAATGCAGACCTACGGTGCCGCCGAAGCTGTGGCCCACAATGAGGACACGATCGAGTGAGAGGGCGTCCAGGATCGCACCGAGATCTGCGGAGAGGGCGGCCGAGTTATAACCGTGGGGCGTGAGGCCGCTCAAGCCGTGGCCGCGGAGATCGTAGGCGGTGACGTGATACTCGCTGACGAAGCCGTTGAGCAGGCCGTTGTACCACATGGCCAAGCTCGAGGTGATGCCGTGAATGAGCACCAGCTCGGGGCCGGCGCCGCGCTGGGCATAGTGGACGGTGATTCCATTGGCCTGGATTTTGGGCATGGGGGTGGTTTATTCGACTGGCTTTATTCGAGATACCCCAGAGCTTTCATTTTTTCGATAATTTCCACATCTTCGTCGGGGACTCCGACGGGAACGGGTACAGGCTCGGCGGCTTCGGTTTGTTCGCCTACGGTGCTTCGATGAGCGAACAGGTGCTCGGGAGTGTAGATCTCTTCGAGGACGCGGCCTTGAAGATCGGCGGGAATGTCCAGGCCCATGGCGTAAAGAGCGGTGGGAGCGATATCGACGAGCCACACAGGATCGATGCGGGCGTTTCGGCGAATTCCGGCCCCGCGCGCGAGGAGGATTCCTTCGGGGTGGTGGGTGCCGAGGATAAGCGGGCGCTTGGCGTAAACGGTGTTGGTGCGTCGCACGGAGACGAAGCCGAAATCGCGCAATTCCAGTGTGAGGTCCGGCGCGTTTTGCATGTTCGGACCCCAGAAGGCCTCTTCGCGCGTGGTGACGCGGGTGATGAGGGGTTCGCCGGTTTCGGGATCGACGCATTTGGTGAGCAGGGCATCGATCAGCTCGCGGCGGAAGCGATCGTATTCCTGAGGCGGGATGCCGGTTTCGTCGCGGCGCCCTTTGACGTTGATGAAAATGCCGTTGCTGGAGGCGGTGAGGGCGTATGCCTTGGTGTGGGCGGCATCGAAACCGACGCTGCGGTAGACTCCGGATTCAAGCTCCTGCGAGCCATCTTCGGCCATTTCAGTCTCCGGCTTCCAGGTGAGATAGCCCATCTTTTCGAGCCAGGAGTTGATGTACACGATCTCGCGCGTGCCGGTGAAGCCGTGATCGGAACAGATAAGGATGGTAGAGCGATCGCCGTAGAGATCGAGGGTTTGGCCGAGGAGGTCGTCGACGGACCGGTAATAGTCCCAGGCCATTTCGCGGATGCGGAAATACTCGGGGTTGGCAGGCGAAAGCGCCTGCCCCACTGCGGGATCGAGGTAATACCAGAGCAGGTGCTGGAGTTTGTCGACGCCGTCGAAGACCACGCCGACCAGGTCCGCCGGATCTTCGGCCATCATATGCCGCAGCACCTGAAACCACTGGCGCTCGCGTTCGATGTGGAGCCAGATCCAGGAGCGGTAATCGTCCATGGGCGCGCCGACTACAGATTTGCGTTCTTCTTCGAAATCGATGGCGAGCTTCTTGACGTCGAAACCGCCGAGATTTTGCTTCAGATGATCGATGATGCCGGCGGGGTGACTGAGCCGCTTCATCCAGCGCCACGAGACCCAGCCGGGGATTACCCATCCCTCGATTTTCGGGGCGGGCTGGTGCGCAACGAAGTTGAGGGAGCCGGCCCGCTTGGCGTGGCGGTTGACCATGGACCAGATGGTTTCGGTTTTGAACTGACGGGAAGAGACCAGCTCGACCGAGGTAGAATTCGGCCCGGCGTATTGCATAAAGCCGAGGATGCCGTGCTGGCCGGGGGTGCGGCCGGTGACTAGGGAAGACCAGGCGAGAGGGGTGAGCGGCGGAACGGTGGACAGGAGAGGCGCGCGCGTGCCCTCCGCCTGGAAACGCGCGAGGTTCGGCATGATGCCGCGCGCCATCAGGTCATCGAGCAGGGTGAATGTGGCGCCATCCAGGCCGAAGAGGATGACTTCGGGGGCGCGGCCGGCCGGTTTCATGCGACCTTTCTTTCCGCGGAAGCTTCGAGGTTCTGCATGAGGAAATCGAGCAACTGGCCGACGGTGATGTCCTTCAGGTTTTGCTCTTTGGCCCGCGCCATGAATTCCGGAAAGGGCAGGGATTGCTCGAAGTGGCCTTCGAGAGCGGAACTAAGCCCGACGGCGTCGATCGACTCAAACCCCAGTTCATTGAAGATACCGGTTTTGTCGGTGACGACGATGGAGTAGTCCCAATCTTCGCGCGCGTCTTTCAACAGTTCGATTAGGTCATGCCGCACGCGGTCTCGCGTCAAGAGTTCCAAAGTTCCGAATCCTCCGTTATTGGAATGCCACCGCGATCCACAGATCGTCTTGCCGGGCGGTGGCCACGGCTATGGTATCTTCCGCATTCACCGCCGACCCAGGATCGGCTATTTCTATGATGCCCTGATTTGTATCGATTTTCGCAATAACCAATTGCTGATAGTACTCCTGAGCCGCGGCGGGAAGAAGGTACCGGCCGGCTGCCAGTTTGGCGGCGAGGGCGCGTCCCCGCCAGTCGGCGGGATCGGGGGTGCGGGAAAGCCAGTCTTCTTCGTCGGGAGGAAGGGCGAGGTCGGCAGAGGGAGGCACCTGCCCCATTACCGCCACGGCGGTTTGGTTGGGTCCGGCCGCGGCTACGGCGACGGAGTCGTGAAGATCGGTGGAAAAGCGTGGAACCGGGACTTCCGATGACCAGAAGCCGCCCGCGGATTCCTGCTCGATTTCGATATCGGCGGGGAAGAGGGGGCGGCCGTGGTGTTGCGCGGTCCAGGAGCGGATGGCGTCTTTGGCGGTGGTGCGCACGAGCAGCCAATCGCTGCGCTCTTCGGCCGGGACGCGCTCGAATTCGGGGATTTCTCGGCGGTTCAGCAGGATTCGCATCCAGACTTCGCCGGCCAAGCCTTCGCGTTCCTGATCGCCCCGCGCATCGATGAGGCGGCATTCGTAGCCGTTGGCTTCGAGAGCGGGAATTTTCACGGCCATGCTGGGATATTCGGTTTTGGGCCAGCGCCAGCAGTTATAGATGCTGGGAGGCCAGTAGAAGCGCCAATCTTCCCAGCCGGTGACGCGCAGCCAGATTTTGCCATCGGGCAGGAGGACATCGTAATCGGCTGCGAGCGTGCGCTGGTTGACGTGGCGGAGGCGGAGGCGGCAGGCCAGGCGCGTGCCCGGAGGGGGATTGTCGTGGTACTTGGCGATCTCCGCGATCTTCACCGGCAGGACGACGAAGCCTTCGCCCAGGTACTCCAGCGGCCAGTATCCGACCAGTTGGCCGGCGGCATCGAGGAGGTAGGGGTCGATTTCGAAGCGCGGTTTTCGGTCCGAAGCGAGCAGTTTGTCCGTGGGCAGAATTTCGAGCTGGGCGAGGAGGCCGTTTTCGCCGATGCGATCGATGGCGCAGATGCCCTGAAAACTCGGGCCGTGGAACATGCGGTGGGTGGCATAGACGTCTTTACCAGTGCACATGGGGACGCGGGGATTGGCGAGCGCGATTTCAAGAGGCGCGGGAGGAGAGGCGAAATCCGCGCTGAGCAGAATTGTGGCCTGAGAGAGGATGTTTCCGGAGGAGCGGATGGTGACGCGGACTTCGCCCGGGGCGGTCCGTTGCGCCGAAATCTGGAGGCGGGTGGGCGGCTGGTTTTCGGTCGCGTTCAGCGGCCGGAAGACCTGCATATTTTGCGCGCCGATAACCTTGCGATCGGGGACCAGAAACGCGGCCGCCTGGCAGAGCAGTTCGAGGCTGCCGGTGAGCGGCATGACGTAGATGTGGTCTGTCTGGTTGTTGCGCTCGGAGGAAGGGTAGTAGAGGGAATGGTCGCGCAGGTAACGATGCTCGTTGAGATCGAGAGCGAGATCGAGAGTGACCGATTCGCCGGCCTGGTGGTCGAGAATGGCGGCGGTCCGCAGGAGTGAGCCGAGCGGGGCGGCTACGGTGGCGGGATGCTCTGGAGCGGGCGTTCGTTTTTCGAGGAAGGCGACCACCTGGCGTAGGGTTTTCAGTTTGGCGAGAGATTCCATCTCGCTATCGCCAGAGAGGGCGGAATCGCCGGAGAGGTCGCGGAGAGCGCCGAAGATTTCGACCCGCTTGATGGAATCGATGCCGAGATCGGCTTCCATGTCTTGGTCGAGGCCAAGCATTTCCTGAGGGTAGCCAGTGCGCTCGGCGACGACCTTGAGGAGGAGGGCAGTGAGGTTGAGTTGTGGCGGGGGTGGGGCTAGGGCGACGGCGGAAGCGGCGGGTTGCTCACGGGCTATCGCCGGTTCTGGAACATGCGCAATCGTTTCTGAGCCGCGACCGTTAGGGAGCGTTGGGAGCGGGACCGCTCCCTGACGGTCGCGGCTCAGACTCGTCATGATCTCTTCTTCGGTGCGGAGGAATTCTTCCATTAGGGCGAAGTGGTCGAGCAGCGCCGAGGAGGGGAGTTCCGCGGGCGCGGGCATTTGTGGGGGTGCGGTTTCCGTGACCACGCGCGTTTCGGGCATGGGGAAATCTTCC
This sequence comes from Bryobacteraceae bacterium, assembly GCA_036557125.1. Taxonomy (GTDB): domain Bacteria; phylum Acidobacteriota; class Terriglobia; order Bryobacterales; family Bryobacteraceae; genus PSRJ01. Next base: position 356 of record DATBID010000200.1, on the reverse strand, counting down.
GCCGAAGGAATGGCAAGTTTCGTGTAGCAGGTGGAGATTTGAATGACGCCGGGCTGTTTCTCTTCGGGAAGGATCGAATCGGCTTTCCCGTCGAGGCGCAGCTCGCGCGCGGCGCGGCGCCGGTAGAGCGGAGCGAAATCGAGCGGGACGTGGGCTGCTGCCATCATGCCGAGGGCGTGGTTTAGCGTGGCGATGCCGGGGCGGCGGAGTAGATCGGTGGGAATGGCCAGGTGCGGCTGGCCGCGGAGCACATCGTCGACGAAGGCGGTGAGGTTGCCGCGGGGGCCGGATTCGACGAAGACGCGCACGCCGGCTTCGTACATTTTCTCGATGGTCTGGCGGAACAGCAGCGGGCG
>DATBID010000199.1:0-4706 GCA_036557125.1 Bryobacteraceae bacterium | reverse complement strand
AAATGACCGTGGCATCGAGCGCGGCGTTTTCGAATGCTTCGGGGCTGAGTCCCACTGCTATGCCGGTTTCCGGCAGCAACTGTTCCAGGTGCGCCAGCCGCGGTTCGATTGGATTGGCGAGCACCAGAATCGTGTCATGATCCATCAGGAGAAAGCTACCACATGTTAGAACTATCGCTCGAAGTGCTGCGCGTGGTGGAAGATGCCGCTGTCGCATCGGCGCGCACCATGGGCATGGGCGACGCCCACACGTCCGACCAGGCCGCAGTGGAAGCCATGCGGCGCTGCCTGGACACTATCCCGATCGATGGAACGATCGTGATCGGAGAGGGCGAACGCGATAGCGCGCCCATGCTGTTCATCGGAGAAAAAGTTGGGAGCACGAATAACTCGATGGACCCGATTTCGGTGGATATTGCGGTCGATCCGCTCGAAGGCACGAACCTGTGCGCTACTGGCGGGGCCGGGGCGATCACGGTGCTGGCCGCTTCCGACCATGGCGGCCTGCTGCACGCGCCCGATTGCTACATGGAAAAAATCATTGTAGGGCCGGCGTGTAAAGGAGCAGTGGATCTGGATGCGCCCGTGAAGCAGAACCTGAAAGCAATCGCGCGCCGGCTGCAGCGCGGCGTCGACGACCTGGTAGTGGTGGTGCTGGACCGGCCGCGCCATCAGCAATTGATTAACGATATTCGCGAGGCCGGAGCGCGCATTCGCCTCATCTCCGACGGCGACCTCTCGGCCGGGATCGCAGCGGCGGTGGCCGGCACAGGCGTACACGCGGTAATGGGCTCGGGCGGGGCGCCGGAAGGCGTGCTTACCGCAGCCGCGCTGCGATGCCTGAACGGCGAGATTCTCGCGCGACTGGTTATTAAGGACGACGCGCAGAAAGAACGGATGCAGCAGATGGGCATCCGCGATGTGAAGAAGATTTACGATGCATCGGAACTGGCCCCGGGGCGCAGCCTGATATTCGCCGCGTGCGGCGTCACGGACGGGAACCTGCTGCAGGGCGTCCGCTTCTCCGCCGATGGAGCACACACCCACGCCATTGTAATGACGTCCCACCCCGCCCGCGTACGCTTTGTCGAAACGACACATCTGGACAACCGGCCCGATGTGAAGGTCCGGTTCCGGTGACGTCACCGCCGAACTTCGGCGGTGAATCAGCAATGCCACGCTTTGTTTTCAACAGATGTATGCCTGCTTACCGCCGAAGTTCGGCGGCGGAACATCCCTTCACTCCAGCCCGCGCAGAAACTCTTCCGCCACCTGTTCGGCCGGCCGGTGCTTCCCGTCTACTTCGTAGTTGAGGCGGCGCATGGTGGCATCGGGAAGCTTACCGGAAAGCTTCTCCAAAGCGACGCGTAAGTTCGGGTAACGGGCAAACGCCGCTTCGCGCACGACTACGGAGCATTGGTACGGCGGAAAGTAATGCCGGTCATCATCCAGAACCGCAACGGGAAGCGCGGAGATCAGACCATCCGTGGAGTTTGCGGCAATCAAATCCACCTGGCGGTTCTGGAGCGCCGAATAGAGTAGGCCGAGGTCCATGGTGGTGGGCTGGCCGGCGAGGCGGAGGCCGTAAGTTTTCAGCATGCCATCTAAGCCATCGGGCCTCTGCGCGAACTCGTAACCCATGCCTAACCGCCATGGATGCGCTTTAGCGGCGGCGCTGAGCGTAGAGACGCCGGCATCGCCGCGAACGATCATGGCGAAGGTGTTGTTGAAGCCTAGGGGAGCGAGCCAATCCAACTGCCAGCGCCGCCGGTATTCATCGCTCACGGTTTTGAAGACCGCCTGTGCGTCGGGGGACACGGGGCGTTTCAAAACTTCCGTGAGAGCGGTGCCGGTGTACTCCGGATATAAATCGAGCGAGCCTTTGATGAGTGCTTCGTGCGCCAGCATCGTGCCGCCCAGATTCAGCTTGCGCTCCACGGGAACGCCAATCCGCAGCTCGATTTGGCGGGCGAAGATTTCTCCTAAAAGCACCTGTTCGGTGAAATTCTTCGATCCAACGGTCACGCTTTTGCGGCTGCCGCAGGAGGCCACGAAAAGACTCAGGCCGGCGATAAACGTTTTTCGATCCATTCCAGCCCTTCATCCGCAATCAACGCCATGATCGCCGCCGGCACCGCTCCGGCCAAGATAGTCGGCGTATCTACAATCGCAATGCCCCGAAATATGAACACACCCAGCCCGCCGGCGCCGATCGCAGCAGCCACGGTAGCCGTTCCGATGGTGGTGACAGTCGCGATGCGCAGACCTGCGAGAATTGCCGGAATGGCCAGCGGCAGCTCGACGCGCCACAGGATTTGAGATCCCGTCATGCCCATAGCAACGGCCGATTCGCGCACTGCCGGATCTACGCCAAGGATGCCAACCAGCGTGTTACGGAGAATGGGGAGCAGCGCATAGGCGCAGAGCGCGATGATGGCTGTGTGACGGCCGATGCCGCCGATAAACGGCAACGGTAACAGAAAGCCGAACAGCGCCAGGCTGGGGATGGTTTGCAGAACGCTCGCCACGCCCAGCATTGCGCGGCGCATGTTAGCCCGCCGGGTGAGAGCGATGGCGCCTGGAATCGCTACCGCGGCGGCCACGCCCATAGCGATCAGCACCAGCCAGAGATGCTGCAGCGTCAAAGATGCGATTTCGGACGGCAGGCGCGAATTCATTTCACCGGCTCAATCGAGTTCCACTCTTGTTCCAGGCCGGCGAGAAAGGCGCGCGCCTCGTTAGTGCGTGCGTCCAGGAACTCCGCGGGCGAGGCCATCACATCGATCGCGCCGTCTTTGAGCAGGACGATTCGCGTGGCGAGCATCAGCGCTTCGCGGACATCGTGTGTGACAAAGAGCGCCGCCTTGCCCGGCACGGAAGCATTTCCTTTCTGCAAGGCGGCAAATTGTTTCTGTAGCTCGTAGCGCGTGATGGGGTCGAGAGCGGCGAATGGCTCATCGAGAAGCAGGAGCGGCGGATCAGCCGCCAACGCGCGCGCAATGCCCACGCGCTGCTTCTGCCCACCGGAAAGTTCGCGCGGATAGCGGCCGGCAAACTGAGCAGGCGGCAGGCCCACGGCTTCGAGGAGCAGCTCGACGCGCGCTTCGATCACCCCCGGATCCCAATTTTCGAGCCTGGGCACCAAGCCCACGTTGGCCGCGACAGTCCAATGCGGAAACAGGCCGGCATCCTGGATGACATAGCCGATGCGCCGCCGCAGCCGGATCAGATCCCACTCAGACGCAGGACGGCCCTGAAAGCAAATCTCCCCACCGGCCGGCAAAACCAAGCCATTCATACATTTCAGCAGCGTGGTTTTGCCGCAGCCGCTGCGGCCCAGCAGAACCACCGTTTCGCCTTCGCGAGCTTCCAGGCTGATGCCGCGCAGAATCCAGCGCTCTCCAATGCGGCAGGAGAGGTCGCGGATTTCCAGCACGGAAGCACTTTTGTCGCTTCCTGACGGCATGTGGCTATTGTGGCACGAGGCGGCAGCTTTGTTCCAAAAGAGCTTTGTCCCAAAGAAGCGTTGTGACAGAATCGGGGTGTACGGACACGCAATTGATACGAATCGTGGATGCGGCCATGGCCGAAGCTGCGCGGCGCAGCGGCTCATGGCTTGCGTGCCGGCCGGGGTGCTTCGAGTGCTGCATCGGTCCTTTCCCCATCACACAGCTTGACGCCATTCGCTTGCGGGAAGGCTTGGCCGCGCTCGAAGGCCATGATGCGCTGCGAGCCGACCGAGTGCGCCGGCGGGCGCTGGCCTCGGTGGAGCGCATTCGCCGCGAATGTCCCGTCGATCCTATAGGAAGCGTTCTGGCCATCGAAGAAGCGGCGGAGGATGAGTTGTGCCCGGCGCTCGATCCCGATACTCACACCTGCGACTTGTACGAGGCGCGGCCGATCGCTTGCCGCACATTTGGCCCTGCCGTGCGCTTCGGTCCGGGATCTCTGGCCCTTTGCGAATTGTGCTACCGGGGCGCGAGCGATGCCCAGATTGCCGCTTGCGCGGTCGTGGTCGATCCGGAGAACGTGGAAGAAGAACTGTTGCGGGATCTGGCTGCGAACGGCCGTGCCGGCGAGACAATTGTGGCTTTTGCGCTGGTTGAGGCCTCATAAATCAGCATATGAAGGCCTACCTCTTGAACGAACCTGGGAAGGGTCCGGGCGCCTGGGAAATGGTGGACCGCGCAGCTCCCGTGCCTGGACCGGCGGAGGCGGTAGTTGCCGTGCGCGCGGTGTCACTCAACTACCGCGACTTGATGATCGCCCGCGGCCAGTATTTCCGGGGTATTCGGCAGGGCGTGATTCCCACATCGGATGGCGCGGGGGAAGTCATCTCTGTCGGCGGTATCGTTACGAAAGTGAAGCCGGGCGATCGCGTGATGAACGCGTTCTTTCCGAGCTGGGAATCGGGGCCGATTTATCCCGGCGCGATCCGCCTGAATTTGGGCGCGGCGAATCTGGATGGGATGCTGGCGGAAAAAGTGGCCTTCCCAGCTTCGGCGCTGGTGCGCATTCCCGATTACCTCTCTTATGAAGAAGCGGCTACTCTGCCCTGCGCAGCGGTGACCGCATGGAACGCGCTGTTTGAAACCTCGACTCCGCTGCCGGCCGGATCGACCGTGCTTACTCTGGGGACTGGCGGCGTTTCCATGTTTGCCTTCCAGTTCGCCAGAGCCGCCGGGCTCCGCGTGATCGGCACATCG
>DATBID010000198.1:0-10094 GCA_036557125.1 Bryobacteraceae bacterium | reverse complement strand
CTGTTTCAAGACCGGGTACACCGTGCCTGAGCTGGCGCGGTACAAGTTCCCGAGCCGCGTGGACAATTCTTTGATTAGTTGATATCCGTTTTTGGGGCGTTCGGAAATCATCGAAAGCACGGCTAAGCGAACTTCGCCGAGCCCGAAGAAGCGCGTTCGCCCCTTTGGTTCGGGTCCAAACGAAGGCCAGCCGACTACGGCGGCCTGCCAAAATTCTTTCATCGCGATATATAGTACGATATATCGACTTGGCACGGCTGTCAAGATCCAGGCGGTCACGGTTCTGTCCGTATAGGGACCGCTCCCTGGCGGTCGCGGCTCGGATCGGAGCAATTTGAGGGACTGCTCAGTTCACTCCGAATGCCAAGAGGACATTTCCCGGCGCTCCACCGAATATTCCATATCCCGAATTGACGTAGAGCATGCCTCCGACCAGCACCGGGCCCGGTCCGTCGATGGCTCCGCCGCGCGCCTTCACGCCATTCACTGTTTGGTAATCGCGAATAGTATCCACATCCCAGAGGATGTGCCCGTCCTTCGTGGAATAAGCCCTCAGGTGGCCATCGAGCGAGCCGGAGAACACCACTCCAGGAATTACGGTCACCGCTGCCGATTGCGCCGGGCTGCAGCCGGGGCGCTCACCGCAACCTGGGCCGGGTGTTGTCCACACGCGTTTGCCGGTTGCGAGGTTCAGGGCGAATAAGCCGCCGCCGGCCTTTGGATCGAGTTCCAGCCCCGCGGGAGTGCCTTTCGAGGGCCGGAATCCGATATCCGAAAGCGCTGCGTAGACGTTATCGGCATCGGCCGCGGGTCCCCACTGGATACCGCCCAAGTATGAGCCGTGGCCGAGACGTGTCTGCCAGAGGACTTCGCCTTGCTGGTCGGGATCAACGGCGGTCACCACCCCCGATTTTTGTCCCGCCACGAGCGCGCGCTTACCGTTCGGCAGACTCACGAGAATCGGCGACGAGCCGAAGTCGAAATCCGGTCCTTTCGATTCCGGGCAATTGCCTCCTGACTTCAGATCGTTACAGGCGATCGTATACGCATCCCGCTCGGTGATCTGTCGCGACCAGAGCATCTTCCCGGTTGCCAGATCGAGCGCCAGAAACGCATCCGCCGTGCGCGCAGGCGGATCGGAGTAGCTATCGCCCGTAGTGAGGTATAGCCGCCGCTTTATCTGGTCGATCGTGGGAGATCCCCAAACCCCCGCCCCGGAGGGTCCGTAAAGCTGCACGCCTTTCGCATTCTTGTGCGTGGGCCGCACCTCCTCGGGAATGGTGTAAGTCTGCCAGATGGTCTTTCCGGTTGCTGCATCCAGAGCCATGATGCTGCCGCGGAAGGTGCAGCAGGAATAGGCGGCATCCGCGCCCGCAACCTCTTCCATCGATGATGCTCCCACGTATAGCCGCCCTTCAAACAGCTTGGGACTGCTGGTGGTGACAGCTTGCGGATGCGGGTTCACGCGCGTTTTCCAAACCAGCTTGCCGGTTAGCGCGTTGACGCCGTAAGCATTGGCATGCTGGTCACCGAAATAAGCCATCCAACGCCCGCTCTGCCGGTCCACGGTAATCGCTGAACGAACCGCGAAATCCGGCTCGAATGTCCAATAAATGCAGCCCGAGCGGGCATCGAGCGAATAGACGCGCCGCCCCTGGCTTCCGACGAACAGGCGACCACCCGCCACTGCCGGTTGCGCATAGGCGCGCACGTCGCCCGGAAATCCGAATGCCCACTTCAGCTTCAGCTTGGGCACATCCGTACCCGCGAGCTGCGCCATCGCCGCGGGCTGAAAGCGCCGGTTTGCGAGATCCACGCCCCAGCCGCTCCAATGCGGCTGGTTCAGAGCGTCGTTGAGCGAAGGTCCCGGCGCGGAGCAGTACGCGGATTTGTCAAAGGCCTGAACCGCTATGGTCTTCCCTGTTACAAACTCGCTTACGGCATGGATCTCGGCGCGGGTAAGCGGCCCGCCCTGGGCCTGCATGGCGCCGGAGATCAACGCGAACTGCACGTTTTCGGGCGACATCAGCTTCAATGCCGCCGTTTGCGGGGCGCGCGCCACGCCGCCATCGTGACAGCGGGAGCAGTGTTGCTTATAGAGAGCGGCGCCGTCCTGCGCAAACAGGGGCAAAGCCACGAGCAGCAGTGGAAGCAGAATGTGCGAGCGTTTCATTTCGCTCAGGATACACGAATCGCGGTGTGCGCATACGCGCCATTCTGCTGTGAGCCTCCGCACCGGAGTGCCGTGCGGCTGTCCGTAAACGTGCTTTAAGGTCGATAAATCTGAAACAAGAATGATAATCTGATTGTGACCGAAATCGAATGCCTCGCAGAGTCGCTTATGCCGCGGGGGTTTTCGCTGCAATTGTTCTGATTTGGCCGGCTTTTGGTCAGCAGGACTACGTCACACGCTTCGATGCGTATGCCGGTTACGCCTTGCTCGACGCCCCGTCGATCGGATTACTCCAAAACGGCGTCGCCGCACAGGCGGGGTTCCGGCCTAATACCTGGTTGTCGGTGGGCCTCGACTATACCTACGCTCAGGGAGACCTCACGATCACGCCGGGATTGCTCACCAAGGCACTACAGCAGCGATTAGCCGGGGGACTGGCGCAACTGGCCGCAGCCGGTCAACTTCCGCCTGGCTACCAGTTGCGCGTTCCGGCTTTTTCGCGCACGCAAACCGCCACAGCGGGCGCGGAATTGGTCTTTCGCCACTTCGCTCACGAGACGCTCTTCCTTAGGCCTGTTTTTGCCGGCGCCATTTACGAGACCGCCAACCTTAGACCCAGAGACGCGATTGCCGCCGCTATAGTCACCCAGATTGCGCATTCAGGAACCGCAAGCGACGTCACCTGGTTCATCGGCGCAGGCGGTGGAATCGATATTTTGTTCGGCCATCACTTTGCCCTGCGCAATCAAGTGGACGTGGTCTGGAATCACCTGTTCAGCGACCTATTAGCGAACGGCCGCTGGGAAATTCGCTATTCGGTCGGCCCGGCCTTTAATTTCGGCAAGAACATCAAGCAATAGCTCTCGCGAAAATACGCAGTTACTGGACCGTAATCCAATACGGGGCCATGCGCAGGAATCCTCCGTGCATCCAGGCGCGGAACGGCATGCCGTGGAAGGCCTGGCGCAGTTTGACATCCAGCACGTCCGGTTGTGAGCGGCTCAGCAGCAGGTCGAGCAGACTGCGGCGGGGCGGATACGGGACGATGGTGACACTTTCGTTCGCGGGAATGTTGGCGCGCTTCTTCGCCATAACCACAGCCTGGTCCAAGCCGCCCAAATCGTCGATCAGTCCTTCGGTTTTGGCCTGTGAGCCGAGCCAGACACGCCCCTGGGCAACAGGATCGATCTGAGCCACCGTGCGATGGCGCGCCGCGGCAACCTTGGCGAGAAAGTCCTCGTAGCTAGCGTCGATTCCCTGGCGGAGTTTCGCTTGCTCATCGGGATTGAGCGGCGTGTAATCGGAATCGATATCAGCATACTTGCCGCGTTGCACGGAGTCCTTGCTGATGCCGATTTTGTCGTAGAGGCCGCGCAGATCGGGTTTGCCGAAAACCACGCCGATAGAGCCGGTCTCCGTGCCCGGGTAGGCGATGATGGGATCTCCGGTCATTGCCATGTAATAGCCGCCGGAAGCGGCCACGTCCGACATAGAAATGATCATCGGCTTCTTCTTGCTGAGCAGGTTCATTTGACGCCAAATATCGTCGGAGGCGCCGACTTCGCCTCCGGGTGAATCGATACGCACGATCACGGCGCGAATGGAGGAATCGTTTCCAACCTGTTCGAGTAGCCGGTCGAAGCCAATCGAGGTGAGCGAACCCTCTTCCAGAGCAATATTATCGGCGCTGCCGCGGATGATGTCTCCTTCTCCCACCACCAGGGCGATACGGTTCCTGCCGGACTGTTGGGGCGGCACACGTGCATAGGTTTCCACCGGGACGCGTTTCAGACTGTCCGAGTGCAACTTGGATTCGAGTTCGCCCCACATCTGGTCCTCGAAACGCAACTCGTCAATGAGGCCGGCCTTCTTCAGTTCGGGCGCCAGAAACAGACCCTGGTTGATGAGATCGGTGACCTCGGCGGGCGTTTTCTTGCGTCCCGCGGCAATGGCATTGACCAGGTCGCCGTAAAGGCCGTCGACGACTGCGGAGACTTGCTCTCTGGTTTCGGGACTCATGCTGGTGCGGGTAAATTGATCGCCGTAATCTTTGTATTTGCCGGCGTGCTCGACCTGGACGGTAACGCCAAGCTTATCCAGGGTGTTTTTGAAATACATCACCTCGGCGCGCAGGCCCTTGAGATACATCTGGTCGGCGGGCGCGAGATAGATGCGGTCGGTGGCGGCGGCCACATAGTATTCGCGCGCGCCCGGTGTGTGCAGGTAGCTGTAGACGGGCTTGCCCGACTTGCGGAACTGTTCCAGATCGTGGCGCAGTTCTTCGAGTTTGCCCCATCCTGCGCTCAGACCTTCCGGCTCAAAAACCACGGCTTTGATACGCGAATCGTTGGCAGCGTGCTGAATGGCCATCCAGACATTGCTGACGGTCAAACCGGGACCTTGGCTGAGAAAGGGGATCTCGATGGGAGCCTTTTCCGGCAGATCCCCGGAAAGATGGAGCACCAGAACAGAGTTGGAAGCAATTTCGGGGGGCCGCTCGCGGAGGCGGAGCAGTGAGAAAAACAGAAGGAAAACCAAGGCAAAAACCAGCAGGACACCGGTCGCCAGGCCAATCAGGAACTTCGCCATACTTAATCCGAAGGTAGCACGGGGCCAGATGCCTGACCTAAGCCGCGGAGACGCGGAGCGCAGAAATGGCATGAGATTGATATGATTGTTGCCACAAGGAATTTTGCAGATCAGGCAGGAGGAATCATGGCGAAGTGGCAAAAAACCTCGTTTGGCCGGCGCAGTTTTCTGAAGAATGCGGCGGGAGCGGCGGCTCTGGCCAGTACCACACCGGTTGTGGAGGCGCAGAGACCAGCGAGCGGCAGCGCGGCGGCGCCACCCTCGGGCGCCCCGACGCCCGGCGCGGCGCAACTGGAACGCGATGCCGGCAACATCCGGCCGCCGGCAGTGGCGCGCAAAATTACCCGTGCCGGGTCCGATCTGATGGTCCAGACCATTCGCGACCTCGGGGTCGAATATGTAGCCGCCAACCCGGGTTCCAGTTTTGAAGGGCTGCAGGAATCTTTCATTAACTACGGCAATCCGGCCAATCGCATGCCGGAATTCATTACGGCGCTGCACGAAGAATCGGCTGTGACGATGGCGCATGGCTACGCCAAAGCGGAAGGCAGGCCGATGCTGGCGCTCTTACATGGCACGATAGGGATTCAGCACGGGGCGATGTCCATTTACCAGGCTTACTGCGACCGCGTGCCGGTGCTGATGATTGCGGGCAACGATCCGGATTTCATTCCGGCGCATACCGCGCACGACATGGCGGGAATGGTTCGCAGCTATACGAAGTGGGATGCGCAGCCGAAGACGCTCGACGAGGCGTTGGCGGCGATTCAGCGCGCCTATAACGAGGCCATCACGCCGCCGATGGGGCCGACGCTGGTAGTGCTGGACTCAGAACTGCAAAAGGATAACGCTCCCAGCGCGCAAGTGCCCGCATACAAACCGCCGCAGTTCCCGGTCATCGACGCCACCCAGGCGCGTGAGATCGCGAAAGGGCTGGTGGAAGCGCGGAATCCACGGATTGCGGTAGGGCGGCTGCGCACGCCGGAGGGCGTGAAACGAGCGGTGGAACTGGCGGAGTTAGTCGGGGCATCGACGAGCACCACGGCAACCACCGGGCCGATGAGTTTTCCACAGCGGCATCCGCTGTGCGGCCCTGGCGCGGACACGAATTACGATTACACGGTGGGACTCGAAGAGGGCGGCGCACAGGCGGCGATCATTGGACCGGGCCTCAAGAAAGTCGCCGGCCAGCGCGACCGCGATGGCATAGACTTCGGCGCCGTGAACGGACGCGGCGGGTTCGGGCGCGGAGGCCGCGGACCGGCGAGCGCGCCGCCAATTGAGGCAGACGCAGAGGCGAGCCTGCCGCTGATTATCGAACAGGTGAAATCCCAACTGACCGCCGGACAAAAGGCGCGCATTCAGGAGCGGACCTCCAAGCACGCGCGCGCGAACCATGACGCTCACGTGGCTGCGCTGATGCAGGCTGTCGAAGTGAAAAGGGCCGGATGGAATGGGAGTCCGATCGCGACTGCCCGGATTTATGCCGAACTTTGGCCGATGATTATGCACGAGGACTGGTGCCTTTCCTCGCCCAGCAACTTCTCCGGCGGGCACAATGTGCAGCTTTGGGAACATGACAAGCCATACAGCTATCTGGGAGGACAGGGAGCGGGCGGAATGGGTTACGGGGCGCCGGCCTCGGTGGGCGCGGCGCTCGCTGCCAAGGCGCGCAACCGCATCGTGATTAACATCCAGACCGATGGGGACCTCAACTACGCTCCAGGCGTGCTGTGGACCGCCGTCCATCACAAATTGCCGATGCTCACGGTGATGCACAACAACCGCGCCTGGCACCAGGAATTCATGTTTGTCGAATACATGGCCGGGGTTCGCGGGCGGGGCGGGAACCACGCGGATATCGGCACCACCCTGCGGGATCCGTTTATCGACTACGCCAAGATGGCGGCGGGGTACGGGATGGCCGGCGAAGGGCCGATCAGCGATCCGGCGAAATTACAGGCGGCGCTGAAGCGGGGCGTGGCCGCAGTGAAGCGCGGCGAGCCTTACATGATCGACGTGATTACGCAGCCGCGATGAGAAGGGTATCGGTATGGGACGAAATTCGATTAGGCCTTGGTTAATGGCTGGGGTGTTGATGGCACCCCTTGTGCTTCTGCACGCTCAGGGCGCGCGTGGCGGAGCAGCTATTGGTAACACGCCACCACCAACCAGCCCGGTCACCGGAAATGCAGCTAGTGGGAAGGGGCTTTATTACTCCTACGGCTGCTACGCCTGCCATGGTTACAATGGCGAGACCGGCGCACGGGCGTTCGTCGGGCGGTGGGGGAATCTAACCACCGAGCAGGCGTTTCTCAAGTTCCTGCGCGGACGGGCGAATGTGGCTCCCCTGACGCCTTCGACATCGATGCCGAATTTCAGCGAAGCCACGCTTTCCGATAAGCAGGCCAAGGACATTTACGCCTATATCCGCACGTTCAAGAGCACTGCGCCGGAGCTGAAAGAGATCCCGGTGCTGAACGCGATTGTGGATGCGGCTAAACAGGAAAAGAATTAACTTCTACCGCCGCTGGCGCTCACGCCGGATCGCCCAATAGATCAAACCCAGCGAGAGGGAGAGCACTCCATACAGTCCGGGTTCCGGGACTGCTTGGAGAGTGAGAAACTCCTGAATGCCGACCTGGGTTGTCCGGCCGCTGGAAGCTTGTGAGATCGCAACATCGCTTACAATTCGGACGCGGCTCAACAACGCCTGGTTCGCCGCCGGAAGCCAGTCGGCGGCATTGGTGAGCCAAATGGCAACTTTGCCATCCTGGCCCGCATCGGCGGGGGGAAGGTAGAGATCGCTCGAAGGATCGAGAATGTCCCAGATTGCGCTTTGTATGCCGGTGTTGTCGGGGTCGCTGTAATAGTGATCCCACACGGGCGGGCCGCTATCGAAAAAACTGTAATTCGAGATCAGGTAGGCCGCCATTTCGTATCTTTCGAAAGCATCGGCGTTGTTAATTGTGTTCTGCGTACTTTGGCTAAGAGTTTCGCCGGCGGGCAATGAGTTCTGGATGGGCCGCCAACCGGTCACTGCGCCGAAGCGGGTCTGATCAATGAAATCGAGGCCTGCGGCAAGCGAAGTGATATCGACCTGAACCATCTCCGATGGGATACTGACGTCATTGGAGAAGTCGTCGCAGAAGAACATCGTAGCGTATGTTTGGCTCGGGATATTCGTGGCGATCACGCCCTGGAATGCCCCGCCGTATCCGGTTACCGCCGACTGGCCGTTGCCGGAGATAATATAGGCGCCCACAAAATCGCTGGGGCCGGTCACGGTCAGATCGTTGGAACCAGGGCCGCTCCAAGCCAACCCTGTCACTAGAAGAAGCGCCGCCGCGCATTTGCCCCAAGCGCCCGCTTCAGGCTGAGAAATCGCCATGCACTGGCACAGTGGGCCGATCAGAGTTCGTGCTCAGATTTATTGAGGCCAGGTGGAAGACTGCGAAGAAGTCAAGTGTGGCAGGACGCCGCCTGCCACACGAGTGTCTAAGGTTACGCGCGTTGAGACCGCCGGTAGAGTGCGATGCCAACCAACAAGAACCCTCCTATCCCCAAAAGCGAAAGATAGCTTGGTTCCGGAATCGCAGTGAAGTTGAACTGCGCCGCGTAAGTAAAGGTCGGGGTTTTTCCCGAGGCAATTTCGGCCAAAACCGTTTGGTACGTTCCCGGCAACGTGGCCGTAAACGAACCAGTGAAATGGTCAGCGCTTCCATCCAAATCACGCGCCGTGCCGATAACGGTAAAGCTTGCCGTAAACTCGGGACCGGCGATGTTTTGAAGGTTGAAGTTCGAGAGACCCAGTGGGTTACCCGGACTTACCAGAGCGGGAATCTGCGGCGTGCATAAGTTGCCTACCGATCCTCCAGAAATCCCGCAGGGGGGCGTACCGATGGGGGCCGACGGATTGATTCCTGTGGGCAGGAAAGTCAAATCCAAGGCAACGTCCCCTACACCAGGGTTACCTACACTCGACGTTGTTGTCAGCCAGTCAGTTAATGTCGGGAACGTTTCACCGATCGGTGTCGTCGCTTCGCTAAGTGGTTTGAGAGTTACTGCAGAGCCGACCGTCGGATTACTGTCATCGGAAGGCGTATTCGTCGCCACCTTAGCGTCTGGATTGAACGTAATCGATGTTGCGCCGACAATCGCGGTGCCCGTAATCGTAAAGGAACCGGTGATTACGTCGGCAAAACAGATGGCAGAACTCAGGAGCCCTAACGTTAGCAGTTGAATCAGAATCTTCGATTGTCTCCTCATCTATTCCTCCGTGGAACTGTATGGGGCCGGATACGAGTTTGATTCTACTCTAACGCTGCTGACTAATTCGAAAAAATCGGGGTTCCCGATTCTGGTTTAGTACTAGCGAGTGTACGGAGAGAGACATCTCGAACGAAATTGTGTTGGAACGGCCGCACCGCGGGAACTGATGCAATTACGGTAGCCGTTTCGAGATCGGTCAAGCAGTCCTGGACATATCGGTCATAGGGCCGATTGAGGCGAAATGAATCCATGCAGAGAATTTCCAGTTCGGCCCGATATAGGGGCTCATAGAAGGAGGGAAATGCGATCTCGCCAACGCCGAGCGGTGTTCCCCCGATCCGGCGTAGGATCGACGATGAGTGATGCCCTGTGTTGGCGGTGCTGATGCCGGCCACTCCACCCAACAGTTGCCCTAGGGCGAAGCCGGCCAGCACCAGGCGCACAGCCTCAGTAGTGCAGCGCAAGTGCCGCGCGACGGCCCAACCTCCTATTTCGGCGAAGTGCATCCCCTGCAGCCGGGCTAGTTGAGCTTGTTCCTCAACCGCCTGCTGTAACAAATAACCCCAGCCGTCGGAGTGCGCCAGGGCACAGTGCGAGATCAGGAAATCGGCGAATGATGCACCTGGGCGATGAATCAGGACGCGCCCGCAGGCGGCCACTGCCCCGTGCTCATCAAGCGTCAGAAGATGCCAACTCTCGTGGTCAGCGAGTTGGAGGTGGCGGCCATCCGCAGTCAAATCTGACGATTCCAGATTGCCTTCCGAGACATAGACCTGTCCACGGAATTTCTGCATTTCGGCCAAGACGCTGCCGTAGACCTCGCGATCGCCGATAACGTCAACAAAAGAGGTAGGTTCCTTACCGAGAGGGGCCAGCAGAAGCAGTGCACGGCCACCAGAAGAGCTGCCTGGAGATAGGCGCATTCGTTGTGTGCCTCACGTTCTTTAGTTCTAGGCGAAGTAGTACTCTAACAGGACTTGAAACGTTTTGCAATTTACATTTATTCAGTATTTGGTGAGTGGAATTACATTAGAATAGGGATATATCCCTAGTACTATCA
>DATBID010000197.1:0-3254 GCA_036557125.1 Bryobacteraceae bacterium | reverse complement strand
CCGACTCTCCGAAGATAGTGACCCGCTTCGGATCGCCGCCAAACGCCGCAATGTTCCTCTGCACCCATTGGAGAGCGGCGATCGAATCCATGACACCAAAATTCGCGGCGCCCCGTCGGTCGGATTCTTTGGTCAGTTCGGGATACGAGAAGAAGCCGAAAACACCCAGGCGATAGTTAAGCGTGACCACCACGGCGCCTTTCTTGGCCAGCGCCTCGCCATCGTACATTGCCTGCGATCCGGAGCCAGTATTGTAGCCGCCTCCGTAAATCCAGACCATCACGGGCCGCTTCTCACCTGCTGACTTGGCGCCGGTCCAGACATTGAGGTACAGGCAATCCTCCCCCATCCTTTGATTTCCGCCACCAGTACCCTGCATACACACTGGCCCGAACTGATCCGCTTTGCGCTCGCCCTCCCAATGCATCGGCGCTTGCGGCGCGCGCCAGCGCAAATCGCCGACTGGCGGCGCCGCGTACGGGATTCCTTTAAACACACGCACGTCCGGAGTTGAAGTAGCAGTGCCGGTTACTAGGCCGCTATCCAAACGCACCGGATCGTCAATCGCGGCATAAGCGGTCCCCAAGGCAGACAAGACCGTAGCTATTATCGTCGCTCGAATCATGAAGGCTCCCCAGCGCCAAAAGTATACACGAATTCAATGCGCTGGGAGCGTGATGCCGCCTCAGCGTGGTGGGTCAGTTTGAAATGAGAAATCAGGTGCTTCGAACTACTTGGCGACTTAGGCGTCAGACGGCCAAGTGGAATATCTGAAACCCCGGATTGATCCTGAGATTCGCTCTTCAAAGCAACTCGCAGAGCGATTCGACGGTAGTTGAACGTGCGGCCGCAACCTCGGCGAGGATTCCGTGAAGCGTACCAGTCTTTAAGGGGCTGTGTAGCGGAACCGTAATCGTGTGGGCGGGAGGTCCTTGATGTCGTAGCCTGACATGACTGCCCTTTTGGCGGATCACCTCGTATCCGACCTTTTCCAGCGCCCGGATCAGCCGATCGGCCGATACGCCGCGGGGCAATTTCATGCCGCTTCCAACGGAATCAACTCGTCCTTCACATAATGCATCTGGACCAATCGGGGACGCGTCGGGGCGCCTTCAAAATGGAGTGAAACCGCCGCCAGCACGTTGCCGCGAAGCTCATCCCAGGTTTCACCTTGGGTGAAGATGCCGTGGCCCAATGCGCGCGCATAAAAGCCGCCCTCTTCCGCGTCGCGAATCTCGAAGATCACGTCCATGAGCCTAGAATACCGAAACACGCCAATTGGCGCCGATGTCCTCCGGCCGAATCCGCGCATAGGGCGTTTTCGGCCATGTGGCGAGGCTATATGCCTCGACCCGATTTCAAGGGACCATCCCGGCACGATATTTTCAAAATTTTGCGGCGTTCGGCGCGCTCATGGCAAGTCCATCGCCAATGCGCGCACCCGTCAAAACGGCCGACGGCGGTCGCGTGTTCAAAGCGGGATCATCGGGAGAACCGGGAGCGTCCGGCGTCCCACGCAGTAACCTACGGAAGCGCAAACACGACCAGAGTATCGGTTGCCGTCACGGCGACGTACTGTTTGCCATCCTGGCCCTCGTAAGTAATAGGCACGGCATTCGCCATGCGATCCAGCTTGGCGGCCCACAGCTCTTTTCCGGTTCTTGAGTCGAAAGCCCGGAAGCGGGCGTCCTGGGCGGCGCCGATGAAAACCAGCCCGCCCGCAGTCACGATCGGACCGGCACTCCCGGCCCCACCCACGTTTCTCTTGCCTTCGGGTAATGCTTCATTAGTTCCCAGTGTAGTCTTCCAAGCGATGTCGCCCGTATTCGCGTTCACCGCAAGAATACGGCTCCAAGGAGGACGGAAACAAGGCAGGTTCACCGTGCCGCCCTTCGCATCCGTGATCGGCGCACTGATTCTGCCACCGCCTCCCCCGGCGTTCGGGCGATCATAGGGCAGATTGACATTTTCGTACCCCCCGCCCTCTTTCTTCTTTTCTACCCAACCGGTGAGCGGAGCGTCATGAGTTTGCACGAACACGTAACCCGATTTCGGGTCCACAGCGAGCCCGCCCCAGCTTGCCCCACCAGTGCCGCCAGGAAACTGGATTGAGTATCGTGGCGGCGTGCCTTCTTCGTGGAACAGGAACGGGGAGAACGGCCCCTCGTTGTAATATCCTCCGTTCCTGTCCCAAAGTTCCTGGCATGCTTTGGCATGCTCGGGGGTGGTGTCTTCCGCCGTTACCAGATCCTCGCGTTTCATACTGACGCGGGCCAAAGCCGGAGGCTTCAGGGGAAACGGCTGCGTGGGTGAATACCACTCACCGGGAACATCCCCTTTAGGCACAGGACGTTCTTCAACGCCGAATACCGGCTTGCCAGTGACGCGATCGAGTATGAACATATAACCGGATTTGCCGATCTCCGCCAGCGCCGGCGTCCGCTTTCCGTTCCGCACGATATCCACCAGCGCGGGAGCCGGAGGCAAGTCGAAGTCCCACAGATCGTGATGCACCACCTGGAAATGCCACTTGTACTTTCCCGTGGCGGCGTCCACCGCGACAATTGAGTTGCCGAAGAGGTTTGCGCCCGGCCTGTCGCCTCCGTAATAGTTCGCTGCGGGCGCGCCGAAGGTCATATAGATGATTCCGCGTTGTTCATCCGCGGTCATGTACCAGGCCCATGTATTTGTGCCAGAGCGGTTTTTCCACCCGTCATCGAGCCAGGTTTCGTGGCCCACCTCACCCGGTCGCGGCACCGATTGAAACTCCCAAAGTTTCGCGCCTGTGCGGGCATCGTATGCGCGGGTATTGCCCGGTGGCCCAGTCTCCCGCTCGCCTGTAGTCGCCCCAACCGTAAGGACATTCTTGAAAACGGTCGGTACGCCGTTGTAAGGCACCACCATATCCACCGTGCCCTCATTGCCGAAACCAGGATCGACTTTGCCCGTGGCTGCATTCAGAGCAGTGAGGCTGCGTCCAGCGGTGAACAGGATGCGCGCCGGGTTCTGCCCGTCACCTGGCCAGTAAGCTACGCCGCGCGGCGAAGCCGGCCCCGAAGCCACTTCGTACCGCCAGATTTCACTGCCGTTTTCGGCATTGAGCGCCACAATGCGTGTCTGCGCGGAGATATACATGACGCCGCCCACAACTATGGGCGTCAACTCGGAAGTTCCGCTCGCGGTGGCGAAGCGGAATCCGGCGGGCTGCAGCCGATAAGACCATACCGGCACAAGCTTGCTCACATTCTTTGTAC
>DATBID010000196.1:0-11582 GCA_036557125.1 Bryobacteraceae bacterium | reverse complement strand
ATGGCCCCGACGTTCACGGATGTTTCTCCCGGTTCGTGCGGAGTTGGAAAGTTTCCGTGCCATTGCCCTTGCCGATGCCCAGAAATTCGGAGTTTTCAAATAGCGGCGAGGCATCGATCAGGCGCAGGAGCGGAGCCGCCTGGGGCGCTTCACCGGTGATGCGGGCCTGGTCGCGCGTGAGATTGATGGAACTCGTCCAGGCGGGCGGGGCGAGCAGCTTGGTGAGTTCCTGGAGGGCGTCAAGATCGGCGCGGGTTTGGCCGCGGAATTGATCGAGCAGACGGGAACGGGCGCGGGTCTGGTCGATTTCGCGATCGAGCGCGGCGGCGCGTTGGGCCTGCGGCTCGATTTTTGCGATCTCCGCCTGGAGCCGGCGCAAATAACGCTGGTCGGCGAGGTGAGAGTAAAGGGCCATTCCGGCAAGGGCCGCCGCCGCCAGCACGGCAAGCACGATGGTGGGGATGAAGATGGCTCGGGAGCTGGAGCGGCGATGCTCCATGGGCAGCACGTTTGCCGCGCGCGCCAGCCAGGGACAGGCCCCGGCCAGCGCGGTTGCATACGGCAGTGCGTTGCGGGAAAGGTCATTAGAGACGGGATTTTCCGCGGGGTGCGGCAGCACCTCTTCGAGCGCGCGCGGCGCGGTTTCAGGCGGGAGGCGCAATTCGGAAAGCGCCAGCACCGCCGCGCGCTCCGGCGGCAATTGAAATTCGGCGGAGAATACGGGGCGCGCCGGGCTTTCGCCATAGGCTTCGATGGCGTTGGGGCCAGAGCGCCGCAGCGCGAGGAATCCGGAGCCGGCATCTCCGTTCAGACGAATGGCAGCGTGAATCGCCGCGGCAGAGAAGGTAAACCCGGCGACGGCGATGCCGGCTTCGGTGAACAGGAGGGCGTAGCGCTCGACGGTTTCGCGGCGCGCGATGCCGACGAGCACAGCGTTTTCCGCAATGGGAGTCCAGTCCCAGGAGATATCGTCGTCGCCATAGGGATGCAAGGTTTCCAACTGGAGACGGATGGCGGAGGCGCGATCCCGCCGGGCCAGGCCGGGTAAGGCGAGCTGCCGCACGATCACTTCCCGCCTTGGCAGCAGCACAGTGGCGCTCACGTGAGCCATGGCGATGGACTTCAGGAAGGCCGTGTATTCGGCGCCCCACTCACCGGCCGGGCGCGCGGCGAAATTTGCGATGGTCGCGTGGCCCGCAACCTGGATGCGAGTAGGCCGTACGCGCACGGCCGCTACTTCCAGATCCGCCGCGCCGATTTCGATGCCGATGGAGGAGCCGAAGGCCAGCAGCTTTTTCGCATCTTGCGATACCGGGCGGACCTTTGCGGGAGCGGGACGGATTTCCGGGGAAGCGGCGGTGGCCAACTCAGAAGCTCCAGGCGGCGTCGTACCACCGCAGAATGTGGATGGGCGCATCGTAGCCTGTAGGCATGTACTTGATCTGTGCGCCCACGGTTCGCCGCAGATCGGAGAGGCCGCCGGTAGCCAAGCGCAGTCGCGCAGTCGCGCGCATGGTGATGATCGAGTTACCTTCCAGGCGCAAACGGGCGCCGTTGACTCCGTAGGCTCTGAGGAATTCGGTCAGCGTTCCGGGATCGAAAGGCTTCGCGTTGCGGCGGGATACCAGAGCGGCGGCAACATCGGGCGGGAGGCCCACTGTGGTGAGAACCGCGGGAACAGCCGTATTGGCATCCACCGCGCCTTTAGAGCCATACACCGAGAGGCAATCCACCAGTCCGGGGCGCGGAATGAGTTTTTCGTCCGCTGGACTCGACCCCGCGCCGAGTTCACCGGAAGGAACATACGTGCCGTAAAAGATGTCCGGAGTCACTCCCTTCACCAGCAGCAATTCTTCGATCTCTTCCAAAGACGCATGACGGGCGCGAAAAGACGGTTGGAGCGATTGATAAAATTCAGCGAAGCCGGCGCCTTCCGTCGGCGGGCCGCGCCAGTCCACGATTGCTAGCGCGATTTCACGGGCGCGCTCCGGATCGAGATCGAGCGCCAGACAGAGCTTGTAAAGATCCTCGGGCGGAATGGTGTTGACATCGAGCTTGGCCGTTTCGGGAATGAGGTCAACGCGCACCTGACCGGTAGGGAAGGTGTAATCGACGTGCGTGGAGTAGCGTGGGATGGCCCGTTTCGCGGGGTTCTGCACCGACCATAGGAGTTCATAGGTGGCGCGGTAGATGCTTCCTTGGGCGAGGTAATAAGCGCGGATGCCATCGAGCGAGGTGGACGTGCGATCGGTTTCGCCGCGAACGGTGGAGGCGAGGGAGAATCCGATGGCGGCGAGGGCGGCGGAGACCCAGAGGACGGCGAGGAGGGCGCTGCCGCGAGATGTGGGGCAGGCTTTCAGCCTGCCGCCGGGATTCCGCCCGGCGCAATCCGGTACTTTGGAAGACCCACAGCCGATGCCGGGTTGTGATTTGGTAGATTGCGCCGGGCGGAAGCCCGGCGGCAGGGCAGAAGCCCTGGCCCCACTAATATTGCACGTCTTCATATGTGATCGCCGGGTTGCGGTGCAAATTGAGCGGCGCGATTATGGAGACCGGCTGCACGGCGGCCGGGTTCGGTTCGAGCGGCGCCATATCGATGCGCACAGCCAGGGGCCAGGTCTCCGTAATCCAGATGTCTCGCCAAATCGGCGGCTGTAAGGGGGCCGGCGCGGGCGAGAGGTAGGCGAAGTGGCAGTAGGCCAGCTTGTCGGCCAGCACGAACGACTTCGGGCCGGCATCGGCCGGAAGGAACTGGCGCGGGCCGGTACAGAATCTGCCCGCCCCCTGCGGTCCTGTGTACAGCGTTTCGTTTGCTACCAGGCGCACGCCGAGACCGTTTTCTCCCGGGATCACCAGGATTTCCAGAATCTTCGGCTGGCCGCGCCAACCTTGATTGAGCGAGAACGTGGAAACCAGACGCATCACCTCCGGCTGGCCTTCGAAGAACAGCGCCTTCTGGCCAGGGCCTCCAGCCACCGCCCCACAGGTAGCGATCACCGGCACCAGGCCTTCGATCTCGTCCTGCAAGATACGCTGCGCTCCGGCCACTCTGCGGTTGTCCATCAGCCGTGTTCCCGCCCTTTCATACGAATTCAGGCCGATGCGCATGGCGAGAAACATCGCGACCGAGAGCAGGCTCAGCAGCGTCACCGCGATGAGCACTTCGAGCAACGTGACGCCGTTTTCTTTCATTGGGGGGCCGCCGTAGCAGGGATATCTTCGGGGCGAAGGGCGTGCGGCTTATACGCCTCCAGGTTGAACGTGCGCCGCTGCGCGCCGGACATCCACCAGACTTCTAATTCGACACGGTCGATAGCCATTTCGCCGGGTGCCGGGGCGGGTGGTTTTTCGGCAAGAGAAACACGCGCGCGCCATCCAGCGGGAATGCCGCCGCTCTGCTGCGGGTCGAAAGCGCCTTCGAGCACACTGCCGCGGGGAAGGCGATCGTCGAGCAGCAATTCGTTCATACGCTCCTGGGCAAGCTGGACGGCCCGATCGTAAGCGGTGAGACGGGCGGCGTTGCGCAGCGAGCCGGAAATCGCCGACACCAAACCCACGATCGCCACGGCTAGGATGACGGTCGCGACCATCATTTCCAGTAGCGTGAATCCGCGCGCGGTTCTCATTGCGCCGCGACTACCTCCACGCGGGGAAATCCGGTCATCGGATCGAGGTGAACGATGCGCCGCGAACCGTGGCGGTTGGCGACTTGCACGCCGATCGCGGGTATAGCGCCGCCGGGAAATAGGATGAGGCGTCGCGGGCCCTCCTCGCCAGATTCCTGCGGAAGCACGGCTTCTATTGAGACGCCGTCCGGTAATTTGAGTTCGCGCGTAAAGCCGGGCTCGTTGGAATACAGCTCGAAAACGTTTTCTTTGGGGGAAACGATGAGTTCGACCGGTTCCTGGCGGCGCTCGGCGCGCACTTCGGCGGCATTCAGGAAAGCGGAGATCGAATCCGTGGCGGAACGGAGGCGGACGCTATCGATCCCGGCAGAAACCGCGGGAACCGAGATGCCGGCGATCAGGGCGATAATCATGACCACCACCAGCATCTCCATCAGGGTGACCCCAGTGGGGCCAGGCCTTCTGGCCTGCCGCCGGGCTTCTGCCCGGCGCGAGGGAGCAACTCCAAATGAGAGTTCCGCCTTGCGCGAAGTACTATCTTCAACGTGAATCGCTACGAACGCCGCTTGCCGCACTTCTACGTTGTTGGCGAGCCGCTGTTCGTGACGTTCCGCCTCCACGGAAGCCTCCCCGCAAACCGGTCGTTTCCTCCAAAGCGGATGAGCAACGGGAAGGCCTTTGTTGCTATGGACCGATTGTTGGATGCCGCCACATCCGGGCCTACGTATTTGCGGCAGCCTGAGATCGCGGCAATCGTCCGCCAAGCCATCAAAGACGGCGACACGCGTTTTCGCCGCTACGACCTGCACGCCTTCGTTGTCATGGCTAATCACGTCCACATGCTTGTTACTCCTCGCGTTCGCAGTTCCGATTGGCTGCGGTCGCTCAAAGGATTCACTGCGCATGAAGCGAATCGGCTTCTGGGACTCTCGGGAAAACCGTTCTGGCAGGACGAAAGTTACGACCATCTCGTCCGCGACGGCGAGTTCGAGCGGATTCGCAGGTATATCGAAAATAACCCTGTCCGAGCGGGCCTGGTTACCGAACCTGAAGACTTTCTCTGGTCGAGTGCGCCGGGCAGAAGCCCGGCGGCAGGGCAGAAGCCCTGACCCCACTCTACTGGTTTTTCCAACTGACGATATCGGCATTGAGGCCGTCGCCTCCGGGCTGGCCATCGGCGCCGTATGAGGTAATATCGGGTTCGTCGCCGTGCTCGCCGGGATATTTGTAGACAAAGTCGTGACCCCAGGCATCTTTGGGAATGTCCTGCGTCATATAGGGGCCGGCCCATTGGTTGAGGCCATCGGGTTTGGCGCGCAAGGCTTGCAACCCCTGCTCGCTGCTGGGGAAGGTTCCGGTGTCGAGCTTGTAAGCGCCTAAAGCGGTCTGGAAGTTGTGGATCTGCGCCTTGGTGGCGGTGACCCGGGCGGCGTCGCCCTTCTTCAGCATGGCGGGCGCGACCAGAGCCACGAACAAGGCGATGATGGTCATCACGACCAGCATCTCGATGAGGGTGACGCCGGCGCGGCTGCGTTTTCGTTGGTTCGTTTTTTTAGATCTGCACATCGTTAATGCTCGTAATTGCCAGCAGCATGCTTAGAATCATCGATCCTACTACGATACCCATCACCAGGATGACGATCGGCTCAAAGATGGATGTGAAGCGGCGGATGGCGGCGCGAGTATCGTTTTCGTAGATTTCGGCCATCCGCTGGAACATATGATCGAGGTGTCCGGTCTCCTCGCCCACCGTGAGGAGATGGGCCGCAAGAGGCGGAAACACGCCGGCCTTGCGCAGCGGTCCGGCGATGCCTTCGCCGCGCTTGACGCCTTGGGCCACGCCGGTCATGGCGCCGGCGATCATCCGATTGCCCAGCGTGGCGGCGGCGATGGCAATGGATTGCACCAGCGGCACCGTGTTGGCGATGAGAGTAGCCATCGAACGAGCAAAACGCGCAGTTTCGGCTTTGCGGAGAGCATCGCCTAAAAGCGGAATTTTGAGGCGCGTGCGGTCCCACCAAAGGCGGCCGGCAGCAGTGCGCGTATAAATCTGCAAAGCGATCACAAGCGCGGCAATGGTGGATGCCGCCATCCACCAGTAGGCCTGCACGTAGTGGCTGGCGGCGAGAAGAAGCTGCATGGGAACGGGAATCTTCATGCGCGAATCGGAGAAGATGCCGGCGAAGCGCGGCACCACAAAATAGAGCAGCATGAAAATGGAACCTACACCGACCAGTGACAGTAAGGCCGGATAGATTAGCGACGAGATGATGTAATTGCGCAGCTCATCGCGGGTGCGCTCGAATTCGGAGAGGCGTTCGAAGATAACGGCCAGAGCGCCCGAAGCCTCTCCGGCCCGCACCATGTTGATGTAGAGATCCGAAAAATAATCGGGGTGAGTGGCGAGGCTGTCGGCGAGCGAGCGGCCGCTCTTGAGCACGCGCAGGACATCGAGCACGATGCTGCGAAAATTGGCGCGGACAGTGAGTTCGGCGGTGATGGAGAGGGCGCGATCGAGGGGAATGCCCGCGTTGAGAAGGGTGGAAAGCTCCTGGGTGAAGAACAGAACATCGCGCCCGGTCGAGCGGCCGAAGGGGAGCTTTAAATTGAGGTTGAGGGAAGTGCCTTTGGGCGAGGAGCCGATGTAGACCGGTGTGAGGCCCTGCTTGCGCAGCTCGCGCGTGATGGTTTTTTCGTTGTCGCCCGTGAGGCTGCCGCTGCGCATGCGGCCATCGGTGGCGACGGCGCGGAAGTAGAAAGTGCCCATCAGAATTCTTGCGTGACGCGCATCACTTCATCCACCGTGGTGACGCCTTCCCGGATTTTTCGCCAGCCGTCCTCGCGGAGATTGCGCATACCGTTGCGGCGAGAGGCCTGGGTGAGCGAGGCGGCATCTTCATTGCTCATGATGCGCCGCCGCATTTCGTCGTTCAACTCCATCAGCTCAAAAATGCCGACGCGGAAACTGTAGCCGGTGCCGCCGCACTCTTCGCAGCCGGCGCCTTTGAAAACTTCGACCAACTCGCCATCGGGCGCGAGCGTCTGGCCGGCGGACTGCCTGCAATTGCGGCAGATCACGCGCACCAGGCGCTGGGCGAGCACGGCTACCAAGGACGAGGTAATGAGATACGTTTCGACGCCCATATCCGTGAGACGCTGGATGGCGCTGGGTGCGTCGTTGGTGTGGAGGGTCGAAAAGACCAGGTGGCCGGTGAGGGCGGCGCGGATGGCAATATCGGCAGTCTCACGGTCGCGGATTTCGCCCACCATGATTACGTCGGGGTCCTGGCGGACAATGTGGCGGAGGCCGGCGGCGAAGGTGAGGCCGATCTGCGGATTCACGTGTAACTGGTTGATGCCATCCATCTGATATTCGACGGGGTCTTCGATGGTGATGATCTTTTTGTCCGGCAGGTTGATGCGCTTGAGCGCGGAATAGAGCGTGGTGGATTTGCCGCTGCCGGTGGGACCAGTGACCAGAAAGATGCCGTGCGGCAAGCTGGTGAAATGCTCCATGCGCGACAGCATGCGGTCATCGAAGCCGAGACGGCGGAGATCGTAGAAATCGCCGGTGGAGCGGTCGAGCAGACGCATCACAACGCTCTCGCCGTAGAGCGTGGGCAGCGTGGAAACGCGAAGGTCTACTTCACGGCCGAGGATTTTCAGTTTGATGCGCCCATCCTGCGGCAGGCGCCGCTCGGCGATATTGAGCTTGGCCATTAGTTTCAGCCGCGAGATGATGGCGGCTTTCAACTCGCGGGGCGGCGTTTCCTGATTGAAGAGGACGCCATCCACGCGGAAACGGACGCGGAACTCTTTTTCGAACGGCTCGATATGGATATCGCTGGCGCGTTTTTCCACGGCTTCGGCGATCATGGCGTTGACCAGGCGAATGACGGGCGCTTCACTCGCCATATCGCGCAGGTGCTCGAGATCGGCGCTGGCCTGCTCGTCGTCGCCTTCCGGAAGGAGGGTCTGGCGGTCGCTTTCGCCGTAATATTTGTCGATCGCGTCGACGATTTCCTGCTCCGCGGCCAGAGCGGTCTGGATTTCGAAGCCGCAGAACGAGCGGACGGTCGCGATGGTTTCGAAATCCAGCGGATCGGCCATGGCGAGCGTGAGGGTGGAATCGGCCAGATTAACGGGAAAGGCACGGCACTGGCGAAGAAAGCGCTCGGAGAGGCCTTCGATTTCGGGGGCCGAGGGCGGCGGCCCTTCGATGTTCACCAGCGGCAGGCCGAGTTGCTCGGAAAGCGCGGCCAGCACATCGCGCTGCGCCACCAGCCCCATATCTGCCAGAATTTTGCCGAGCTTATCGCCGCGCTCCTGCTGCAATTCGAGCGCGCGCTCCAGGTCCTCCGGCTCAATTTTGCCGCGCTCGATGAGCATTTCGCCCAGGCGGCGATGGGGAATGAGCTGTTGCGCGCTTGAGCTGAGGGTGGCCTGAATCACTACTGTTCTTCTATCTGAAGTGCCGCCGCATTGGCCTTGCGCTCGCCTTTCACCATAATCTGCGAAGGCAGGCCTGACTTATTTTCCCAGGGCTGATAGAGCAGGCGCACCGCCAGCACCACCTGTTCGCTATCGGGCATAGGCGCAAGGGTTGCGGCGGCCTCCGCCCACATATCGCGGAGAGCCTTGCGCAGCACAGTCAGGTTTTCGAGCTTGCGCTGGCGCACGGCGGCGGCTTCCTGCGGGGTGATCTGCTGGTGGAAGGGATTGGGATGAGGCGATTCGATGAGATCGACTTCCTGGGTGAATACCGCGCCGTAACCGGCCAGATAAAGGCCGCGGGTGAGGCCGAGAACATAAACCTTTTCCTTGCCCCCGACTTGGGCGATCTTCGCATCCAGACGTTTTTCCGTGTCGGCGACCGCCTGGCGTATAGAGAGCGGGCTTCCGGCGGGACTGGTGGCCACCACTTTCAGGGGAGGCTGCGCGAAAGCGTTGCTCACGAATAACGGGCCGGCGAATAACAGAAGAGCTGCGAATTTCATTGGCGTTCTCCATAGCTGCTGCGCTCGAACATCAGTTCCTGGCGGCGGGAATAATCGATGGCGGCATCGGCATAGCGCGCGAGTTTGGCAATGCGCTCATCGGTTCGGGCCTCACTGGCAGCGACGGCCTTATCCACGGCCGCCTGAATCTGTTGCTGTACTTGTGGGGTCAGGTTGGCGGTCTGCTTCTGGGCCCCGCCGGTCACCGCGAAGACGACGAGCACCCCGGATAGCATCGCGGCCGAAGCGAATCCCAAGCGCGCACCGGAACTCCAGAAGCGCGCCCAAGGCGACGGCTCGAAGATCTTGTCGGAAACAAAAGCCAGCCGCCGGGGGACTTCTTCATCGCGGAGCGAGGCCAAGGCCGTTTCGGTGAGCCGCAACCGGTCCACCTCCTCCCGGCAGGCTGGGCAAGTTTTCAAGTGAAGGTCCACCTGCTGCCGCTCCGGCGCAGGCAGTTCCTTCAGAAAATAATCCTTCAAATCGAATGGCGAGCAACTCATGACACACCTCGTCGAGCCTGAATGGGAGCCAGTTCCGCTTCGAGAATCTCGAGCGCGGCGTAGAGGCGGGACTTGATGGTGGAAACTGGGCAACCCAGGATCTCGGCCATTTCCTCGAACTTGAAGCCCTGGTAGATTTTGAGCACCACGGCTTCGCGCTGGTCGGGAGAGAGCCGGTTGAGCGCATTTCTAACGGCCAGAGTCAGCTCGATCGGAAAGGCCGGGCCTGCGCCGACGGCAAGCTCGATATCGGGGTCGGCATCGCCCTCGCGGGAATCGGGCGGCAGCTCCCCCTCCGGCCGACGCTTGCGGAACAACGAGTAGGCCTCGTTGTGGGCAATGCGGTACAGCCAGGGACCGAAACGGCTGGGATCTTCGAGCTTGCGCAGATTCTGGTATGCCTTCAAGAAAACATCCTGTGTCAAGTCCAGAGCGTCTTCGCGGTTGCCGGTGAGCCGGAGTAGGTAGTTGTAGACCCGCTTCTCCCACCGGGACACCAGAAGATTAAACGCCTCCACCGCCGCGGGACCGGAACGGACTCCGGCCTTGCGGATGAGATCGGCATCTTCCACGGACCGAAAGATCAAATCTCTGGCTCCTGGAGAGGAGACGCGCTCCGGGCTGAAAAAGACGAAGGCAGATTATTCAGTGTAACGGGAGGTTGCCGAACAAATACCCTCAGAGGCATCGGGAAGCAGGGTATTCCCCCTCTATCAGTTTTGAGTTACCCTATGAATATGGCGCGGATGAAAGGCATTACAATCAAGCTGCCGGAGGCTGTCGCCCAGCAACTTAGGGAGCAGGCGCGCGAGAGCGGCCGCAGTATTGCGGCACTCGTCCGCGAACGCATCGAAGCCGAACCCGCAGACGCCGGCTCGGTCCACGGGATTAGCGCCGACCTCGCGGGCAGCCTGACCGGCAGCGGAGTGCCGGCTTCGAATGCCCGCCGCAGGTTTCGGCGGCGATGACCACAATCTGCGATACCGGTCCGCTCCTTGCCTACCTTGTTCGCAATGATCCGCACCATAAATGGGCTGTCGCGGTTATGAAGGAAGTGCGAGCGCCGCTGTTGGTTTGCGAGCCAGTGCTCACCGAAGTTGTGTATTTTCTCCGAGAAGACGGCCTGCCGGTGCATTCTTTGTTCGAAATGCTAGAACGGCAGGCAGTCCGGCTGGAATTCGATCTCTCAGCACAGTGGCCGCGCATCCGCACCCTGATGTTGCGGTATCGCCAGATGGACCTCGCCGACGCGTCGGTCGTGGTCATGAGTGAGTTGCATCCGCGATGTCAGGTCCTGACGATCGACGATAAGGACTTTAGCGTCTATCGGCGGAACGACCGGCAGGTCATTAACTTTATCTCGCCCCGGAATGCTGGAAAAGACTGAGGCTTTCGCCCTGAGTCAAAAATGTACGGGCTTCTCATATCCCGTCATTTCCAGGTACCCCACGCCTGCTGCTGATCCGGTGTATTGAACGGCCCCTTCCCAATAGGTGTTGCCGATTCCGTCTTCGGCCGGTAGTTCCTGATCGGCCAGCGAAGCGTTGCACTCCAGCGAGAGCTTCCATCCGGGGACCTGAATGCGCCAGCGCACGGGATAGCTCGCGTGGGTGTGGGGGCTGCGCCAGAGGGCGAGCGGCTCCAGCGAAAAGTTGCTCTGCTTCAGATGCGTCGCGCGGCCGTCGCGGTCGATGTATGTGCCCGCCGAGTGTGGGTCTATGCTGCCATCGGCGCGGCGGAGGCGGAATAGCATCAGATCCGCGCCGCTGTCCAATTGCACGCTGAACCAGTCCCAGCCCACCTGGTTGTCAGCCAATTGATATGTGAACCACTCGTGATCCATCCAGGCGGAACCGGTGACGTGGGCGCCATTCAGAGTGCCGTCTACAGCAAGTCTTGGGAATGACACGTAATACGAGGCTTGCCCAGCGCCATCGGCCTCTTGGCTCACGCCGTTTTTGCCGTTGATGATGGCCGGTTTTCGGGGAGCGAGGCGCAATTGGAAGCGAATATCGGCGGCGGTGGCCGTAAGTGTCTGCGAGCCGGACCGGAAATCCCAACTCGATCCCCAGTTGCCGTTCCAGATGCGGCTCTTCTCGAAACTCACACCGGCAATACCTGGCCCGGCGCGGTTCAATCGGGTGTAGTAGCGAAAACGTTTCCCGTCAATGTCTGTGAGCGCCAAATGCGCCAGGTATAGATCGTCCACACGCCATGCGGACGGATTCTCTGTGGGCCCGCGCCGTTCGCCTTGGCGAAAAAAGACCAACTCAAAGCCATAGCGATGTCCATTTTCGGCCTGCACATTTCCCGTGTAATACCACCATTCCGTGCGAAAATCCGGGTGGTTGAAGTGATCCCGCGGGAACTGGAATCGATAGCCGGGTGTCGCGACCTGGTACGGCACTCCGGCGGCGCCGAATCCGATTCCTGCTAAGAAAACGATCAAGCTGCGC
>DATBID010000195.1:0-2555 GCA_036557125.1 Bryobacteraceae bacterium | reverse complement strand
AGGAAGAAGTTGTTGAGGGGCGGAACACCAGACCCGACGCCGAGGCCGCTGCCGGTCCCATAGACGAGCGGCGTCAAACTCCACAGCAGAGTCGTGGCGCGGAGTTTCGGTGTCAGTGTGAACGGCAGCCCGGTGCCGCTGGTGTTGCGGTCGAGATCCATCGTGATGGTGTGGAACCGGTTGATGTAGCTGGCGGTGTTGTCGATGGCCGTGTTGTAGGGGATGGCGTTCGGTCCGCGATCGGGCAAGGCCAGGAAGGTGTTGCCGCCTGCGTAAGCGAGAGCCGATCCGAGTCCGCCGAGCAGGTTCGCCGGGGCGCCGTTCTCGAGTTTATAAGCAAGGCCGGAGAGATCGGCATAGGATCCGGCGCGCGACCCGTTGAGCTCGCCCTTAGCGAGCAGGCTGATTTGGGCTTGCGCGAGCGATGCAGTCAGGACCCCAGCGGCAAAGGCAAACCTGGAAAAACGGCGGACGGATTTTCTCACGGACAGAACTCTCCTCTGGAAAGGGATTTTGAACAGAGGCCAATAGTAAGTGGATGCCGCAAAGACGGTCAAGTAAATGTTTGGTAACAAATTGCAAGTTTCGTGACAATTACATGACACGGACGGCTTGCGATCGCCTGGGTTGGTGAGAGAATTGCTTCCCCTCTCACCATGACTCGCCTTCCATCTGAAATTCGAAAACTTCTCGCAGCCGGTGCTCTCGGGGCAATCGCCCTGGTTGGCGGTTGTGCTGTGCACGCAAGGTATTACGATCCTGGCCACTCCGACTACCACCGATGGAGCCCCGGAGAATCCGGCTACTACAATCGCTGGGAAGCCGATACGCACCGCCGTCATGAAGATTACAATAGGCGGCGTGCCGAAGAGCAGCAAGAATACTGGAACTGGCGTCACGGCCACGACGACCGCCACTGACGCCTAACCAACGGGAGTATTGCCCGACCCAGCGCGGCGGGAGGACGATGGGATTCGCTTCGTGTGCGTTTCCTAGATGGCGTCTACAATTCCTGCCTGGAACCGCTTGTGGCGGCATGTTCGCGGTAACGACCCGTTCGCCGCTTCTTCTCTTCGCCGGACCCCTTACCCGGTTGTAACTCTATTCATCGCGATCGTTCACTTCGGTTTTCGCGCGCTCGGCAAGCTCTTGATTGTCGAAAAGTCGCAGATCATGCCGGCGTTCCCGGGTTTGGGGTTTGATCTAGTAACCCTGCTGGTATTCGGCACCCGATATTGGCCCATCCTGCTGGCGTTTTATTTCGAGGGTGCAATCTCGCGGCACATGGCGTGGCTGCCGTCCTGCGGCATTGCCTTCGCCAGCCTGGCCCGTACATTTGTGACCGTCGCCCTGGTCCGGTGGATCGCGGGCATGAAGAAATTTCTCGGACCTTTCGAGGACATGACCGGGATCGCACTGGCCGGCGTCGTCGCGACAGCGATCGGAGGGGCCTTGGGCGCCTCGTGTCTGGCCGCGGCGGGGGGCATTCCGGGTTCCTCGTGGGCCGTCTTGTTCCGGCGCTGGTGGGCGGTTGACGCCCTCAGTCTTTTCACCGGGGGCCCGACATTCCTGGCACTCGCCCGATCGTGGAGAACCGATCGCCCGAAATGCAGCTATTGGTTGGCGCTTCAGTTGTTCGTCTACCTGGCGGCCGTTGCGGCGGCTTGTTACTGGGTTTTCTTCCTCTCCAATGACGGATATCTCCTGTTCTCTGCCTTCCTATTTGTCTTAATCGCCGCGGCCTGGTTGGGAGGAACCGCAGCCCGATTCGCTGCGGTCATCGCCTCGTTTGCGGCGATCGCCGCTACCCGTTTCGGCATTGGTCCTTTCGCTGGAGGGAACCTCCGCGATAATCTGCAGAATCTCGCGCTTTTCCTGGTCGCCATTTCTCTCACGGGAATGGCCGTAGGCGCCTTTCGCGCGATTGGCAGCCTGAGGTTGCCGGCCTGCGTTCTGGTAGCGGGCTGGGCGTGCAGCGGCTGGTTATACGCCGGTATGGATCGCATCCGGACCGGCTATGACCAGGATCGTTTGAACGACGTCATCCAGATGGTCGAAACGCGCATCCAGGGCAGCTACCGTACGTATGAAGATCTCGGCTGGCGGGTGGCGGAGTTTGCCGCGAATTCCGGGCCCGAAGCCTGGCCGGACTACATCGCCCGGGTGAGCCGGCGCGGCCGCTATGTAGGTCTGACGGACCTCTCGATCGTAAAACCGTCGGGCGACGGCGACCAGGAAAGAGCGCGCGATTCGGGAATGGCGGTGTTGACGGCGGACGCCACGACACTGCGGTTGTTCGTTCCGTTGTACCGCGCCGGCGCGGCTCTTACGACAGTCGCGCAGCGGCGGACCGCGTTGCAGGGCTGGGTGCGAGTCGCGGTCGACCGCGATCTGTTCTTCCGCTCCTCGCTCGGGGATGCCCAAGATATCGTTCGGTTGCGGGCATTGGACCAGGACGGAATTGTCCACGGCGCGCGCGAGCGCGTCAGCCGCCTGACGCTGGGCGGCCACGGCTGGACATTCGCATGGCGCCCGCTGCCCGCTTTCCCATACCT
>DATBID010000194.1:0-29731 GCA_036557125.1 Bryobacteraceae bacterium | reverse complement strand
CGCGTAGATATAGTTGATCATCCAATTGAAATTGAAATGATCGACGTAGCTTAGTATCTCGCGCGTGCCGTCCGGCAGAATGGCCTCCATCTCCATGGCTTTGCCGCGCAGGTGCATGTGCGGCTGGTAATTCTCCAAGCGGGCGGCCTGCTTGAGCACGTGGAAGCCTTCCGTTTCCGAGAGCGAATTGGGCCGGATATCCAGTGGCGCGCCCTGCGTGGCGGTTGCGCCGAATAACACAAGCCGCGTCCGGTATTTCGGCTCCTCGCCCTTCGGATACAGGTAGACGGCTAACTCGGCATGATCGCGGATTTGCTCGCCCACTGCATGGATATGCAGCTCCCACCAGATACGGGAGCCGGGCAGGAGCAGTTTGCCGGTGTTCGGGCGATAGATGTCGTAGTTCTTGCCGATGGCCCACTCCATCAGAAGTCCGGCGTCTCCAGCGGCGCCCCCGCCCGTGCCATCGTCGAACTGCGACGCTGGCTCCTGCTGCAAGAGCCGCGCGAGGACGTGATGCATAATCCGGCGGCCCCCGGGAGTGCCCGGCCGGATCTCGACCGCGCGCACCCAGCGCGGCTCGGTAATCGGGATGTTGGTGAGAGGCTTGAACCAGACATCCTGCCCGTGAGCCGGCATGGTGTAGTCGTCAGATTTCAGCACAAGGTCCGGCTGGCCAAACTGCTTCGCAAGCTGCCATCCTCTATAATCGGGCCACTCTTTGGCGGGCGGCATGTCCTTGGGATCGCCCTGCGGCGCGCCTTCATCCACCCAACGGACGATAGTGGCAATCTGGTCGTCGCTGAGCGAAATATCGTTCTGGAATTTCTGGATCCCGACGGTCTTATCGATGTGCCAGGGCGGCATGTTGCGAGTGATCACGCGCTGACGAATATCCTTTGCCCATGGGCGCGTCTCCTCGTAGGTGACCAGCGACATCGGCGCCATAGATCCCTTGCGGTGGCAATCCTGGCATTTCGCCTGAAGGATCGGCGCGACATCTTTAGTGAATGTCACCTGCCGGGCGGTCAGTTCGGCGGCGCGAGATGTTTGCGGCACTGCCGCGAACACTCCGAGGGTAAGCACGATAGCAGCATGAATTTTCACTGGGGTCCCGCCTCCCACGGGAAACGGCAGGTTGCTCTGCGCAACCTATCGCTCGTTAGGCAATTGTATGGTTTAGGGGGACCTTTGTCAAGCGGTGAGGCCATGGCCATATTTTGCGTTGTGACTTTGATCATTGAGCGTTAGCCGTGCCCGCCCTAATCTCAAGATAGGGAACCAAGCATGATCGCATTCGATGCCGCTCACAAAGCCGTCCATTATCCGCCCGACCGCCGGTTTCGTATCTGGATTCGGCCGTCGATCCTGATCGGAGCCGTTTGCGTGATTGTATCGTTGATTTTAGCGGCATGGATTGAAATTACCCTGATCGGGGAACCCAGCATTCCGCCCGTTCCCCAGATTTATCCGAACAACTTTGCCGGGCCCCATGGATTCCCCGTTTGGGTTCGATACTGCCATTTTTTCAATTTCCTTTTCGTAATGCTTTTGATACGCAGCGGCCTCTCGATTTTGATGGATCATCCACGCCTGTACTTTAACGATAACTGCACGCCCGGAAGCGAATGGCTCCGCCTTACGCCGGTTGAAGTTCCTCGCGATCGAATTTGGACGGCCAAGGACGATGCTCGGTACATCTCTCCGCTGGCGGCCACGCCCGGATACCGGCACACGATCGGGGTGGCGCGGATCTGGCATTTCATCATGGTTCACGGATTCATCGTTACCGGTGTTATCTTCATCGGCATGCTTTTCGCCACCGAGCAGTGGAAGCGTATCGTGCCGGCGTCTCCGCTGGTGCTGCTGCAGGCCTGGAACACCTGGGTGCATTACGCGACACTTCACATGCCGGCGGAGCCGAACGGATTTTACGGGTACAACGCGCTGCAGCAGGTCGCTTACTTTGTGGTGGTCTTCGTCTTTGGCGTGGTAGCCATACTGACCGGGACCGCGATGTCGCCGGCAGTGGTGAACCGCTTTCCGTGGTATGCCAGAATTTTCGGAGGCAGGCAAGCGGCCCGGTCAATTCACTTCCTCACGATGCTCGGTTTCTTGGCGTTCCTCGTGGTGCATGTGACATTGATCGTGATGACCGGCTTCGCGCGGAACATGAACCACATTGTGCTGGGCAGCGACGACCAGGGCCGTCTGAGTATGCAACTGGGCTTTATAGGCATCGGGCTGGTGATCCTTTCGTGGGTCGCGGCGCACTACCTGTCCTGGTCTCGCCCGCGCGCGTTGCAGCATGCTCTGAAGTCGGTGACCTATCCGATGCAGCTCCTCACGCTCAATCGACTGGCTCCGCAGCAGAAATATTCCGACAAAGAAATCTCGCCGTACTTCTGGCCAAACGGCAAGATGCCGATCCGGGACGACTGGAAGCGGCTGGCGGAAACCGGTTTCGAGGATTTCCGGCTGAAGGTGGGAGGCCTCGTCGAAAGGCCGATTGAGCTTTCTTTGGCCGATCTGGAACGGTTAGGCGTGATCGAACATATCACCATGCATCACTGCATCCAGGGGTGGAGCGGCATCGCCAAATGGGGCGGTATTCCCATGGAGATGCTCATCGACCTGGTGCGTCCAAAACTGGAAGCTGCCGCGGTTGCTTTCTTCTCTTTCGGCGAGGCTCTTTATGGAGGGCACTATTACGATACCCAAAGCATCGAGAATGTTTTGAAACCCCAGTGTCTGCTTGCCTCGCGGATGAACGGGCAAAGGCTTCCGCCGGTGTATGGCGCGCCTCTGCGGCTGCGTGTGGAGAACCAGCTTGGCTACAAGATGGTCAAGTGGATCGAACGCATCGAGTTCATTCGGTCGGAGAAGCTGCTCGGAAAAGGGGAAGGCGGCAAAAATGAGGACGACGAGTACTTCGACCTGCTGCCAAATATTTGATGCGGGATTCTGCCAATGAACGCGCCAGCCCCGACCACATTCGCCGGCTGTTCCGGCGGCTCCGGCTGGACTGGCTGCTGCATCGCTTTCCGCCGCGAATTGTGCGGGCGATCTACGTACTCGTGAATGGGTTCATCACCATCGGGGTGCTGGCCCTCTTAGCTTTCGTGAGTCGCAACCCATTTGTGTTTCCATCGCTCGGACCCACCGCCTATCTACTGTTCTTCGATCCGCTCTCGAAAGCGTCCAGCCCGCGGAACACCATTTTCGGTCACCTGATCGGGCTCATCTGCGGTTATCTTGCGTTCGTTATTACGGGCGCCGGAGCTTTGCCGTTCGGAGCACACGCAGGTATCTTCTGGCCGAGAATCCTGGCAGCGGCTCTTTCGCTCTCGGCCACGGGTGCAGCTATGGTTCTATTCAACGTCAGCCATCCACCGGCCGGCGCCACTACCCTCATCGTTTCTCTCGGTATCATTTCGAGACCGCGGGAACTCGTCATCATCGAAGTAGCTGTGTTCCTGCTGGTTGCCCAGGCTCTGCTGATCAATCGGCTTGCCGGATTACGTTATCCGTTGTGGAGGGCCAGGGACGACTCACTGTGAAAGCTTGCTCGAGGGCACAGAAGTTGAAGGAAGGTTGGCGGGAACGACCATGTTCAAGGTACGCGTTGTTCCGCGTTTGGCCCAAGTCTTGAACACTCTTCGCGATGCCTTCGCACGTAACGGTCCCGATGTGCCTAAGCAACTTCAGGCCATCGCGAAAGGACAGGGGTTTGTCGCCATCGACAAAGCCGCCAGTCCGAGAAAAAGCTGCGCCGAAAGCCGCTGGCATGGCGGGATGTATTCCGATTTCATACAAGCGCACTTGCGTCGCGCACTCCGCCGCTCGATAGGAGCGAAGTACCGAGTCAGTATAGCGACCCTCGTCAAACCGGCGTTTGGCATTGGCCACCGCGTCCGCCACTAGCAAGTCACCATTTT
The DNA here is from genome assembly GCA_036557125.1 of Bryobacteraceae bacterium. Lineage (GTDB taxonomy): Bacteria > Acidobacteriota > Terriglobia > Bryobacterales > Bryobacteraceae > PSRJ01. The sequence goes on along the minus strand of DATBID010000194.1, from coordinate 25,793 downwards.
CCCGCACCTTGGAGGGCCATTCCGGGGCAGACGCCAGTTTCTCAAAGGCCTGAATGTTTCGGAACTCAGCCGTCATGTTTACCATTCGGTCAGCCGCCGTGGCCAGTCTCGCAACTGTATCCGCTAGTCCTGACAAAAGCGGATCAGCCTGATAGTCGGCGCAATGCCGCAACTGCCGCCTCAAAGTGTCGCGTGCCTTTCCATAGTCGAAGTCATCCCATGCGGCGAGGGCGGCTAGGCATGCTCGCGCAAACAACCACTTGCCGGTCTCCGGAAGCCGGTCAGCAATTTGCGCTGCTACGCGCATTTGTCCGAAACGAGCCATACTGATCGATTCCTCGGCGAGCACATCCAGGCGAATGTCTTCCGCGACAAAAGTCCCCTCTATTGCGAGTCCCTTTCCCTGCACATAGATCGGCACAACCTCAGTGCCGAGGTATGTCATTGCAGAGTGAAAGACAGAAGCGACAAGGGGATTGGCGCCGCCGGTAATTCCCACATATACCCGGTCGTATTGCTCAGCGGCCATGCTACGCACAGTGGCACGTGCCGCCGCGTAGGCGGAGGAGAGGTCAAATGTATCGATCGGGGCGATCAGCCGGTAGGAAACAGGGCGGCCGAAGTCGGTCGCTGAAATTTGTTTGGCGACATCGGAAGGATCTGGCGGATTCTGACCTGGAGCCAGGATCCCATGCAGCAGATAAATGTTGAGTGCCTCTTCACGCGTTAAAATTTGCTCGATCGCAGCTATGCACCCGCCCTTTGTTTGGCCGACCGGGAAGAGCGCGGCAACTTTCATGCAGCAACCTTGGGCCACACGACGGGAGCCGGGAAACACAATGCATAGTGGGGAGCCTTCGGGATCTCAGGTCGTGGTACCGGGATAACCGAGCCGTACCACGCGCGAGGCGGCGTTTCGCTGGTCCGGAATACGGAACCGGGGCTCAGCATTACTATCGCCCCTTTAAATACATTCCTCACAGAATTGGAGTGGAACTTGGGGAAGGTGACATGCGTGCGCCATAGACCGTCCACCGGGTCCGTCTGCGCGGGAATGAAGTGATTCAGCGCAACGAAGGCGTTCGCATCCGGAAGAGCCATCGAGCCATTCGCAGCGTTCCAGTTCATCGAGCAGTTCAAACTCGCCGAGTCCGGTACCGGACTTCTTACCGTACCCGGTCAGGGCCAGTGCACGAAAGGACGCGGCTAGCATGTCGAGGTGCTTATCGGTCCGCACGTATACGGCCAGCGAGTCCCGCCCCGAGGCGAGGTACTGGCAATCGGTCTCGAACAACTGGCCCTCGGCAGCAGTTCCAGAATCACGGTCGATCGATGTCTGAACTCGGGGAAGCGAATGAACAATGCTTGAAACGACATCCGTCGCGGATCGGTCTTGACCAGCGGCGATGTGTCGGAACGATGATTCGGGCACGTAAAGTGTAGGCTTCTATTTCTTTCGATCAGTACTCTCTTCGGCTTCGACACGGACATGAGAAGGTACGGGCAACAGGTTGCCTGGCCAGGCGTCGGACAAAAGGAATGGAGGCTCGCCTTCAACCTGGAACGCCTCAATCATCGTTTCGAAGTCGCGTGGGTACAGTTTCCAGCAATCGCCAGCAGATGGAGCCAAATATCGTGTCCGATCGCCAGGGCGATGCCCAGGGGGACAGAGGGCGAATCCGAATTCGCCAGGTGTTCATAGAGTCAGACCGTCAAGCGCAATCTTCTCCGAACGGAAATTGCGAATACGGATGCGTCCAGAACCACGGCTGCCTCCCGCGCCAAGCGAATCGAACCGCTCGACAATGGCGAGAGCGTTCTTGATGTTTCCCAGCACTTTGTTATCGTCATCGCCCTCGAACACTCTCAATACGATACAGAACACAACAACGCAGTTAAATTGAAGGAGTACATATTGGTCCACGCGGGCCAAAAGAGAGGGACAATCCCATGCCTGAATTCGACGAAACATACCGCGGCGCCGCGCGCGCGTCGGAGCCAACGGCCGGCCCGTTCCTTACTTTCGATCTTACCGAACAGATCGGTGAGCTTCGCCAGGAATCTTACTGGCAAAGCGGCCGTGGTCTCCCCGATTGAGGATGTCTCTCCCGAAGTCGCTAGACTGAACGAAGCCCGGCGGGAAAAGGCGCAGAAAGGCTTTGGATGATTTCCTCTGCGCGGCGCTGAGCCACCTCAATACTCGCCGAGTCCTGCGTGAAGGCGACCCCAGCACAAGCCATCGTCGATCAAGTGCGGCGAGACGGCTCGGACATGCTCATGATGCCCACTCACGGCTATGGACCATTCCGCCGCTTGCTAATTGGGTTCCGTCACGGTCAAGGTGCTCCACGATGCTCCTTGCCCTGTGTGGACCGGTGTCCATCTTGCCCAAGGACCGCCGGTTGAGTGGCTCACTCCCAAGCAGGTCGTCTGTGCGCTGGATTTCGGCCCCGCGAGCGGAGCCGTGCTCCGATGGGCCCACGGCCGGGCCGCTGCCTTCCATTCGGAACTCACGATTTTACATGTTGAACTGCGGCTGGACTATCCCCTCGAAGACACCTTCGAGCGTGAATGGCGCCGCCACCTGCTTGCGGAAGCTGCGGAAACCGCCGCACAATTGCAAACACGTGAGGGTACCCAGGCGCAAGTGATGCTTGAGCCCGGCGATGTTGCCGATGCGGCTGCGCTGCTCATCCGCAAGCTGAGTGCCGATTTGCTCGTCATCGGCCGCGGGAATTCCCCCGATGCGCGTTTAGGAGCAGATGCCTACGACATTATTCGGAAATCGCCCTGCCCTGTTGTGAGCGTTTAATATGGCCCTGGGCGCGAAGATTGGGCTCAGTAGCCGGCGAATTCCTCGCTGCGTACATCGTCATCGTCGATTCCGGCATTGCTCAGCACGATTCGAACCGCCGTCACCATAGCGGGAGGGCCGGCAACGTAATAGATTGGACCAGCGACGTAGTACTCAGGTGAGGCGATAACGTTCATATGCTTCGTGAGCATTTCAGCGCTGATTCGCCCTGTTTCGCCTTGCCAGGATGGCGACGGCTGGTCAATTGTCGGGATAAAGGTGAAGTTGGGATTATCTTTCGCAATAGCCGTAAACTCCTCCAGAAAAGCGGCATTCTCGGGGCCCGTATTCGCATAAAAGAGCAGGATCTTGTGCGGCAGCTTTTCGTTGGCAGCGCGGCGAACGATGCTGCGAAAAGGTGTGATGCCGATACCGCCCGCGATCAAAACCGCAGGCCGGCCGGCGTTGTTGTGCAGCGTCAGGTCACCAAACGGTCCTTCCATGCGAAGAGTTGTTCCCAATGCCGTTTTTTCGAGTACTCGCTTGAAGGCCGTATCTCGCAGACGCGTGGCGAACAGCAGTTGCGGCTCATGTGGCGCGCTGGCGATCGAAAAAGTACGTGTATTTCCCTCCCCATCTGTCTCCGGAGGATCGACCCAAGTCAAATCCGCCGTTTGTCCCGCCTTGAATTGGAAGCCCGGCGGCCGCGTAATTTCGAATGCCAAAGTGCGGAGAGCCACTTCACGTCGTGATGCCAGAGTGACCAAATGGCCGGCTGAATGCGTTGCCGGAGACATCTTCTCTGCTCCTTTCAAAGCTCCTAGTGGGCCGCCATGCTGAGCTCCAAACGTGCGGCGTCCGCTGCTCGCGCATTCCGCCATGCCGTGAGAGCGCCATGCACCGTCCAGACCACCTCTTCGGGACGAAAAGGTTTCAGCAAGAGATTGTACCCGCCGAGATTTAGCACTTCTGCCCATAACGACTCGTCTGCGAGCCGCGAAGCTAGAACAAACATCGGCGGGCGAGACTGCCCGCGGAGGAGACGCCATAGGTCCCTCCACTCACCATCAGGAAAAGTCCGCCCGCTGATGACGATTGGAGCCGCGCTTTGCTGCACAGCCTGGCATGCCGTGGCACAGGTTTCACTCCAGATTACTTTCCATCCGCACGGTTCGAGTATTTTCCCCAACTCGCGCCGGTCCTCGTCTCGCCGGAATGCCGCCACCATCGTCGCCGTCTCTATAGCATCCTTGCCCATGTGCTTCAACAGCCACTCCTTGCGTTCTTGTACGGCTGCCATCGCGGTTCCACCTCCCTACTGGTTTAATTTTGCGCCGCCGCGAACCCAGGTAAAATGATCCGTTTGTCATCTCCGTCGGGACATTTGGTGGACGGCGTCCGGCTGTCTCGGCGGAAGCGCTTGACGGATTGATGGGTAGTTTAAATCAGGCCGCGATGCATCGCGTGCGTCACGGCTTCCAGGCGGTTATGCGTTCTGAGTTTTTCGTTGATGCTGTGTAGGTGATTCCGCAGCGTGGGCTGCGTGATCCCCAGGTCGCGCGCGATTACCGCCGAATTCTTGCCATTAGCGAATAAACGGAGGATCCGCCGTTCCTGATCCGAGAGGGGCACGACGGGAGCTTTGCCGTTGACCTCCACGGGAGCTGCCACCAGTTGTCGTGATAGCTCCATCATCTGAGCCAGCAGCTCTTCGTTCCGCTTACGATGAGAGATGTCGCGCGCGAGATGCACGATCAACCGCCGGCTCCGCCGGGGCTCGTCGAAGACGATTGTAGATACGTTCACCCACAGTCTTTCACCCGAGCGAGTCGTCACCTTGAGATCGAAATCGGGGATCTCCAAGTGCTGTGCAGCGCAACGTTGAATGCTACACTCACCAGTGCAGACTTGCGTTTCCAATGCCCCAAATCCATCCAGAAGTTCAATGCAAGTCCGGTTGAGTGCTTCAGCCGCTGGGTAGCCAAACATCCTCTCAGCCGATTTGTTCCACGAACAGATCTCCCCTTGCTCGGTAACGGCGAACGCCGCGTCTGACGTCCGCTCTAGAAATGCGAACAATTCCGTCTCCAGCATTCCGTGGACCTCGTTGCCTATTTGCTTAAATTATTACACTGCCTAGAGCGGAGGAGGGTTTTCGGGGCGGCGGGGGTGCGCTTCAGCCACGCCCCGGTGCAAGGTTGCGAACCAGAGGGAGCAGCGGCTGGGGAAATACTCCGAGGAAGACCAAGGCTGCACTAAGAAAGAGCAGGGCCAACGTGCCGGGAATCGCGAGAACAGAGTTCGCTTTAACCGACTTGGCTTTGCTATACAGGGCAACTACGATCCGCAGGTAATAAAAGAGGCCGATAACGCTGGTGATCGCCAGAATGACGATGAGGCTCCACATCCGGGCGGATGCACCAGCCGCGACGACGTAAAACTTGCCGATGAATGCGGGGGTAACGGGAATTCCAGCGAGCGAGAACAGCATAGCGGTGAAAATGGCGGCTATGAGCGGCCGGCGCCAGAATAGACCCTGATAATCCTCAAGAGAATCCGCATCGGTCGTATTGTCCGATAGCACGCCCACAACCCCGAATGCTCCCAGTGTCGCCACGAAGTAGGCGACCAGGTAGAACCCGACGGCCGTGGGGGCGAAATCGCCGGAGGCCTGGAAGGCAACAAGGAGATAACCGAGATGTGCGATGGAAGAATACGCCAGGGTGCGCTTCACGTTGTTCTGGAGGAGCGCCAGAATATTGCCGGCGAACATGGAAGCAATCACAATGGCGCCGAACACGAAAACGAGCGGTGCCTGCTGGTGCGCCGCCCTGCGGTAGAAATAGCGCAAAAAGTAGCGCGAACATGGCGCCTTTGGAAACGGTCGCGACGTATGCAGTCACGGGGGCCGGAGCCCCTCATAGACGTCCGGCGTCCAAATGTGGAACGGAGCCAGGGCGAGCTTGAAGCCGAAGCCGGTAATCATCAGCGCCATGCCGGGCGGAGCCTTCCGACAAATGCCGCCTTCATGGGGCGAGTCTGTCGCCGGTTCCCGATGCCGCTGCCCCAGTAGATAAGAAATGAGCAGCATACCCGCAACCAGCAAAAGAACCAGCGCGAAGTAAACGCCTAGCGGCCACATGGATTAGTGCCCTGTAATGCTCAGTTTGACCGCCATCATGTGGTGTCCCAGAGCGCAATCAACTGGTGCCGTCAACTCTACTTTGACCAGCGGGAGGCGGTTTTGAAAATAGTGCATTCGTTATGCAGCCGGAAACGAATGTCACTGAGCTGCGGGTGTTGGATGCTATTTGGCCGCAGATAGATTTCAGAGCGCAGCCATTGCACGCACGAGCAGGAGCGAGAGTCCGTGCGTTTCCGCTGCAGGAAACCTGTGCTCCGTTTCGCACGCTGGTGCGCTGCGCTCTCCACGAATGGGTATTCAAGCGTTCGCCGTGATAAATGTCTCATGGAGTATTACGCGACTCTCGTTGCCTGGGCCGTCCCAGCGCATCAGACTCGAAATGGGAGGACTTCTCAAATGGAACGAATTGACTGGCGTTATCATCGGCCCGGTTGAACGACTTGCAAGAAGGCGCAGGAGTTTCTTGCGGCCAACATGGTAGAAACGACCTCCATGATCGATGCGAGAAAAACGCCGATCGCCTGGCAGGAGGTGCGTAGAATAATTCGGAACGTGGACGACATTTACATTGCCAAAGGTCAGAAGGTCATTCATATCGATCTAAAGACCGGCAAGCAGGAACCGGAAATGCTGATGCGGTTGCTGTTGAGACCCAGCGGGAATCTCCGTACTCCAGCGTTCAGAAGAGGCCGCACGCTCGTGGTGGGGTTCGATGAGGAAACCTACCGGAGGATCCTCGGCGGCGTTTGACACAATGCCTGAACTGCCGGAAGTCGAGATAATCGTCCGAGAGTTACGCGGACCGCTCGTTGGCCGGCGAATCGTCGATGTCCAGACGGACTGGCCAAAATATTTCCATCGGCCGAAATCGGAAGAAGATTTCCGATCGTGTCTCCAAGGTCGGCGAATTGAGGGAATCACTCGGCGTGCTAAATACATCCTGATCCATCTCAACCAGGATCATTTGCTGCTCGTACATCAAAAGATCTCTGGCCATCTGCAAATGGGTAAGTGGGTTTGGAAGCCTACCGGATCCCAAGGCGCTAGCCGCTGGCAACCCGTCGATTCTGGAGATAAGGTGCGGAGAGGAGGCCGCTTCATCCACCTCATTTTCGAACTGGACAACGGGGAGCAACTGGGGCTTTCAGATCTGCGGAAATTCGCCAAGGTGATGTGTGGACCGGAGCGCGCCATCCTCGACTTGCCGGAACTCCGAGACCTCGGGCCGGAGCCGCTGTCGCCTCACCTGACGTTTCCGAAATTTGAACGGCTGTTCGTCCGGAAACGAGGAAGCCTCAAGGAAGTTCTCATGGATCCCATGTTCATCGCGGGCATCGGCAATCTGTATTCAGACGAGATTCTGTATTCCGCCCGCTTGCACCCTCTGACCCGCGTAGAACATCTGAAAACGCCTCAGTTGCGAATTCTGTATCGCAGCATGCGGGCTGTTCTACGGAAAGCCATAAGATTGGGGGCGACGGGACAGCGGGCTCCCGACGGCTCCAAGCGGGGTTACGACCGCGTGTTGGTGGTCTATGGCCGGGAAGGTCAGCCCTGCCCACGCGGACACCTCATCCAACGGATCAAGGTCGGCGGCCGCTCGGCTCACTTCTGTCCCGTGGAGCAGCTCCGCTTGTAGCCCACTGCTGGTTCTCGGCACCGAGAGCCGGAAGCTGGTAAATGAATTACGGCTCGGAGCGGTTCTCGATTAGAACGTCAGCGCTTTTTGCGCGCCGCGCAGGAGATCGGCAACGGACGGCAGCACCGCCAGCTCCAGATTCGGCGCGGAAGGCACGAAGCTGTCTTTGGCGGCTACGCGCACGATCGGTCCATCGAGTGATCCGACCGCGTGGAAGCGTGAAAGCTGCATTTGCCTGCCGCACAAATGCCTTCATCCGCTCTTCGATGTAGAAAACCGTGAGCATCTTGCGGTATAGTTCGAGCGTCACCGGGTGCGGCACGATAGTCCTATCTGTGACTTCGACATTTCGAGCGGTATGCCAGCGCGCCACCCGACCGGAATAGGACGGTTTCTGAGACCTCACCCTTATCGCGCAGTCTGTTCACTTCGAATCGCGTCAGCCGCAGCCGCAATGAGTTGCCCTGCATTCTGAGTTTCATTTCAATTGCTCCTTAATGTCCGCGGGCGGCATGCGTCTTCGTTTACCTCCGCAGCAAAAGTCGATGCCGTACTTCTCCAGGACGCTCGTAGCTGCCCTGTAGGCTGCGGTTCGATCGATCTCGTTCGCCATACGGAACCACTCCATCAGCCGGGTAGTGCGTCACTTTCTGCCGTCAATCCGAATTAAGTTATCCGCACCGCCGCAGTTCTGTTTAATGGCGGCGTTCAGAGCGGCTTCTAAGCGCGCGAAGTCTACGTGCTTGAGCCGGCATGCCTGCTCCAGGCTCACCGATCGGGCGAAAACGCGCTGCGCCACCGGGTTGTTAATCAGGCTGAATCCGAATTGCTGGAAGACGGTGGCCGTTTGCGGGTAGGATTGAACGACGTCAAATACTTTCGTGCCCCGCTCAACCGCCACAGGCCCCGCGACGGGCGACATCTCCGGATGGCTGCTCATGGCGCGCCAAAGATCGACCGCCCAGAGGATCAGCCCGCTGACTTCGACCCACGCGCTGATGCCCATGATCGGGTAGGCCCACGGCTGGCTGTCCGTCAGGATTTGAAACACCACCCGCATTGCGTTGCCGATGTTGACCAGCCAGAACGCGGCGCGCAGCGAGCTCAACCGCCGCGGATCGATCCCGCCTAAAACCGGGACCACCTTGCTCGAAACTCCCAGGATCATCATGCTAATGAAGCCTACGGTAAACGCGTGGCGGTAACCGCCGAAATAAGCGTGCGAAAAGCCCGTGCCAGCGATCGCGTTATATATGGGAGCCAGCACCAGTAGCGCGATCGCAATCAGAGCCCAGAAGTACGCCGCGCGCAGGAAGGGCAGAGACCGGTCCCGCTCTACGCGCACGGAAAACAGCCCGAAGCCTCGAACCAGCAGCAATACCGCGGAGAACATCGCCAAAAGGCAACACTCGAATAAGACAGCCCAGACGGGATCACCACTGCGGACCAGCATGGAGTATGCCGCAATATTTCCCGCCACTCCCAGGTTCCACAGAAACAGCACGGCGCGCGCCCTGCGCCGCGGCACTTCGCGAAAACCGTAGATGAACGGGAGAAAACGCTGGCTAACTCCCAGGATCATTCCCCCAGCGAATCCCGCCAGTTGCAGGTCGCGCCACGGAGCGTCATAACGCGAGATGAACTGGACCCAGGCATCTTCGCCGTGTACGGTTGCTGAGGCGGCGAACATCCACCAGTCGAACGCAAACGCCGCGATCATCCATCCGAGCGCGGCGAACAGGAATTCCAAATAAGGCTCCACGGGATGCGAAGACTTTCGCACTGTTCGAAAGAGAATCAGCGCGAACGTCAGCACGACCGCCAATTCACCAGCCCCCGCAATCTTGCCGGCGAGGACCCATGCTGGATTACTGATCCAGAGATCGGCCAGGGTCCTCACCGTAAGCGCCACGGCCATCACGAACAGGCTTCGCGAAGCAACCAGGGGTTGCCACAGGGTAGTGAATTGGAAGCGCGGGATCGCCTGGTATGCGAAGCCCATCACAAAGAATGTGACCCAGCCCGCCACCTGGGAATGGGCATGCGCCCAAGTGACGGCGCGCATGTCCAGAGAAGCGAGCTGGCCGCGCGCCGCCATGATGGCGAGATTCACCGCGCCCAACATGCACCCGAAGGTAAACATTGTCAGGATGCCCGCACGGAAGAACCGCCTGTAAATCAGGTCGCCGGGCCCCGGTTTATATTCCGGCGCGTTCGCTCGGAGCGAGCCGATCCGCGCAGCCTCTTCTAATTCCTGCAGGAGCCGCATCTCGTCCACCCGGTGCGCGCGGGCAAAGAATGCCAGCGATTCCTGGGGGCCCAGAGGTCCGCCACAGCCTACCAATCCATACCGGTCGAAAACCTGCCGGCACGCCGGATACCGCGAAACGATTTCCGGCAAAGCCATTTCCCGTGTGATAGAAATCCCGGCCATCTCTCACCCCCTTTCGAGTTGAACCAAATGCACGGTGTCGCTTTCCGATCGAAATGCTGCCAAGGGCCGGCCCAGCTTCCGCTCTCGCCCGGCTACTTGTTTCGGCTGGTAGACACAGCGCGGATCCTCGGCCAGGAAGTCGCCCGTAAGCGCGTAGGAGCGGGCACGCGATCCGCCACAAAGGTTGCGGAACTCGCATTCTCCACACTTACCGTGCAGGTTAGCTGAGTCGCGGAGCGTTCGGAAAAGGGGCGAATTCCGGTAAACATCCACCAGCGAGTCGCGGCGTATGTTCCCCGCGGAGAGCGGCAGAAACCCGCTGGGATAGATTTCGCCGGTGTGCGACACAAACACGAATCCCTTACCATCGTTGATTCCGGCCTGCCTCTGGATGACCTCTGGCCGTGCCTCTCGCTCACCGCTGCGACCCTCGGCCTTCCGCCTCTGGGCCATATAACGACGGTAGTGCTGCGCTTCGGTAGTCTTGATATCGAACGGCGCGGTTTTCGACAGATCGTATAAAAAGCGGAAGACCTCTTCATATTCTTCCGCGGCGATGTCCTGCGAAACGGAAGCGCGCCCGGTCGCCACCAGGAAGAAGACGCTCCAGAGACGGGCGCCTACGCCGCCAACCAGCCGCGAGATTTCATCAAGACGACTCACGTTGTGGCGAGTGACAGTAGTATTGACCTGGGTTTGAAGACTCTTTTCGCAGGCGTAACCGAGCGCGGCCAGCGATCGCGCAAACGATCCCGCAACCCGGCGGAATCCATCGTGACTAGCGGCATCGGGACCATCGAGACTAATCGCCATGCGCGCGACCCCGCAACGGCAAAACCCATCGATCGCTTCTTCCGTCAAAAGTGGCGTGGCGCTGGGAGTGATGGTGGTCCGCAGACCGAGACTGGTGCTCTTCGCCAGCAACTGGAAAACGTCATCCCGTTTCAAGGGATCGCCGCCCGTGAAGACCATGAGCGGATCTCCGAATAAGTGGACCTCTTCGAGCAGGCGGTACCCCTCCTCGGTAGTCAGCTCTGACGGGTTGCGGTTGGCGATCGCGCAGGCACGGCAATGCACGCAAGCCAAATCGCATGCCCGGGTCAGTTCCCAAATCACCAAAAAGGGTGCCTGGTCGAAGTTTTTCATCGCCATTCTCCTTGTTTCAGGCGCGCTGCCACCTCCATATGGTCGGCTTCTGTGGGCGGCGGGCTCACCACGTGGAGAGCCACCATGCGTGTCTGCGCCTTCAGTCCTCGCATCTCTCCCGCGGGAACGAAGACCGTCGCCCCCGGGTGGGCCGCTTCCTCCTGCTCTCCCGCGACCACCCGGCCTTCTCCTTCCAGCACCAAAAGCACCATATCGACTCCCGGCCGGTGCACAGGAATGAACTGCCCTGGCTCCAGACAGGTGATTACGACTTTCATGTGAGTGCTTGCGGCAACGGTAATCGGGTTGAATCTCTCGGGCCGGAATGCGGCGGCGCCACGGTAGCTACTAAGAATGACAGCCATGATCCCAAGCTAAGACCGGGTCGCGGCGTTTGCTATGACTTCAGTCACAGACCCCTACTGCTTTCACGAAGTAGTGTCTTCACAGGAGCGTTTTGCTATGTCTGATCAGGCTGACCATCGACGAAGCGAGAAATCGCTGTCGCCCGGAGAATCGACGCCCAAAAGCGCCAAACCCAAGAACGATATCACGCATCTCAGTACGCCCGATTTCGTCTCCCGGGAAGGGATGCTTGAGGGGCTCCTGACGGCCTACATCTTGGCAGGCTTATTGTTTTTGCTCTTGCCCGGAACCACTCTCGGTTTCTGGAACCTCTTTTCGATCAGCGCCACACACTCCAGCGAAAGCATTTCGCCCGCATGGCTACAGGCGCACGGGCACGGTGGCTGCCGATATTCGTCGGCCTGAAAGCCCCGGGTGCCCGTCGTCTGTACGCTGCTCTATCCTGCGCCTGGGCCGCCGCGGGCGCGATGATATCCGGAGCCGCAATGCTCTCCGCCTTCCTGCTGCTGTCCGCCACGCTGCTGTCGATCTCGGCGCTCCGCGTTTTCGAACCGCCGCTGCAACCCGCGAAGGTCAACGGTGCACACGCGAGCTTTCCAGTTTTCGTGCGTGGCGCGTACGTTTGGTTGCTGGTCGCTGCGGCGCTGTCTGCCGCCGCAGTCCCGGCCGATCGCGCAGGCGGCTTCTGGGGCGCTTCACGACACGCTCTCACGGTCGGATTCCTTTCGACTATGGTCTTTAGCATCGGCCAGAGAATCCTCCCCACATTTTGCGGCGCGCGCGTTTTGTTAAGCAATAACTTGATGTTCGCATCGCTCGCGTTGCTAAACCTGGGATGCATTCTGCGCGTCGCGTCAGAGATCCCCGCGTATGAGGGCTATCTCCGGCAGGCTTGGGCTATCCTTCCCGTTTCCGCAACGCTCGAAGTGACAGCCGTAGTTCTCTTCGCAGCTAACCTGGTCGGTACTTTGTTGCTCCCTCCCGCTCACCTGCTTCCTGCACCGGACACACCGTAGTTGCGGGATGGAGCGAAGTCCCAATTCGATTCGCTTGCCTTCACCCGTGGCGCTCCGGCCGCTGGCAAACTCCCGCCCTTGACGGGAATCAAGCTAGACGGAGGGAGAATCAAGATCGATGCCGGCATCGCGAGCAATCCGATTAGCGAGGCCCGTCTTGAGGTCTCGGTTTCCGTGGACGGGTACCGAGATGACCTTGGTTTCTCCCGGTTTCGAATAGATGTGGTGACTGCCTTTTACTCTCTGCAGCACCCAACTTTAGCCTCGATCACCCGGCACATCTCCCGGCCGCTGACCGCCTTCAAACAGGCACTTCCACGATCTGAATATTGGTTTCGGGGTGCCGGCCCTGCTCTTCCATAGTTTCCAGCACGCCCGCGATTGCCTCGCGGATGTTGTTCTTCAATTCGTCGACGGTCTCGCCCTGCGAATAACAGCCCGGTAGCGCAGGAACCTCCGCCCAGTACCCGCCCTGCGGATCCTCGTGAATGACTACGGCGAAGTTCTCCACTCTTCGATTCTCCCATAGCTCGGCTTGACCGAAGCCCTTCAGCCGCGCCCTGTGTGGCCACCAACCGATGAACAAAGTGTCCCGATTCGATTCGGCTTGCCTTCACCCGTGGTGCTCCGGCCGTTCATGCAAATAAAGCATCTTCACCGCGACCAGCGTAGCGGCCGTGAGCGGCGTTGCCAGCGCGAAACCGATGAACCCCAGCAGCCATCCCATGGTGACTTGGGCAAGAATTGCCAAGGCGGGCGGCAGGTAGATCGCTCTCCGCTGCACCATGGGAGTGAGGAAGTATCCTTCAGCGGAGTGGATTCCAAGATAGAGAATGGCGACATACAAGACATCCGAGGTTCCGTGTATCAGCGTCACCAATACGGTGACGATGAAGGCGATCAAGGAACCGATATACGGAATGAAGATCATGAAGGCAGTAAACAGCGCCAGAGTAAACGCAAGGGGAACGTGAAGGAAATGGAGTCCCAAGCCGGTTGCGATTCCGAGCGCGCCCATGGGGATGAGCTGGCCGAGCACCCACCAGCGGAGCGTATAGGCAATTTCGCCGAGAACCTCGCAGGCCCGCGGCCGGGTATGCTCCGGGAAAAGCTTAAGCAAGCCGTTCCGGTAAACCGACGGAACCGCCCCCAGGTAAATTCCCAGAGCCGCAATCAGCACCAGGCCCGCAATTCCGTCCCCGATCGAGTGCAGCAAGGCTGTGATGCGTTGCGCGATGCCCGCTGAGGCGAGCATTTGGGGCAGGAAGTTTAATAAGATCCTGCCCCACGCTTTTCCCCTCAGATACGCTTCGAGGCGCTCGATTCCCAGGGGCAACATTTTGATGAGCTGATTCACCTGCGCGCTGATGTGGGGCACGGCTGTCCAACACGCGAGCGCCAGCAGAAGAGCGATTCCGATTACCACAATGGCAAAGGCCCATCCACGAGGAATGCGGATGAAGTCCGCCAGTTTGTCGCCCAGGAAGCGCAGGAATACGGCCAGCAGAATGCCTCCGAAAGCCAGCAGAAATACGGAAGCCGTGTACCAGATGGCCGCGGCCAAGGCGAGTAAGGCAATGACTACGATGGCGCGCCGGGCTAAGTCACGCGATTGAGCGGCCAGCGTAGTCGGCATTCCATATCCTTACGGCAACGCCAGCAGGGCCACGCCGCAGGCCACCACAACGGCGCCGAACCACCTCTGCCAGCGCACGTCCTCTTTCAGAATGAGCTTGGCCAGTAGTGTTTCGAGCACAAGGCTGCCGGCCGTGGCAGGCACGGCGAAGCTCACATTGGCAATGGAGAGCAGCGACATCAGAGTGAAGAACCCGACGGCATCGGAGGCAATTCCGCCCAGCACGAAGCGGTTCTTGGCGAGCGCGGCGAGGAGGCGGGCGACACCTCGCGGGCGGAAATCCTCCACTCCTCCATGCCGCCGCATCCCGGTGGTGTTCAGCAGGTCGGCGGAGGCATTGGACATCATGATGATTCCGGCCAGGACCCACTTCATCTTCGCGCCCGCCGGGCCGTCAGCGGCTGGGTCCGGCCAACCACAATTACGCCGGAGACAATCAGACAAACCGCCAGCCAGTGCACCGGAGTCACTCGCTCGTGCAGCAGTACCGCGCCCACCAGCGTTACTACCACGTAGGATGCAGAAGTGACCGGAAGAGCGTAGCTGAGATCCGCCCAGCTCAGCAGGCTGAGTTGGAGAATGAAGCTCGCAGCCAGAATAATCACTCCCAGAATGACAATCAGGTTTGTAAATTCTTTGAGGTACTCGAGGGGCGAGGCGTCAACGAGCGGGCCGGCGGCCCGCAATCCCCCTCGCAGGAGCGAGTTTCCGGAAACCCCGGTGACCACGACGCCGGCGGCAAGCAACTCGGTCCTGATCTTGCTCCAATCTTTCGAAGACATCACAAGGGGTGGCCGCAATTCTCGTTCCAGCGGTTCTCCCCATCACGATGGAGTGAAAAAGCCCGGTTAGCTTTTCCGCCGGAAGAGCAGAAACACAAGGGCGAAAGTGGCGACCGCCAGCCCCACGCCCAACCATGGGCTGCGCGCGAATTGCTTGCGCCAGTCCATCGCTTCGTCCGCGCGCCGCTTCAATTCGTGCATCTCCGCTGCCACGCGCTGGCCGCTAGCGAGCGCCTGCTGGGTCTGCTGCAACATATCGTCAACCACGGCGCTGGTGGTTTCGTGCTGGATCTCTTCGGTATTCGGTGTCTCTGGCATGGAATTCTCTCCGCTCTTGAGGGGTGCGGGTTTTGTGCCGATGTGCTGCTGGTATCTATTAGCGGAAGTGGAGCGAAACTTGCGGTATGCCATTTCGGGGAATCAATGGAATTTTCAAAAGCGTCCACCATGTGGGTAGTGCTGTTCGTGGTGGTGGTGGCGATCGGAATCGTGATCATGGTCTACTTCGTGGGCGGCTACTCACACGCCGTGCCCCAGTAAGGGCGTGCGAGGACTAACGTTGTTGAAACTACACGGCGGAATCGCCGCCGGATGTTCCTGTTATAATGAGTGCAGATGGTTTTTAGCCGCCCGCACAAGCGGGTTGCCGCATTACCGCAATATTCCCCGATTCCTATCTCGATCCCGCGCGTTTTTTTAAATTCTGGAGGTATCGAACACCCACTCGATGAAAGCTAGCGTTCGCATCACCAAAGGCGTAGAGAGCCTTTTTGGTACACGCGATGAAAACATCCGGCTGCTCGAGTCCGGATTGAACGTCAACACACAATTGGTCGACAACAACCTGGAAATTGAGGGTGAGGCCGAAGACGTCTCCCGCGCGGAAAATATTCTCGAAGACTATAATCTGCTGATGCGCGAGGGCCACATCTTCAACAATGGCGATCTGAACAGTTATCTGCGCGTGGTCACGCTCGATCGCGGTGTTTCGCTGCGCGCGCTGGTCGAGAGCGGACGCCAGCGGAGCTTCGGCAAGAAAGTGCTGGCGCCGAAATCGATCAACCAGCGCCGGTATCTGGAAGCCATAGAGCGCCATGATATGGTGTTCGGCGTCGGGCCAGCGGGCACTGGAAAAACTTATCTCGCGGTGGCAATGGCCATCTCGGCGCTACTGAATAAACAGGTAGCGCGCATCATCCTGACACGGCCGGCGGTGGAGGCGGGCGAGCGGCTAGGATTCCTGCCGGGCACGCTTCAGGAAAAGGTGGACCCTTACCTCCGGCCGCTGTACGATGCGCTTTACGACATGCTGGATTCGGACCGAGTGGAAAAGCTGCTGGAGCGAAGCGTGATTGAAGTCGCGCCAATCGCCTTTATGCGCGGCCGGACGCTGAACGATAGCTTTATTATTCTGGACGAGGCCCAGAACAGCACGCCGGAGCAAATGAAGATGGTCCTCACTCGCCAGGGCTTCGGCTCGAAGATGGTAGTGAACGGCGATATCACGCAGATCGACCTTCCCAACGGCCGGCGCAGCGGATTGATCGACGCCGTGGAAGTGCTGAAAGGTGTGGAAGGGATCAGCTTCATCCAGTTCGATGAGCGCGACGTGGTGCGACACACGCTGGTGCAGCGAATTGTGAAGGCCTATGAGCGTTACAACGAGACCATTGGAGCGGCGCGGCAGCTCTCGCTGAAACTATCGGATGCCGCGACGGAGAACGGCAACGGCGAATCCGCGGCAGAACCCGCCGGGCAACCGCTTGCCGCCGATATGGTCCCGCGCGCCTGAGCGCGCCCGCATGTCTCCTGAAGGCAGTAGTATTTTATTCCGGCGCGTTCCTAAAAGGGTTCGCCAGAGCTTGGAACGGCCGTTGCGCCACTTCGCGCAAGCGCTCGAAATGTCCGTCGCGAGGGGGCGCGCCTTCGATTGCCTCATCACTAACGATGCCGAATTGCGCCGCTTGAACCGCGAATTTCGGGGCAAGGACGCAGCCACGGACGTGTTGTCGTTCCCCACGGGACCGTCTTTTTCTGAGCCGCGACCGTCAGGGAGCGGTCCGGCATCGAAAAGCTTAGGCGACCTCGCTATTTCTTTACCCCGGGCGCGCGCCCAAGCCACCGCGTTGGGCCATAATCTCGAACAGGAACTCCGGATTCTGATGCTCCACGGCGTGCTGCATCTTGCCGGGATGGATCATGAAAGGGATGGCGGGCACATGGCGCGGGTGGAGAAACGCTGGCGCATCCGGCTGGGATTGCCGGCTGGCCTGATTGAACGGGTCAAAGCCGAGCGGGTGCAGGCATGACGCTGGCAATCATTCTCGCGACCGTAATTGCCATCCCACTGCTAGCTATTGTTACCTTTGTGCAGGTGCTTTATCTCGAAAGCATGCGCCTGCGCACGCGGGATCTGCCATCGCTGCGCTTCTTCAAACAAACGCTCGAAGACCGGCTCGGGATGAAGACCGAGCGCGGCGCCGGTTCGTTTTCGCTGATCAAGCACAGCTTGCTGCTGCTGGTGGGAATCTGTTATTTCGCGGGATTCGCCGACGGCCAGCCGTGGAGGTGGGATGCGTTCTGGCAAGCCGCCTTGGCGGCATGGCTGACCATGATTACCGTGACTTACGCTTTGCCGCAACTGCTGTATCGCCGCACGAAGGCGGCATGGCTGCTACCGCTTGTGCCGTTACTGCGGGGGATGGCCTGGGTGGCGCGGCCGTTTGAAGCGCTGTTGACTTTTTTCCAGTCGCTCGTCGATCTTACCGACAACGCCGCCGCCGTGGCAGAAACACCCACCCCCGCAGAAAACATCGAAGCGTTGATTTCCGCCGGGACCGAAGAGGGGCTGATTGAGGAGGAAGACCGCGAGCTGATTCAATCGGTCGTGGAATTTGGCGATAAGGTGGTGCGCGAAGTAATGACTCCCCGGCCTAATATCGTGGCCATCGCGACGGACGCCACTCTCGAACAGTTGCGGCAGCTTGTCATCACCGAGCAGTATTCGCGCATTCCGGCATACGAGCAGAATATTGATCAGATTGTGGGTTTCGTGCACGTGCGCGATATGTTCGAACTTGAAGAAGAAGAACGCGAACGCCGCACCGTGCGGGAGGTCCTGCGGCCGATTCTTTTCGTGCCCGAAACCAAACCGGTGAACGACCTGATGCGGCAGATGCAGCAGGAAAACACCCATATGGTGATCGTGGTGGACGAATACGGCAACACCGCCGGCCTCGCGACCATGGAAGATCTGCTCGAAGTGATCATCGGGGAAATACGCGATGAGCACGAGCCGGCCACCGACGTCACACAGGATGCCGAGGGCAGCTTCATCGTTTCGGGCAACTTCGATCTGGCCCGCATCGGCGACTTGGTGGATTCGTTCCGCCGCGAGGAGGAGATTGAATCGACTACGGTGGGCGGGCTGCTGACCGAGTGGCTGGGCCGCGTTCCTCGGGCGGGCGAGTTCGTGGAACGGAATGGCGTCCGCCTGGAAGCGCTCGCCAGCGATGAATTGCGTGTCGAACAAGTGCGCATCAGCAAGCCGCAGGCTGTGGCGCATGAGTGATACTGTCTCTCAACAGAGCCGCTTCCGCTCCGGGTTTGTTTCCATAATCGGCCGCCCGAACGCTGGTAAATCCACGCTGCTGAACGCGCTGGTGGGGCAGAAAGTGGCCATTGTGGCCGATAAGCCGCAGACCACGCGAATTTCCATTCAGGGCGTACTCACATCGCCCGACGCGCAGGTCGTTTTTCTGGATACGCCCGGCATTCACCGCGCCGATACGCCGCTCAACAAACGCATGATGGAAGCGGTGCGCGCGGCTCTCGAAGAACGCGATCTGCTGCTGTTCGTGGCCGATGCGACCCTGGCATTTGGGGAAGAGGACCGGCGCGCGCTGGATCTTGTCGGAAAAACGAATACGCCGGCCATGCTGGTGCTGAACAAAGTCGACCTACTGAAGGACAAGAACCGTCTGCTGGCGCTCATCGAGCAGTACAAATCGGCGCACGAGTTCGCCGAATACGTTCCCATTTCGGCGGCGAAGGGCGACGGAGTGGAGGAGCTGAAAAAGCTCATAGTGGAGCGCCTGCCGGAAGGGCCGCCGTACTTTCCGCCGGACCATATCACAGATCAGCCGGAACGGTTCCTGGCCGCGGAGCTGATTCGCGAAAAGGTGCTGCTGGCAACACGGCAGGAGGTGCCGCACTCCGTCGCAGTGATGGTCGATCGCTGGGAGGAAACTCCCCGCATGACACGCGTATTTGCCACGATCCGCGTGGAGCGCCCCGGCCAGAAGGCCATCGTGATCGGCGCGCAGGGCGCTGTGCTGAAACGGATCGGCACGCTCGCGCGACAGGAAATGGAGCGGCTATTCGGCATGAGGATCTATCTTGACCTGCACGTGCGTGTGGAACCCGGATGGCGAAGCCGCCCGGCATTTCTGGATGCGCTCGACTGGCGAACGATGGCGGGCGGGGAGAAGCGGGATTAGAGGATTTCCTCTTGCGAGAATGGGCACTCCGCTGGAGGCTCAACTTTATATTCGGTCGCAACTCTGGCTGCTGCGTGCCGGTAACACTTCTGTATAAGATTTGCATCAATCCGGAATCGCAAGCTGGGGCTTTGCTGGAACAAGGAATCGACTTCGTCCCGCTGGCGTAGGATCGAGGCTTGCCAAGCGCTTTGGTTGTATTCCAGGATTAGGCCCTTTGCCAATTTGAGCTTGAGCAGATGCTCCAGGATCTGCGTAATCCGGCTTTCCAATTCCCGCGCATTATTCTTGCCCATGTCCGCGATCTCTTCGGCTAAGTGCTCCATATCGAGATCTGTGAACCTCCCTGTACGCAACGCGTCCGCCATCTTCAAGGTCCAAAGGTAGAAATCCTCGTCATACAAGGTCGCGGGATCTGGCACGAAGACCCTCCTCTTTCGAGTGTAGCCGTTCTTGAGCGGCCGGTAACCGCCTCATCGCCAGGACTTCTGTCACAATTTACCGGAGGGGGATGTAGCTATGAGGGATTCCAGCCGGTGGTGGCTTCCGGTGATGTTGGTGATGATTCTGCCGTGGGGCAGGGCTGCGGCGCAGATTCTTCTGGATGGCGAGTGGCAGCCGCAGTATCACGAAGACCAGCCGGAGAGAATCCCCGGGCCTGATCTAGTCGATTATCTCGGCCTGCCGATCAATGATGCGGCGCGCCAGCGGGCGGAGGCCTGGAACGCGTCGCGGCTGACGTTGCCGGAAGAGCAGTGCCGCGTGCACGTTGCGCCTTACATCTATCGCGGCCCGCTTGATCTGCGCATCTGGCAGGAGAAAGACCCGGACACACAGGCCGTAATCGCCATCAAGAACTACATCAGCACATGGTCGCAGACGCGCACCATCTGGATGGATGGGCGGCAGCATCCGCCAGCCTGGGCGCCGCACACGTGGATGGGATTTTCCACCGGCAAATGGGAGGGAGACGTTCTGACGGTTGAGACCACGCACCTCAAGACCGGCTGGGTACGCCGCAATGGCCTCGTGATGAGCGATCAGGCCACCATGACGGAACACTTCATCCGCCATGGCGATTACTTGACGCACGTCACGATCTTGAAAGATCCGGCGTACCTTACAGAGCCGGTGATCAAGAGCGAAGATTTCGTCGTCAACCTGCACGCGAGCAATGCTTCGTGGGTGTATCACTGCCGCTCGGCGGAAGAAATCGTGAACCGGCCCAAGGATCAAATACCGAACTATTTGCCCGGCGAGAATCCTTTCCTCGAGGAGTTTGCCAAGCGCTACGGAGTGCCGGAAAACGCCGCTCTGGGCGGGGCGGAAACGATGTACCCGGAATACCGGCTGAAGATGACGAAATCCTCGCGGCCGGTTTCGCGGGATCGCGTCTTGCCGCAACCCAAGCCGCCGGCGGAGATTGAGGCGATGAAGGTACAGGGCAATGTGTACCTGCTGGTGGGAGACGGCGCGAACGTTCTGGTCCAGGCCGGCGAGCAGGGCGTAATGCTCGTAGATACGGGGAAGGCGGAACTTTCGGCGAAGATGCTGGCGGCGCTCCGGAAGCTGTCACAGAAGCCGATTCGCTGGGTGCTGAACACAGGATCGGACGCTGATCATGTGGGCGGTAACGAAGCCGTAGCGAACCTGGCGGGCACTTCGCGGCATGTGGCGTTGGTCAACACGCCGTTTTCGACGGCGGTGAATACGGTGGAGATCGTGGCCAGTGACCCGGTCTTGGGGCGGATGAGCGCTGCCGAAGGGAACCGGCCGGCGTACCGGGTAGAGGCGTGGCCGACGGAAACGTTTCAAGGCGACAGAGACGACGTTTTCTACAACGGAGAAGCGGCCGAGATGTGGCACGTTCCGGCCGCGCACGCCGACGGCGACAGCATCGTGTTCTTCCGGAGATCGGACGTGATCGCCACGGGAGACCTGTTCGATACCGACAACTATCCGGTCATCGACATCGGGCACGGCGGCAGCTTGCAGGGGATCATCGACGGATTGAACAAGGTGATTGAACTGGCGATTCCGGCATTGACGGAAGAGGGAGGCACCATGGTGATTCCCGGCCACGGGCGAATCTGCGACCGGATTGACGTGGTGGAGTACCGGGATATGCTGACCATCATTCGAGACCGTCTGCAGGCGCTGATCAAGAAAGGTATGACGCTCGAACAGATTCAAGCCGCGCGGCCGACGCTGGACTACGATCCGCTCTATGGCGAGACGAAAGGCTCCTGGACTACGGATCAGTTCGTGGCGGCAGCGTACCGGAGTTTACTGGGGAAACAGGCGGCCGCAGGCCGCGCGCGATGAGCTTGACCCGCTGGAACTGCTGTTTTCGAGACAGAACAATTATTGAGCCATCCGCCACGGCGAAACGTTCGACCAGCTTTTCAACGCCTTCGCCGCAAATTCTGGGCCTTCGGCCGTGTGACACCCCGCGCAGGCATTCGGAACCTTTAGCGCTTCCGTGGTCGCCGGGGTAATGAATTTGAACGTATGTGCCCTGACATTGATATCCGCAATGGTTTGTTCGATCTTGGGCATATGGCAGTTCACGCATTCATTTCCCGGGCTTCCCGTCTTATGGTGCGTGTGCGCTTCAATCGTGGGTGCGTGAGGTCCGTTCGGTGAGTTCGGACCGTGGCATTCGAGGCAGAGGACGTTAGCAGGTTTCACCAGATCAGCGCTGTTTTCGGTGCCATGGACATCATGGCAGCTAAAGCAGCTCACGCCATGCGTGTACATCTGGCTAGTCACGAAATCATTGCCCTGCATCCGATTTTTGTGCGCGGTTCCGTCGGCAAAGTGAGTGAACGATTGAGTGCCAAGCTTATGCTCTTCAAGCTTCCAGTAATCCTGAAGGTTCTTGCCGACCTCGAACCCGACCGGCCAATCATAGTATTTGCCTTCGATCGGGTTTTTCAGGGGTTGCCCTTGTGAGTGACACTGAATGCAAACGTTGTTGGCCTGAACATAATCGAGTCGCGCAGGGTTGACTATATTCTCACGCGACGGCTTGGCGGCGTGGGCGGCTCCGGGGCCGTGGCACTTCTCGCAGCCCACATTCCACTCCGTAACGGTTTTGGTCTGGATGTTGTAGTTAACCGAATGGCAACCATCGCAGAGCGGGCCAGTAGGTCGCTGCATGTTGTCGTTGGGGTAGAAGGCTGTCCACCAGTCGGTACCGGGCGCAGCCTGATAAGGACGCCAAACCCGATGGTTCACATCCCACTGTGCACCGAGCACAAAGTAATCATCGCCCCGCTTCGTAAAGTACCGCTGCTTCCACTTGCTGCCGTAAACGAACGCGATATCGTCTTTGGTGAATTTCACGAGCGGGTTGGGTTTGGAAAGATCGGGGATAATCGCGTCGGGGTGCGTCTTCGGATCGCGAACCACGTTCGCCATTCGCGTTTTGGTCCAACGGTTGTAAATGGCGGAATGGCAAGTTTGGCATGCCGCCGAACCTACATAACCGCCTGCGGCCTGCGCAAAAAGACTCCACGGGGCCAGACACACGACCAATATCACCCTCATCCCAATCGAGTATACAGAAGAGTACATGAATTATTCATGAACCCGCCAGTCGCACAGTCGCGGATGAGCGATCCGGGCCGCCTGGAACTTCAGCCTAAACTTCGGTGCACGAACCGCCGATATGCCCGTTGTGACCGGTTTGCTCACCACGGAAGGTAAGCGCCATGTGCGGCGCATGCTGCGCTCGCTAGAGCCGCGTATGGAACGGCTGGAACGGAGCTTTGACGCGTGGCTCCGTAGGAATGGATGCGATGAGGCGGTGGCCAAAGCCTTGCTGGCCGTGACACCGGCGGCCGCGGCGCGGTTTGGGTCGCTCAGACCGTTTCTGAAGCAGGTGGAATATAGCGGCCGAAGGCTGGCGAAGCTGAATCTGCCGCCGGCGGTGGTAAGCGAATCGCTCCAACAGTTCAACCAAGCCGCGGGGGAAGCGCTCGAAGGGCAGTTTGCGCCCGCGCGGGAGCAATTGCAATTGGCTACGCACTACGTGATTCAGCAGGCGTATTACGAGGTGCGGGAGGCGGAATCGCAGGCGTTCTTTGGCCTCTTTCGGGCGGAGACAGAGGCGGCGGATTTGAACGATCTGCTGGGGCGGTTTGTGCGGGTGCTTACGAAGGCATTGCGCGCTGCGGGCGGCCGGCTACTTTTAGAGGAGCATCCGCCCGGGGAACTTGGGGCGCCTCTTTATATCGAACGCGGCGATGCCAATGAGCGGCTCATCGATCGCGGGTGGCGGCGCAAGTACGCCTCTTACTGGTCGTATCCGTTTGGCCAATCGGCGGTGCTACAGCTCGGATTCGCCACGCTCTATCCGTGGCTGCCCCGAGAACGCGCGCTTTTGGCGGCGGCCGCGGCGCGCTGCCAGGAGGCCATGGACCGGACCCGCATGGCGGAGCAGATCCGGCGGCTGCAAGCCGAGTCGCTGCGCACCGAAGAGGAGGAACGCAAACGGATTGGCCGGGATCTGCACGACGAAGCCGGACAGGCGTTGGCGTTTTTGCGGCTGCAACTGGAAATGATCGAACGGGACGCGCCGGAACGCATCCGGCCGCGGCTCACGGCGGCGCGCGAACTGGCGGGCCGCACCACGGTAGAGCTAAGGCGGATCATTGCAGCCCTAAGCCCCTCGGTGTTGGAGCGGCTGGGTTTACAGGCAGCACTGCGGCTGCTGGTGAACCGGTTTCATTACAATCACGCCGGGGTAGAGGTGGAACACCGGGTTTCCGTCTTGCCGGAGACGGTACCGCGCGCTGCGCAGGAGGTGATTTACCGGGCGGCTCAGGAGGCTCTGGGGAATGCCGGTAAGCACTCCGGCGCAAAGAAGATAAAAATTTCCCTTACCCACGCCGATAAGAAAATCAGGCTACGGGTTCGGGATGACGGCGCCGGGTTCCGGCAGGATCGGGCGCTGTTGAAGCCCGGTTCATTTGGTTTGGCCGGGATGCGGGAGCGCGCCGCGCTGTTGGGCGGAACCCTCGCGATCCGAACCGCGCCTGGAAAGGGAACGGAAGTCCGGCTGGATCTGCCCGTACCGGTGATATCTAATGGCAAAAATTCGCGTCTTGTTAACTGACGATCACATGCTCTTCCGGCAAGGGATGCGCACACTCCTGGCCGCTGAACCGGATGTAGAGGTGGTGGGGGAAGCGCCGAGCGCGTCGGATGCGGTGACTATGGCGTCCGAGCTGCGGCCCGATGTCGTGCTGATGGATGTAGGGATGCCGGGGCTGAGCAGCTTCGAAGCCACCCGGCAGATTCGCCGGCAACGCCCGGAGACCCGCGTCATCTTTCTTTCGATGTACGACGATGAAGATTATCTGGCCGAATCGGTGGAGATTGGCGCCAGCGGCTACATTCTTAAAGAAAGCCCGGCGGAACAGTTGGTGAGCGCCATCCGGGAAGTGCATCGCGGCGGAAACTATCTGAGTCCGCGCCTATTGGCGCGCTTAGTGGACGATTTCCGCGTGCAGAACCGCTCACCCATGCGGCAGCCGCGCTTCGGCACTCTCACCAAACGCGAACGGGAGATCCTCAAGCTGCTCGCTGAGGGCAAATCGGTGAAGGAAGTCGCGACGGAATTCGATCTGAGTGTGAAAACCGTCGAGGCGCACAAGTTCAACTTGATGCGCAAACTGGACATTCACAATAAAGCGCAACTGGTGCAGTACGCAATTCAAAAGAAGATCATCCGGCTGCCGGAAGCGATGCCGGTGGGGTAGGCAGTGGGACTGCTCTGTCGAAGATGCTCGGAGCCAACTCTCCTGAAGGAACCGGTATGGGGCTCTGCGCCGCCGTCTGTTCCGACTCACAGCGTAACCTGCGCACTGTGATTCGGGGTTGCTCGCCTCATCGTGACTGAGTCAGAATTTAAGTTACCATCAACGGCAAGAGCGCACGCATGAGCCTCTTGTTCGCGCGGGAATCGGATACTCGTCCACTTACAGATGCCGAATTGCGCGAAGCGGTTTTTGCGGCGCTCGGACGCCTTGGCCCGCGTCATAAGGTTCTGCTCCTGCCGCCGGATTTCACCCGTTTTCATTCCCGCGCAGGGCTGATTGCGCACGCGGCCTGGGAATACTATGGCGATCGCGTAGCGGCAGTCCTGCCGGCGCTCGGCACGCACCGGCCGATGACCCAGGGCGAGATTGCGACGATGTTCGGCGCGATTCCGCATGGGTTGTTTCGCGTGCACGACTGGCGCAATGACTTGCGGGTGCTGGGCGAGGTTCCCGCGGAATTGATCCGCGAGCTATCGGAGGGCGAACTCGATTTTTCCTGGCCGGTGCA
>DATBID010000193.1:0-6241 GCA_036557125.1 Bryobacteraceae bacterium | reverse complement strand
ACCGTGTCGGCCGGTCAGAATTCAACTGGCCCACCTGCGTCACTCACTGACTCGGAGGCGGCGGACTATCTGGACGCACCCGCACGCGCGGCGGAGGCAGCCCCGAAGGGACAGCGCGGTTCACCTCGTAGCCATTTTTGAAGACGCGCGACATACCGCGCGTACTTGTGATGTCTTTCGTCGGATCGCCATCCACCAACCGAAGATCGGCGCACAAGCCTGGCGCGATGCGCCCGCGGTCCTTGATCCCGAACCGTTCGGCCGGCACGCGAGTGGCGGCGGCGAGTGCCTGCGGTGCCGTCAGGCCGGATAGGACGAGCGAGGCCAACTCCCCATGGAGCGAAACGCCATGTGCCGCGCCAGGGCTCGGCGCGTCTGTGCCCGCAAGCACCTCAACGTCGCGCGCCTGAAGCTTGGCAACGGTAAAACGAGGGGTTCTTAGGATCGAGCCGGAAGATGAAGACGGGAAGCTTAACGCCCGGCGGAGGCCTGGGCAAAGTTTCAGTGCGCCCGGCCGCGCCGAGGTCGGACAGTTGGGCGGTGGAGAGAAAGCCTGCGAACCGCTGATCCACGCTCAGCTCCTTCCACGCCTTCGTCGTCCGCCCAAGGAGGAAAGATGCTGAGTGTCGTCAAGACGCAAACTTTCTGTCTGACGATTTTCTCAAGCAGCCGTCACACGATTTACACCAATCCTGCGATGGGGGCCAAGGCTCCGGTTCCACGTTATGGCGAATCGACAATCGCTTGGCGACTAAGATCTGTGAACAGCTTGGGATTCGGCCGATCCGGTGACGCCGTGCGCACCCCTTGCGATATACTTAGCTCTCGCAAAACAGGAACAATCATGCGACCCCGATGGATGTTATTTTTTGCCAGTTGCGTCCTGGTTCCGGCTGGTATAGCTCAGACAAACACGCCGGGCGATTGGCCCATGTACGCCGGCAATCTGGCAGGCACGAAATATTCGGCGCTGAAGCAGATCAATACCAAGAACGTTTCTCAACTCGCGCAGGCGTGGTCATACCGGCTGGCGGAGCGCGGAGCTTTTGAAACGACGCCCATTGTCGTGAACGGCGTGATGTACCTGCCGGCAGGCAAGAAAGTCGTGGCGCTCGAGCCCGAAACCGGGAAAGAGGTTTGGTCTTACGAGCTGCCCGAGGGCCAACCGGGCACGCGCGGCGTCGCCTATTGGCCCGGAGACGCCAACAACCCACCCCGGATTTTCTTCACCGCCGGTCCGGCGAAGCTGGTGGCTTTGAACGCACGGACGGGCAAGCTCGACCCGGGCTTCGGAAAAGAAGGATCCGTCGATATGGTCGTGGGTTGGAGCGGCGTGCCGGCGACTTACAAAAATGTCGTGATGGTGGGCGCTTCGGTCGGAGAGGTGCCGGTTGGTCCTTCCGGCGACACCCGCGCCTACGATGCGCGTACCGGCGCCAAACTCTGGGAATTCCATACCGTGCCGCAGCCCGGCGAACCCGGGCACGAAACCTGGCTGAATGACGGCTGGAAGGGCCGCTCCGGCGTGAACGTCTGGGGCTGGTACCTGACCGTCGATGAAGACCAAGGCATTTTGTACATGCCCGTCGGGGGGCCGGCCGCGAATTACTACGGCGGCGACCGGCCGGGCGCTAACCTGTTCGGCAATTCGATTGTCGCGGTCGACGCCTTAACAGGAAAGCTGAAGTGGTACTTCCAAGTGGTTCATCACGACCTCTGGGATTCGGATCTGCCTCCCGCGCCGGGGCTCGTCGACATCACCGTAAACGGCCAGAAAATTCACGCGCTCACCGCGATCGGGAAGACCGCCTGGATGTTCATTCTGGACCGGTTGACCGGCAAGCCGGTCTTCGGCGTAGAGGAGCGTCCGGTGCCCAAGGGCGATGTGCCGGGCGAGTGGTATTCGCCCACGCAGCCTTTCCCTGTGAAGCCGCCGGCTTTGGCGCGCGTGAGCTTCAAACCCGAAGATATCGTGACGGCCGATGACACCACGCCTGAGCACGCCAAAGCGTGCCAGGAGCTTTACCAGAAAAACGGCGGCTTCTACAACGCCGGTCCCTTCACGCCGTGGCTGCTGCATGAAGACGGGACGCCGCCGAAAAGCACGATTCAGTTCCCTGGAGGAACCGGGGGCGTGAATTGGGGAGGGACCGCCACCGATCCGACAACCGGCTTCGTTTACTTGCAAACGCATGATGGCGCGCTCACCGGCTGGATCGAGAAGCGTAAAGAAGGGCTGAATTATGGCCGCGGAACGGAAGGCTCGAACCAAACCTATGACCGTGCCAGCGTCGACGGCGCCGGTCCCTATCATGGCTTCAGCGCGACAGTGAAGGACGCTAACGGAAAAGCTATCGGCACCTGGCCCTGCCAGAAACCGCCATGGGCGCGGCTGATGGCGGTCAACGCCAATACGGGTGAGATCGCCTGGCAGACGCCGCTGGGTTTGGTGCAAGGGCTGCCGGAGGGCAAGCAGAATGCGGGTAGCGCCGGTTCGGCCGGACCGATGGTAACTGCCGGTGGGCTGGTCTTCATCGGCGCAACCAACGATAGCCGCTTCCGGGCATTCGATGCTCAGACCGGACGAGAGCTTTGGGGGACGAAGTTGGCGCGCAATGCCAACGCCAATCCAATTACTTATGAAGGCCGCGATGGAAAGCAGTACGTAGCGGTGGTGGCCAGCGACACGCTGGATGTGTTCGCGTTACCTGGAAACAGCCGCTGACGTCTTTGGTGTAATCGGCTCGGAAGGAGAGGTTATGGTGAGAAGAATTCTGTTCGGAATCGGGATTACGGCTTTCGGCGGATGGGCTGCTACCAGCGGCCAGCCGGATGCAAAAACGGTTCTGAGTAATGTTTCGAAAGCCATGGGCGCGGATGGGTTGAAAACTATCCAATATTCCGGCTCAGGCGCCGATTTTTCTCTGGGGCAGGCGTTCAGCCCGAGCTCTCCCTGGCCGCGCTTTAACGACAAAAGTTACACCCGCACGATCGATTTTGAGAAGCAGGCATCGCAGTTGCAGCGGCTGCGCACGCAGGGCGAAGACCCGCCCCACGGCGGCGGCGGCCAGCCGCTGGTTGGCGAGCAGAATCAGAACCAGGTAGTGATCTTCAACGACAACACTCCGTGGACACAGCGTCTCGACTTGATTCTGCTTCCTTGGGGATTCCTGCGGGCGGCGTCGGCAGCGAGCGACGCGACGGTGAAGTCGGAAAAAATGAGCGGTAAGAAGTTCACCGTGGTCTCGTTTGTGGGCCAGAACAAAGCGCCGGTAAGCGCGTTCATCGACGATCAGAACATTATCGAGCGCGTCGAAACCAAGATCGATAATCCCGTATTAGGCGATATGCCCTATGAAGGCATTTATAGCGACTACAAGGATTTCAATGGCATGAAATTCCCGGCGCATATCGTGCAGCGGCAAGGCGGCTATCCGATTCTTGACCTCACCATCACCGATGTAAAACCGAACGTCGAAGCCAATATTCAGCCGCCGCAGGGGCGCGGGCGAGGCGGTTTCGGCGGCCGCGGCGGTCCGGGCGGGCCGAGCGCCGAAGCACCCACGGAAAAGCTGGGCGATGGCGCATACCTGATTCTAGGCGGATATGCGGCTGTTGCCATGGAATTCAAAGACTATATCGCGGTGGTCGAAGGTCCACAAAGCGAGCAGCGCGCTTTGCAGATCATTGCCGCAGCGAAGAAGTTGATTCCCAACAAGCCGATCAGGTACGTGGTCAACACACACGATCATTTCGACCACAACAGCGGCCTCCGGACCTTCGTGGCCGAGGGCGCGACGGTCATCACCCATCAAATCAACAAGCCCTATTACGAAAAGGTTTGGGCCAGTCCGCATACCCTCAATCCCGACAAAATGGCCGAAGCCAAGGCGAAGCCCAAGTTCGAAACCATGACCGAGAAGAAGGTGCTGACCGACGGCAACCAGACGCTTGAGCTCTATCGCGTCGATGGCAGCACCCACAATGACGGCATGATCATGGCGTATTTGCCGAAAGAGAAAATCCTGGTCGAAGCTGATGAATTCAACCCGCCCGCGGAAGTTGCGAGCGCGCCGCCAAAGAATATCAATCCCTACAATACAAATCTCGAAGCCAACATCGAGCGGCTCAAGCTGGAGGTCGACCGCATCATTCCGATTCACTATCCGAACGATGGCCGGAAGGTAATGAAATCGGAATTGCTGATGGCCATCGGAAAGGCAAATTAGGCGGACCGCTCCCTATGGTCGCGGCTCGGAAGAGGGATGGCAGCGCTCGGTACACCGTGGTATGAATTAGGGACAGAAGGAAGTAACTGGAGGTAGGCACATGAGGAAAATTTCTGCTATCGCCGCTGTTTGCGCCGGATTGCTGCTGGCCGCGTTGCCCGTAGTGGCGCATCATTCGTTCGCGGCCGAATTTGACGCGTCCCAACCTATTACGGTGAAGGGTACGGTTACCAAAATGGATTGGGTGAACCCTCACTCGCATTTGCAATTTGACGTGAAGGCGGAAGATGGCACAACCCAGCACTGGTCGGCGGAATGCCTTCCTCCGAACGGCCTGTACCGGCAGGGATGGCGGAAGGACTCGGTGAAAGCCGGCGATGAAGTGACAGTGACCGGGTTCAAAGCGAAGGACGGTTCGAACTATATGTGGGCGCAATCGGTGATGACGGCCGATGGCCGGCGGTTGTTCTCGGGCAGGCCCGAAGACCGCGGCGCCACGGGGCCCGAAGGACCGGGCGCTCCGAAACAGTAGTCTGAGCGGTGGAGGATAGTAATGATCAAGCGTTCGAGATTGCTGTGCGTAGCGGCCGCACTAGCCGGGTTGGCAGCTCCTTTCGGGCTGCGGGCCGCGGGCGATTACAAGCCGCCGCGCACGGCCGATGGCCAGCCGGATCTGCAGGGCATCTGGGAGGTTCGCACTTCGCCCGATAAAGATTTGGAAAAGGCAAAGGGCGTCATTGTCGATCCGAAAAACGGCAAGATTCCCTACCTGCCCGCGGCGCTGGCTCAGAAGAAGGAGAACGAAAAGAACAGCGCCAAAGCCGATCCATTAGGCAAATGCTACATGCCCGGCGTGCCTCGTATCAACCTGCTGACCTATCCCCTCCAGATCTTTCAGACTCCCACCGAAGTCGCCATCGCTTACGAATACATCCACAACTGGCGCAACATCTATCTGAAGCGCGACAAGCACCTCGATGGAATCGATTTCTGGCAAGGCGATTCCATAGGCCACTGGGATGGCGACACACTGGTGGTCGACGTCGGCGATTTCAACGACCAGACCTGGTTCGATAAGGCCGGCGACTACCACAGCGACGCGCTTAACGTGACTGAGCGCTACACGCGAACTGGGCCGGACACCTTGCAGTACGAGGCCACGATCGAAGACCCGAAGACGTTCAGCCAGCCCTGGAAGATCCGGGTCGAGTTGCACCGGAATACCCAACCCAACGCGCGCATTCTGGAATACGAGTGCCAATACCTGAAAGAAGTCGCGGCCCAGAAAGCCGGGAAATCGGAGGGTAAGTAGTCGGTATGAGTTGGCATCGCAGCTTGCCGGCCGCCGTTGCTCTGGGAGCGGCAGTGCTGATCGCTTTGCCTGCGTTCGCCCAGGGGCCGCCGGCTGGAGGGCCTACCGAAGGTGGACGCGGCGGAGGCCGGGGCCGCGGCTTTGGGCGGGGCCGTGGACCGAATCTTCCGCCTCCCGGACCGGTTCCCCGCACAGCCGACGGCCGTCCCAATATGTCCGGCTACTGGAACGCCGCCCAGAATGGCGGGGCGGTATTTGAAGTTCAGAAACACGCTGCGAAAAGCCGCTCGCTTCCCGCCGGTCAGGGCGCTATCGTCGATCCGCCGGATGGACTCATCCCCTATCAGCCTTGGGCCGCCGAAAAGGCCAAGGACAATTTCGAGCACCACCTGGCCGACGAACCCGAACTGCACTGCTTCGAATCCGGATTGCCCAACCAAATGTACCGTCAGTTCGGTTTCCAGATTCTCGAACCCGCCGGATACATCGTCATGAACTGGGAATTCATGCACGCCTACCGCATCATTCCCACCGATAACCGGGCGCACACGCTTCCCGCTTCGACCAAGCTGTTCCAGGGCGATTCGGTCGGCCATTGGGAAGGGGACACGTTTGTGGTAGATACAACCAACTTCAACGACCGCACGTGGCTCGATTCGGCCGGCAACATCCACACCGATCAGATGCACGTGGTGGAGCG
>DATBID010000192.1:0-3024 GCA_036557125.1 Bryobacteraceae bacterium | reverse complement strand
ACCAACAAATCGAGAGTGCCCTGCAGAAGTTCGGCTTTATCTTTGCCCATGGATTCCCTTTTATAGAACGGCTATAAGAGTAAGCCAACTCTTATAGATTGTCAATAGGGGCGGGTCTCTCGCCAGGACGCCAAGTTCGTTAAGCGCCGTTCGTAACTTTCCACCCTTCTCGCAGGATATTTCGGGTGAGGTGTTCTGATGAAATGCATTCAACCAATCCTCTGCGCTCTGGTGTCGGCTGCCATTATGGCCGCCCAGGCCAACACCGCGAGACAGACGGTCACAGGCACTGTGATGGATCCCGAAGGAGCGCCTTTTGCCGGCGCCTTCGTGCAACTCAAGAATTCCGCGACGGCAGGCGTATTGAATGCGGTCAGTGATCCTCGCGGGAAATATACCTTGGGTGTGCCGGCGCCTGGACTTTATGGGCTTTCCGTGAACGTCCCCGGAATGAAACCCTATGCCAAACCCGATATCCAAATTCGTGCAGGAGAAACGCTCCAAATTGACGCTCGGTTGGAAGATAGTCTCCAGCTGCGAACTCTGGGCGAAGATCCCGAAACCATTTTCGCTCTATTTATCAACCGTCCGCCGCCGCCTTCGGGCCCCGCGCCACGCACTCCGGATGGCAAGCCGGACCTTTCCGGCGTTTGGCTGGGTGCGCCTGCCGAAATCCCCAAGCTCGATATGCTTCCGTGGGCGGCAGATCTGACCGAAGAGCGTACCGCGAACAATGCCAAGTACCATCCGCTGTCCCGTTGTTTGCCGGCCTTTCCGGTCGCGCTGCTGGGACCGGGTTTTTTCCGCCTCGTTCAGTCTCCCGCGATGTTGGTGATGATCCTCGACGACGATGTTCCTGGGTTTCGCCAGGTGTTCCTCGATGGACGCCCTCATCCCAAAGATTTCGGCCCGTCATGGCTTGGACACGCCACCGGCAAATGGGACGGAGACACTCTGGTGCTCGATCTCGTCGGGTTCCAGGACAAAGGCTGGATCGATTTCAGCGGCCATCCGAACTCGGAAGCGCTGCACATAATTGAACGAATTCGCCGCCCAGACTTAGGACACCTTGAGATCGAAATCGCCGTCGATGATCCCGGCGCTTATCGGAAGCCATGGAGTACGAAAAAAACCGCTTCCCTCGCGCCCGGAGAGGAAATCCTGGAATTCATCTGCAACGAGAACAACAAGGACGTCGCCCACATGGTCGGCAAGTGAGGTGACAATCATCGGCCCAGCAAAGTTACGCGACCTTTTGTCGAGCCAGCAAAATGGTTGGCTGACCTTTGTACTCCGTACGTCGATACTCCTCGAAACCACACTTCTCGGCGACTCGGAGGGATGCCTGGTTCTCGGGGTGAATCAGACACACCGTGCGAGGGGCATTCAGGTGTCGGTCACCCCAAGCCGCAACGGCGCGAACCGCCTCCGTCGCATAGCCCTGCCCGTGAACCCGCGAAACGAACGCCCAGCCCATTTCCGGCAGGCCGTCGATACGCGGCTCGATCTCCCGCTTGAATTCCCCGAAGCCGGCCTCACCCACAAAATGGCCCGTCGTTTTTTCTTCAACCACCCAATATCCGAAGCCGAGCGCCTCCCAGTGGCCGATGTACCGCAACACTCGCGCCCAGGATTCCTCGGTTGAGAATGTCCGGCCGCCGATATGCCGTGTGACCACCGGGTCCGCCCACATGGCCGCGGAATGCGGAAAATCGTCGACGCTATGCGCACGCAACAGGAGCCGCTCAGTTTCAATTTCTGGGCGACCGGTCACCCTACTTCTCTCCCGTTGCCAACACCGTTTCCAGATACGGCGCTTCCTGCTCGCGGTGCACGATGGCGGTTTCCACGTTCCGGAATCCCGCGCCCTTTACGAATTTCTCAATCTCGATCTCCGTAAACCCCAGCCACAGGTCCGCGTACATCTCACGCGCTTGTTCAAAATGATGGCGGTTCAAATCGAGAATGGCGATGCGCCCGCCCGGCTTGAGAATCCGCCACGCCTCCGCCACCGCTCGTTCCGGATGGCGCGCGTGGTGCAGCGCCTGGCTGAGGAATGCCAGGTCCACCGTGCCGCTTCGGATTGGCACATCTTCCAACTCGCCCAAACGGTACTCCAGATTGTCGATGCCGTGTTTCTTCGCCAGTTCCGAGCCGAATTCCACCATCTTCTCGGAGTTGTCGATGGCGATCACCCGCTTCGCCTTTTGCGCCATCATCTGCGAGATCGTTCCTTCGCCCGCACCCAGATCGGCAATCACCAGCGGCGGCATCAGCTTGAGCAGCGCTTCCGCAATCCCCTTCCACGAACGCCCCGGCACGTACTGGCGGCCGAACTTGCCGGCGAGCTCGTCGAAGTATTGCCGCATGTGGTCCTGCCGCCGGCGCAGGGCTAGTTGCAGCGCGTCACGGTCCTGTTCCGTCTCCGGAATCTCCGCGGCCGCGCGCCGCAGAACATCCATTAACTCCGACGGCGCACATAAACGGTAAAACGCGTTTTTTCCCGTCCGGCGGTCGTCCACCAGACCTGCCTGTTTGAGCTGCGCCAGGTGCGTCGAGATCTGGCTTTGGCCCTTGCCGAGAATCTCTTGCAGCTCCGCCACCGAGAGCTCTTCTTGCTCCAGTAACAATATGAGCCGAAGCCGGTTAGGGTCACTTGCGAGACGCAGCGATTTGAGCATTGACGCCATACAGCGGACTGTACTAGCATCAATGTATCAAGATTCATTGATACGAGGTACAGCTAAAATATGGGTACTGCGACGCTCAATCAAACCGCCACCGATTACAAAGTAGCCGACCTCTCTCTCGCCGAGTGGGGCCGCAAAGAAATCTCCATCGCCGAGCACGAGATGCCCGGCCTGATGTCGATCCGGCGCAAGTACGCCAAGGAGAAACCGCTCGCGGGCGTGCGGATCACCGGATCGCTTCACATGACGATCCAGACCGCCGTCCTGATCGAGACACTGGCGGACCTCGGCGCTTCGGTGCGGTGGGCGAGCTGCAACATCTTCTCAACACAGG
>DATBID010000191.1:0-7209 GCA_036557125.1 Bryobacteraceae bacterium | reverse complement strand
GGGTGTCCATAATGGGATCTTACGAGGTTATCGGCTTAGGTTCCGCAGCGCAACCGGGCGGGGGAAAGCACGGAAACAGCGGACGGCTGAGCGGTGGCTTGGATGGACGGTCACTACGGCCTTGCGGAGCAGGCTACAAATCCGCAGCGGAGACTGGATAGGGCGACTGTGGCTATTTTCAGCAATAATATATTTGACATCCCAAGCAATTCGGCGTATGCTTAAGACATGGCGGCACATGCGACACTTCGGGATGCGATCCTGTACTTTTCCGATTACGCAAATTGCCACAGCTTTATGGCCGATCTCCGTTGGCCTACCGGAAAGATCACGTGCCCGACTTGCGGAGCCGAAAAAGTTACCTACCTCGCAAAGCGCCGCGTTTGGAAGTGCTACGCGGGGCACATTAGCCCGACATTTTCTCTTAAAACCGGGACGATATTTGAAGACAGCCCCATCGGGCTTGATAAGTGGCTCCCGGCCACTTGGCTTCTCGTCAACGCCAAAAACGGCATCTCTTCGTGGGAGTTGCACCGCGCGCTCGGGGTGACGCAGAAAACCGCATGGTTCATGCTCCAGAGAATCCGGCTGGCAAGCCAAGATGAGAGCCATAGCAAGTTGGCGGGTGAGGTCGAAGTTGATGAGACTTTCATCGGTGGGAAAGCCCGCAATATGCACGCCAGCGAGAGAGAAGCGAAGATCAAAGGTCGCGGGCCGGATGGGAAAGCAATTGTCGCTGCGGTTCTGGAACGCGGCGGTAAGGTTCGGACGAGAGTATGCGGGACGCGCCGCAAGCCTGAACTTCAAGCGATGGTGCGCGAGAATGTTAGCCAGGTTCGGCTGTCTTATCCGGACGCGCTGAAGTCCTACGAGGGGCTCGATGAGTTCGAGCATCAAGTCATAGACCACGCCGTAGCCCACGTTGACGGCAACGTTCACACGAACAATTGCGAGAACTTCTGGAGTCTCCTGAAACGGAGCCTCAAGGGCACCTACGTTGCCGTCGAGCCGTTCCACCTGTTCCGGTATATTGATGAGCAAGCGTTTCGGTACAACAACCGGAGCATGACTGACATTGAGCGGTTCGTCGCTGTCATGCGCCATGTGATCGGACGGCGACTGATTTACAAGCAAATGATCGGCAAAGCGGGGCTGGTTGCGCATGGCTGAACGGCAAAGAACAAAAGCGGCAGGGGCGGGGGAAACGGAAACCCCGCCAATGACTACGGAGCAGTTCGAGGCTTCGCCGGAGTTCAAGAAACTCAAAAGCGCCATGCGCAGATTGCTGAAAGTTCCCAAGGCCGAGTTAGACAAAAGAGTGACACGCGCGAAAAGCACGTCGCCACGCGCTGGAAATCCAAACGCACCGGGACGCAAGCCATCCAAGAAACATGCATAGGTCGCTCCTGCTTGTCGCTCTGTGCGCGTTTCTTGCTCACTCACAGCCGTTAACCCCAAGTCGAGGGAAAGCCGCTCAGAACAATCAGGGACACACCGCAAGCAAACAAAAAATAGCAACAGACAACAATACTGACGCCAAGTCTGCGTCTGCCGCTATCGATCAACTTAGAGCCGAAATATCCTCCTGGAAACAGCAGCAATCCGCTCAATACCAGAAAACCAACACGTCTGCCGGTGGGTGGCAAATGTGGAGCACGATCACCACCGCCGCTGCCACCATTGCGATCGCCATACTCGGCTTTCTCCAATGGAGAGCGATGCACAAGCAGAGACTCGCCATGGAGGCGCAGACTAAGCACATGGAAAACGCTCTTGCTGAAACGAGGAAGTCTGCTGACGCGGCCATCGTCAGCGCCAATGCGGCTAAAGCCGGTGCTGAAACTACTGCGAGCCAAATGGCGTTGCTGGAGCGGCAAACCACGGCAACCGAGGACACGGCTAAGGCTGCGATAGCATCGGCTAATGTCGCTATTATGAGCGCCGCTACGGCTAAGCAGACCGCCGATGTTGCTCAGAATACCCTCGAATCTGTCAGGGATCAGGCCAAGTCCGCACAACTCGCGGCACAAAGCGCTGCTGATAACGCTGCTTCCGCAAAGGCAACGGCTGAGACTCTTATCAATTCCGAGCGGGCGTGGATGACTTTGGAATTCCACTGGAGTTCTTCTCAAATCCCGGTGCAGGTGTATTTTCGGTTCAAGAACAGCGGAAGAACACCGGCATGGATCACTGAATGTAAATACGGACTCGCCAAGTCTAACGTTGTGATGCGAGTGGCCATAGATTATGAGAAACTCGCGGGATTCCGAACTCCCCATCATCAGATCGTCGCCCCGGGGGACTTCACTGTTAAAACAGCAGCGAACCTCGGACCCCCGTCGGAGGAAGAGGACCGGGATCTTGAAGCCGGTTCCCTGATTCTTTACTTCTATGGATTGCTCGGCTACCGGGACATTACCGGGAGCGAGCGCAATACGCGATTCTGTTATAAGTGGGTTCCCGGTAGCGGGTGGGCTTTCGCTGGCTCACCCGAAGCCAATCGATGCGATTAGTAGTACCGCCAACCTGTCACGCCCGCCTAGCGTAACCCGCCAGAGCTTGGGATGTCAAATATATTATTACCCTATTTCCCAACGAAACTGTTCATCGCACAAAAATACTCTTTGAGGTCCCGGCCGACGACTCGAGTAAACCTGCGTGTGAAAGTATAGGGTTCGGAAAACTCCTGCGGGTCGTCCAGCGTGTATCCAATTTCCAGATGGTTCAGATCGGGGCGGCTGTACCGCTCGATCACATGCAACGCTTCGCTGTGAGGTTTGCCGGTACTATCGAGCCAACTTTTGTCATTGAAGCCGACTGAATCTACAACCAGCGTGTCGCCTTCCCAGTGGCCAATCGAATTCCCGTTCCAGGTGTTTGGCTCCAGGTCCAGGTCGTGGGGCCGGCCGTCCAGAAAGAAACGGCGATAACTATGCGTGTTGCCTTCGGAGAGCAAGACCACAAGTTTGGGAGTCTGGACAATTTTGTATGGTAGCGGCTCAATACGCACTACGCCGTTGGGCAAACACTGTTTCTCCGGATCGCTTTTACCGCTCGCTCTGCGCTCCTCATAGAGCTTCTTTGCCGCCGGAAGATAGGCGGGGTCACTCGGGAGATCCGTACTACCCGAGATAACCCATACGCCGCTGAGATCTACCTTGCCATCGAGAGCGCGAGGCGCCGGCCCCGAGTTCTTTCCCTGTTGACTCCAGGCGGGTGAGTTCGCAAGCAGCAACCCGGCCGCGATTGCCGCTGCAGGCAGCCGGATATCGATCGAGGTTCTACGCACATTGCACCCTAGTGAGTATCTCCCGCCAAATGCCCGGGGTCCTGGTTGTTCTCGTTGCAAACATATTCGAGAATATCGGCGTCTGGCGTTAGAATCTGCACGCGATGTTGTACCCACGGTTTTGTATAGGCTCCGGGATCTATGATCGTTACTTCGACATCCATGTTGCCGTAGTCGCGGCGATGGTAGCGCTCAATCACGTGGAGTTGCGTGGTGTGCGGATGCCCAGCCATATCGAACCAGAATTTGTCATTGAAGCCGATAGTGTCCACTACCAGAGTGTCGCCTTCCCAATGACCGATCGAATCGCCGTACCATAACGGTTGTGTGATTTTCAGATGCTCGGTGCGGTCTAGAAAGATCTGGCGGAATGTGTGAATATTGCCTTCGAACAAGATCAGAAGCAATTTGGACGTCGAGACCATTTGGACGTGGTAAGGCGTAGCCCGCGGAACCCCTCCAGGTACACAACGCGCTTCCGGATCGTCGGCGGAGTAATTCTCCGTCCGTTGCTTGGTGAGGGTGGCGGCCCAAGGCAGCATTTCCGGCTCCGGATCGCCGGGAAGCTCACGTTGGGCGTTCCAGACTCCGGAAAAATCCGGCTTTCCGTCCGGCAGGCGCGGCACGGGTCCGGGAGGACCGGGAGGAGGCGCCTTCGTGGGCCGAACCGCTCCGGGGTACCTCACTTTCTTTGTATTGGCGCCTTGTTCTTGAGCCGAAGCGGAAGACCACACCAGAACTAGCATCGATACCGCGATTCCCGCGGCTACCGTCTCACTTAGATAACGCATGCTCATTTATCAGTCATCGTGGCTGCTAGTTACTTTTCGTTCTTGTCTGCTGAAGATCCGCCGAAAACCCTCCGGCCATCGGGAAGTGTGACTTTGCGAGCATTTCCCAGGGCATTTCCGTCTTTAGCTTGAAAACCTTCGACGGTTACCTGGTCTCCTGCCTTCAGAGAATCCCTTCTCCAGCCCTGCCGTACCAAAATCACGATCGGGCCGAGCTCAAAATTCCAGTTAGTCACCTTGCCGCTTTCGTCAGTCACATCGACATAAAAACGCGCGTGAGGATTCATCCACTCTACTTTAGTGACTGTGCCTGTAAGCTTGAGCGGCTTATTGAAATCGTACTCGGCTTCAAAGGAGTGGTGCGCCGAGAGCATCGTTCCAAAAGTTAGCCCAAGGCTTGCAACGAACGCCAGTTTGCTTCTCATAACGCCCTCCATAGCCGTTCTCTACAGACCTGCCGCTCAAGAGGAACAGAAATATCATGCCGATTTGACGCTGTCAAGGGGCTGACTCTTTTGAGTCATTGACCCGTTAGGGATGCTGCGATAGAGTCGGCACACACTGATTTAGCAAATCGATAACTTTGCGTGTAAATATCTCTTGCATGCATCGTGAGGGGGGTCTATGCGCTGTCTTCTCATTTCGATTCTTGTATTCGCGCTTTCCGCGCCGCTATCAGGTCAAAGTGCTCGAGGGACCGTCACAGGCACTATCTCCGATTCCACCGGAGAGGCGATTGCTAATGCGGCTATTGAAGCCAGGAACACCGCCAGCGGCGCTACGTACCCGGTGGCGAGTTCGGCTACCGGCAATTACACGATTGGCGAACTTCCAGAAGGAACCTATGAGCTAACTGTTACAGCTCCTGGGTTCAAGAAATTTGTTCGCGGTGGCCTGGCGGTGCAGGTAGCGCAAACCCTCCGCATCGATGCTGTGCTGGAAGTTGGCAGCACTTCGGAGTCAATCACTGTGACAGCCGAGTCTCCGCTGCTCAAGACGGAAAGCGGCGACTTGAGCACGAATGTCGCCATGGAACGGTTGGATAACCTCCCTCTTTTGCCCACGGGGCCGGCGGCAGGAAATTCGGGTATCCGGAATCCGTACGCCGTGGTTGCGCTGCTGCCGGGATCTTATTACGCAGGCACCGGGACATCCGCGAATAACTCAACGGTCCAGATCAACGGCGCCCCGGTCAACACGGAAGCTACCCTGATCGAAGGCATGGATGCAACCAATCCCATAGCCCAAGGTCTCGTGCAGTTTAATCAGCCGGGATCGGATTCCATTCAGGAGTTTAGCGTGATGACCAGCAACTACGCCGCGGAGTTTGGGCAGTCGGGCGGCGGCATCATGAACGTAACCATGAAGTCGGGCACGAACCAGTTCCATGGAACTGCATATGAGTACTTGGTAAACGAATTCCTGAATGCGGGCCAGCCATTTACCAATAACGGCAACGGGGGACTCATTCGGCCGGAGACGCGCCGAAATGATTTTGGGGGAACTGTGGGCGGCCCGGTGTGGATTCCGAAAGTATACAACGGCCGTAACCGGAGCTTCTTCTTTTTCAGCTTTGAGCAATACAGACTGACGCAGAATGTTATACCGGCCGCGATTTCAGTGCCTACGGCGGCATATCGCCAGGGAAATTTCGGCGCCGCGTTGTTAGGTAAAGTCGGCACGGATCCTCTGGGACGGCCTATTTTTGGAAACGAGATTTACGATCCTGCAACGGCGCGGACTGTCAATGGTCAGCAGATCGCCGATCCATTCCCCAACAACACCATCCCCATGAGCCGGATGGATCCGGTCGCTCTGGCGATCCAGAACATGCTTCCTCAGCCGACCAACCCGAACCTGATAGCTAACAATTATCAAAACCGATATATCAGCACCACTACCACCACGGTTCCGTCCGTTAAGGCCGATCAGGTGATCGGGCCTAAGGATAAAGTGTCTTTCTACTTCTCCAAAATTCGCAACCTCGAGCCAGTTGCCGTGGGAGCCAACGGTTTGCCGGAGCCTCTTTCTACGGACATCGGCACAGACATCCGGTCGAATACCGAGCGTCTGAGCTACGACCGCATTATTTCGCCGACGCTGCTTTTGCACCTAGGGGCGGGCTTTATGCAGTCCAGCCTGGGACAACCGGTGGCGCCCGGAGCCACCTTCGATGCCGCGACAATAGGCTTGAATGGCCCGTTCAGCCAGCCGTCACAGTTTCCCTATATGTTAGGCCTGGCGAACGCTCAAGGCGGCTTGGGAGCCGCCACCGTAGGCGCCACGGCCGGAGCAGCTCTGGGCCAAGGCGCTCATTCCTACACGATCGCAGAGCAGCCCACCGCGATTGCAAGTCTCTCCTGGGTGAAGAATAACCATACCTTTAAGTTCGGCGCGTCCATGCTGCTTCAGGGCAATATTAACGACAACCTTTCGACTCTCAACGGCTCGTATACATTCAGCAACTTACAAACGGCGCTGCCCTATGTCGCACTGAGTAATGCTACCGGCAGCGTAGGAGGCAACACTCTCGGATTTCCCTACGCCAGTTTCCTGTTGGGTCTGGTCGCCAGCGGCAATGTCCACGAGCCTTCCGATACGCGGCTCGGAAAATCGGAATGGGGTTTTTATGCGCAAGATAGTTGGAAGGTGACTCGCAGATTCACGCTGGATTATGGTCTGCGATACGATTACTCGACTTACTTCCAAGAGCAGTACGGCCGTGCTTCGGATTTTTCACCGACCCTGGCA
The DNA here is from genome assembly GCA_036557125.1 of Bryobacteraceae bacterium. Taxonomy (GTDB): domain Bacteria; phylum Acidobacteriota; class Terriglobia; order Bryobacterales; family Bryobacteraceae; genus PSRJ01. The sequence goes on along the minus strand of DATBID010000191.1, from coordinate 378 downwards.
AACCCGACTGTAGGAGGGCATCCGGGAGCTGCGATCTATCAGGCTACCTGTAACTGCCAGTTTGCACACAATTATCCATGGGGGTTCGGTCCCCGCTTGGGCGCGGCTTATCAGATCAGTTCCAATACAGTGGCCCGTGCCGGTTTTGCGATCGCCTACGCAGGCACCCCAATCTATGGCAGTGGCGGCGGCGCCGGCGCGGCCAGTAATCCTTTTGGTCCCAACGCGAATCCGTTCGAGCCGGCTATGGTCTTGAGTCAGGGCGTACCCTTGACCGCCCAGCAGATTGCGTGGCCCAACTTGAGCCCCGGCCAATACCCCCTGGTGGCGGCGGGAAGTGCGCTGGTGGGCGCCGGCCCCCCTGTCGTCGTCGATCAG
>DATBID010000190.1:0-9494 GCA_036557125.1 Bryobacteraceae bacterium | reverse complement strand
GCTCGGAGCAGCCTTCGACCGTGCTGTAGGCGGCCAGCACGTCGCCCATGGAGTTGACGAACAGGCCCGGCGCGGTGACCGACGGCGAGCGCCCCTCTGTTTGCGGGACGATGCGCATCACTTCCACGCTCACCAGCTTGATGGGAAACCGTGGCTTATCGTTGCTGTCGCGGACCACATTGGCGATTTTGCTGACGACTTTCTGCCCATCCACGACTTGACCGAAGATCGTGTGTTTTCCGTTCAGCCAGGGAGTAGGTGCGTCGGTGATGAAGAACTGGCAATCGCCCGTGTTGGGGCCTTTGTTGGCCATGGCGAGCCGGCCGGGACGATCGAAGCGCAGCGACCCTATTTCATCGGGCAAAGTGAAGCCGCAATTCCAGGCGCCGGTGCCGGTGGGGTCGCCGGTCTGGATCATGAAATCGGGAATCACACGATGGAAGAGAAGGTTGTCGAAGAGCGGGCGGGTAACAGGTTTGCGGGTTTTGGGATCGAGCCACTGACGCGTGCCGCGAGCGAGCGCGATGAAGTTGCGAACCGTGATGGGAGCATCTTTGTCGTAAAGTTCCGCCGTGATGTTGCCCATGGATGTGTGGATGACGGTGTAAAGGCCAGGCTCGAGATTGGCGGCGCCGGATGCCTCCGGAGCGTGCTTTTGGGCGAATGCTCCAGCGGCAACTAGTGCCAATATTGCTGCGACGCGCATATGGTTACGAGTTTAGCTTACGGGTTTAAACCCCAGCGCTTGCCAGATGGGGCGCCGGACGTGTAAGGGCCGCGGGTCGAGAGCGGGAAGCGTTCATTTGGTTCGGTTCGACGCGCCATCAACGAGAGAACCAACCGAAGCGCGAGGTCGGTTTTTTAGACGCGCCGGCGCCGCTTCCGTTTTTTCCGGGAGCAGGTTGCTTACCGCGTAATTGGATCGCCAGGTCATGGACGCTGCGGGAAAAGCGCGATGCGGCGGGGGCCGGCTGTCCTTCGAGCACCGCGCTCTGCAGCGCTTCGTAATCGTTGCTCAGCAGTGCGAAGGGAGAGAGTTTCAGCGCCGTTTTCAGGTCTTCGGATTTCAATCCCGTCGCCGGAATGTAGCGCGTTACAACAAGCTTGATGCGGCCGGCTTCCACTCCCGCAAGCTGCAGCGACTCCAGAGATCGCTTGGTGGTGTGCAGTGGGCATAATTCGTTGGTGGTCACCAGCAGGATTTCGTCGGAAAGAGAAGCCAAAGTTGCGCCCGGCTCCTGGGCGCCGGGCGTGTCCAGGACGACCGCATCGTAGTGTTCCCGCCAGAAACAGACCAACTCCACTGCGGCGGGCCGGTCCAATATGACCGGGCTCACGGGCTGCTCAGGCGCAGTCAGAACATCGATTCCCTGGGCCGCCACCACCAGGTTGCGCCAGTAGTCCTCATCCAACCGCATACAATCGCGAATGGCGTCATCCAGGTGGAAATCGGATTTCAGCCGCAGCAGGAAACCGACGCTAGCCGCCAGGTAATCGGCATCCACCAGCAGCACACGCTTCGCGCCGCCCCGTTTGAGTTCCACCGCCAGATGGACCGCCAGGGTGCTTGCGCCGCAGCCTGCTTTGCCGGGAACCACGCAATAGACAGTGGCGGGGCTTTCCTGTAGCGCAGGCGCGCGCAAGCGGTTCAGACGTTCCAGCAAGCCTCGAAGCTGCTCGGCGCCGCCATCGGACAGAAATTCGCAGGCTCCCCGGCGCAAGCACCGCAGAATGAGGTCAGCGTCATTTTCCGGGTTCAGCGCCACCACGGGCATGACCGAAGCGGCTTCAGAAATCAGCAACAGGGCTTCTTCCTGATTCGAGCATACGTCCAGAAAGCAGATGTTGACCTGCTGCTGCGCTGCCAGCGATGCCATCGTCCCTGGGCGGGGATATTCCCCAACCATCACCGGCGCCTCGAGTTCCAGTTCCCGCAGGGCCGCTACGGTCAGCCGGGACATGGCTGCATGCGGGCACACGATGAGCGGTTTCCAATAGTTCCTAGGTGCGGAGGCACTCATCGGGCAGTCTCATCTATACCATCGGCTGAATGAGTGAAAAGGCTTAGGGGAAGGAGTCAGGAGCGAGGAGCAGGGAGCACGGAGCCAGGAGGCCTGCGGGACGATTCTGGCTCCTGGCTTCTTGCTCCTGCTGTCTAGTACCCCACTGTGACTTCGTCCATTTTAGGCTGGCTCGCGTGCTTGCCACCCCGCAGCCATGCCTGAAACTGTTCGAGGTAGAGGTATATTACCGGAGTTATATACAACGTAAGAAACTGGGAAACGACTAATCCCCCTACTACCGCCAGCCCGAGCGGTTGCCGCGCCTCGCCGCCGGCGCCATAAGCGCTGGCGATCGGCAGCGTGCCACACAGCGCCGCCATGGTGGTCATCATGATGGGGCGGAAACGGAGCAGGCAACCCTGATAGATCGCCTGCCGCGGCTCTTTCCCTTCCAACCGCTGGGCTTCTAGAGCAAAATCGATCATCATGATCGCATTCTTTTTCACCACGCCGATCAGCATGATGAGGCCCACGAATCCGAACAGGTCCAGGTCCTTATGAAAAAGCTTCAGGGTAAGCAGCGCTCCGAATACCGCCGAAGGTAAACCCGACAGAATTGTAATTGGGTGGATGAAGCTTTCGTAGAGAATTCCCAGGATGATGTAAATCACCAGCACCGCCACCAGCAGTAGAACCGTCATCCCCCGGAACGATTTTTGAAATTCCTTCACCGTGCCTTGAAAATTGGCGCTGATCGTGGCCGGCATCCGTAGTTCCTGGATAGCCTCGTTCACCTGGTCAGCAGCCTGTCCCAATGAAAAGCCTGGCGTCAGATTGAAAGAGATGGTCACGGCCGGAAGCTGGCCGAAATGATTCACCGAAAGCGGGCCGGTCCCGCGCTTCGTCCGCACTACCGATTCGAGGGGCACCAAGGGGCCTTGCGACGAATGAACGTACAGCTTCGCAAGCTCATCGGGTTCCGACTGGTAGCGGCGCTCGACTTCCGTGATGACCTGATATTGGTTCGAGGGAGTGAAGATCGTGGAGACCTGCTGATCGCCGTAAGCGGCTGCGAGCGCCCCTTCAATCTGCGCGGGCGTCACCCCCAGCGAGAGCGCCCGGTCGCGGTCGATTTCCACCTTCACTTCCGGGCTCTGGATCTGCATATCTGAATTTACGTCCACAAACCCGGGCAGCGCCCGCATTTTATTCATCAGCGGGGGTACCCACTTGTAAATTTCGTCGAGATTGGCGCTTTGCAGCGTGAGTTGATAGACGCTGTTGGTGCTCTGACCGGTGATGGTAATGGGCGGCGGATTCTGCAGAAAGGCCAGGATGCCGGGAACTGCAAGCAGTTTGGGCCGCAATTCGGTGATGACCTGATCCACCGATAGGGCCCGTTGCTTGCGCGGCTTCAGCGTCGCATAGACAATGCCGGTATTGCCGCCGCCCGCATTAGCGAAGATGCTCTCAACATTCGGGTCCTTTTGAATGATATCGGCTATGGCGCGCTGGTGCCTGGCCATCGAGGGAAACGAAATATCCTGTCCGGCCATCGTCGGACCGAAGATGACGCCGCTATCCTGGCTGGGAATGAAGCCGGTAGGCATAATGAGGAACAGGTACACCGTGCCGCCAAGCAGAGCGAAAGCCAGCAGCAAAGTGGAAAACCTGTGGCGCAGCACGAATACCAGCGAATGATCGTAAGCTCGCGTCATGCGATTGAAGCCGCTTTCGAGCGCGCGGTAGGCCAAGCCGTGCCGCACGGTGTGTTCATAGCGCAGATAGCGGCTGCCCAGCATGGGCGTGAGCGTGAGCGAGACAAAACCGGAGATCAGAATGGCCACGGCAATCGTCACGGAAAACTCGTGCAGCAGCCTCCCCACAATGCCGCCCATGAATAACACCGGAATGAACACCGACACCAGCGAAATGGTCATGGAAACGATGGTGAAGCCGATTTCGCGTGAAGCCAGCAGGGCCGCCTCCCGCCGGCTCTTGCCTATCTCCACATACCGCACGATGTTTTCCAGCATGACGATGGCATCATCCACCACGAAGCCGACCGAGAGCGTCAGCGCCATCAGCGAGAGATTGTTCAGGCTGTAGCCTAGAAGGTACATCACGGCGCACGTACCCACGATCGATAGCGGCACCGCGATGCCCGGAATCAGCGTCGCCGAAAGATTCCGTAGGAAGAGGGCAATCACCAGCACCACCATGCATACGGTCAGCGCCAGGGTGAATTTGACATCACCGATCGATTCGCGCACGGTCTGCGACGCGTCGTAAATGATGTCCAGCTTCATGGCCGGAGGCATCTCGGCTTTGAACACCGGCATGAGGGCTTTGACGTTGTCCGCAACCTGCACGGTATTGCTGCCGGGCTGGCGGCGCACGGACAATACCACGCTGCGCTGGCCGTTCATCCAGGCGATCACGCGCTCCGTTTCCACACCATCGGTAACTTGGGCCACCTGGTCAAGACGCACCGGCACGCCGTCTCGCCAGGCAACAATCAGGGGGCGATATGCGGCGGCGTTTGTCAACTGGCCAAGAGTATGCACCGTGAACGCCTGCTTAGCGCCGTAAAGTTTGCCGGTGGGCAAATTGACGTTGCTTGCCTGAATGGCTCGCTGTACGTCGTCGATGCCTACGCCCAACGCGTTGAGGGCATCGGGATTCAGATTCACCCGCACAGCGTATTTCTGCCCGCCGAACACCTGCACCTGCGACACTCCGCTCGACATCGAGATGCGCTGCGCCATCGTGGTTTCCGCATACTCATCCACCGCGGAAGGAGGCAGCGTAGTCGAAGAGAGCGACAGATACATGATGGGCTGCTCGGCCGGGTTCACCTTCTGGTACGTCGGCGGGTGAGGCATTTCCGGCGGGAGCAGGCCCCCGGCGGCAGCGATCGCGGCCTGAATGTCCTGCGCAGCGGCATCGATATTGCGCGACAGCTCGAACTGCACGGTAATGGCGGTCGATCCCTGGGAGTTGCTGGAACTCATGGAGTCGATGCCGGCGATAGTCGAGAACTGGCGCTCCAAAGGAGTGGCGACCGCCGAGGCCATTGTCTCCGGGTCCGCGCCGGGCAGCGACGCGCTCACCTGAATCGTGGGGTAATCGACGCTGGGCAGCGCGGCTACTGGCAGCGCGCGATATCCGACGACCCCGAACAGCGCGATGGCAAACATGACCAGCGCGGTCATGATCGGCCGCTCAATGAAAATGCGCGAAATATTCATCCAAGCATGCTCATATGCGTGCTACAACGATTTCGAATCCACCTGGCTGGCCGGAACCGCACGAATCCGCGCGCCCGGGAACAGCCGCAGTTGGCCGTCGGTGACTACGTTTTCACCGGTGGTGAGGCCCTTGGCAATCGTAACCTTGTTGCCGAAATTCGTTCCGACGGTGACGGGCCTGGCTTCCACCGTCTGATCTTGCTTTACCACGTACACCATTTGGCCATTGGCGCCCGGCTGCACGGCTTCGGAGGGCACCACTACGGCACGGCTGATGGTTCCCAGCGTCATGGTTACGTCCGTGAACTGGCCGGGAAAAAGTTGGCCGTTTCGGTTGTCAAAAGTGGCTTTCAGGTGGATGGTGCCGGTGTTCGTATCGACAGTGTTATCGATGACATCCAGGTAGCCATCCGCCGGATGAGCGGCATCGTCGCGCGGAATGGCTCGCACCGGAAGCTTGCGCTCGGCGAAGCCGCGCCGGACCTCGGTCAAATATTGCTCCGGCGCATTGAAGCTGACCCAAATCGGATTCAACCGGTTGATCACGACCAGCGGGTTTCCATTGTTACCTACCAGATTGCCGAGGTGAATGAGCAGGTTTCCGGTGCGCCCCGAGACCGGAGCATAAATTTCGCAATAGACAAGGTCGAGTTTGGCTTTGTCAACGGCGGCGCGGTCGTTATCGATCGCGGCGCGGGCGCTTTCGATACCAGCCTGATCGGCCGCGATGGAGGCGCGCAAGGCGTCGGCGGCGGCAGTGGATTGATCCCGCTGGGATGTCGAGGCGAGACCTTCCTTGGCCAGTTCGCGATTGCGCGCGTCATCGGCCTGGGCGCTCTTCAATTGCGCTTGATCCTTTTCCAGGTTCGCTTGGGCCTGCCGCAACTGGGCGGTGTCGCGAGCCAGTGTGGCGTTCGCCTGGCGCAGTTCCTCTTGATAGGGCCGCGGATCGATCTCAAAAAGGAGCTGGTCTTTATTGACGTTGGTGCCTTCTTGGAACGCCACTTTTACAATTTGCCCCGCCACTTGCGAGCGGACTTGAATCACGGCCGACGGTTCGACGCGCCCGATGGCTTGAATCTGGATGGGCACGGATTCCTCAATCACCCGCGCGACACTTACGGGAACAACGGGAGCGAAACCCGCCGTCTGTACCTTTTGTTGCCGGCAGGCGGACGTAAGGAGCGTAATTCCAACGAAGATGGGCGCGGCGATCGACGGCAGTCGCAGCAAACGGAGCCTCCAAAATCGGATGTTGCTGAGTTCTTTACTAAGTATACGCTTCGCGTTACGCTGGCCTTGTATTGCCCCGCCGGAATCTACCCTCGTCGTCACTCTCCTGGACCGCCGTTGTCGTGCTGGCCGCTCTATGCGCAATTCTGGGCGCGCTCGAATATCGCTGGACCGGTGAGATCAGCGCCGCCGAGCGGCAACGGTTTCAGGCAACGCTCGCCGGCCGTTTGCGGGCGCTGGCCCGTGAATTTAATACGCAAGTTTCCGAAGCTTGTTCCGCGCTTTTGCCCGCAGCGCGCGGCCACAGATCGAAAGGTTCCTATGCCGCGCTCTTTCGCCGAGTCGAGCTGGTTCCGTTGGGAGAAGAAGTTCCGTGGAGAGATCCGCTGGCCGCGGACAACCCGCTCATGGTGGAATGCCCGCCCATGCCTTTAGAAAACGAGCATCTACTGCTCGAATTCGACCCCGCCTACCTGCGCGAAAAGCTTCTGCCCGACTATGTGAACCGTTATCTCGGTGATTCCGGCAAGCTGGATTACGACGTGGAAGTGGTCGCGGCGGCGCGCGCCGGCCAAGTAATCTATGCTTCCCTGCTCGATGCCGCTCATCCGATAGGCGAGTTAGCCGATGGGGAAGTGGGTCTCCTCAATCCCCGGCCTGTAATCATGCGGTTTGGTGGTTCGCTTTTCGGGCGCCCTCCGCGGCCAGGTCCGCCGCCGCGGGAGCCCCCGCCTCCCGTTGCGATAGGCGGCATTCGGGTAGCAGGCCCCGGTCCTCCACCGGAGCCCGGACTGTGGATTTTGCGCGTGCGCCATCGTGCCGGGTCGCTCGAAGCGCTAGTGAGACAGGTGCGCTTCCGCAACCTGGCTTTCGCTTCCGGACTGCTGCTGTTGATCATGGCCACCGCGCTCATGCTGGTGCGTTTCTCACGGCGGGCGCAGCGTCTGGCCGAACTCGAAATGAACTTCGTGGCCGGCGTCTCCCACGAACTGCGCACACCTCTCACCGTGATTCACACCGCCGCCTTCAATCTTCGCGGCAAGCTGGCGCAGCAGCCGGAACAAGTCGAAAAATACGGCGCTCTCATCCAACGCGAGAGCGCGAAACTGGCGGCGCTGGTCGAGCAGGTGCTGCGATTCGCGGGCGCCGGGCGCGCAGCCCGCAAGCCTGAGCCGATCGACGTGCTTTCTCTTGTGGAAGGCAGCCTGCCGCCGGCCGGGGAGAGCGGGGGCTTAATCGTCGATAAACAGATTCCGTCCGGGCTGCCCGCGGTATTGGCGGATCCGGAAGCTGCCGCGCTCGCCCTCCGCAACCTGATCGAAAACGCGGTGAAGCATGGAACTGCCGCCGATCGCTGGATTGGGATTGCCGCATCGTCCGTTCCTTCGCGGGAGGGATTAGCCGTCGAAATTTCGGTTTCCGACCGCGGTCCCGGAATACCCGCCGAAGAGCTGGACCACGTCTTCCAACCCTTTTACCGCGGAAAGCACGCCATCTCCGAGCAGATTCATGGAACCGGCCTAGGGCTTAGTCTGGTCAAAAAGATGGTGGAAGCACAGGGTGGCAGCGTTCGCGTAGAAAGCGAAGCCGGGCAGGGGGCGGCATTCTTCATCCGGCTTCCCGCCGTTGCCGGCCCCGCGATTGAATCCGCATGAACAGCCGCATTTTACTGATCGAGGACGAACCGGGCTTGGTGATGACCGTCTCCGACCTGCTGGCAGCCGAAGGGTACGACGTGGAGACCGCATCCGATGGCGATTCCGGCTTCGCCAAAGCCGCTTCCGGCAATTTCGACCTGGTGCTGCTCGACGTAATGCTGCCCCGCCGCAGTGGCTATGACGTTTGCCGCGACCTGCGCCAGCACGGCGTCGATTCGGCGATTCTCATGTTAACCGCGCGGACGCAGGTGGTGGACCGTGTAGTCGGCCTCAAGCTCGGCGCAGACGACTATCTGTCGAAGCCGTTCGATCCCGCCGAATTGCTGGCCCGCATCGAAGCCCTTCTGCGCCGTTTGCGGAAGGGCCACGAAATTGGTGTGCGGAGTTTTCATTTCGGCGATGTCGAGGTGGATTTTGACCGCGCCGAAGTGCGCAAGAGCGGCGAGCCCCGGAATCTGGCCGCCAAGGAACTGCAGCTTCTGCACTACCTGGTGGACCGCCGCGGCCAAGTGGTGCCACGCGAGGAACTGCTGCGCCAGGTGTGGGAATACAGCGCCGAAGCCTCTTCACGCACGGTGGACGTCCACATCGCCTGGCTGCGGCAAAAGCTGGAAGACAATCCCCAGCGCCCGCGGCATATCCAGACGCTGCGAGGGAAGGGGTATCGGTTTAGCGCGTGAGGGGCTGGACAGCCTCCGCGGCGCACTTATCACCTGAACGAGCCGTCATTGGCCACGCAGTTCCCGGACGACCTGCGCAGCAGCGCCGGGGATTGGTTTGGCCTCCTGTGTGCGCTCCAGCCACTCTCCCATTCCCAACTGGTCCGCCGACGGCTCGCCCAAGCTCTGCTTCTTTGGCGCGAGCGCTATTAATGCCACACCGATGACAGCAAAGACAGCCACGCCTATCAATTCCCCATGGGCAATCATGCCACGATATGCCTGGAATCCCATCACGCCCGCGTGAGCGAAGCTCGACCACGCAGTAAAGCCGATCAGAGTGCGATGTTCCCAGGGGTTGCGGATCGCCAGCAGCAGGAAGATGCCGAGCGTGAAATACACGCTGAACATCATGGCCAACGCAGGCTCTTGCCGGATGAAAACCACCAACAGATAGCCAGTCGCCAGGAAAAGCAGCCCCACTAATCCCAACGCCACCTTCAGGGCCAGTTCGCGATTCATGTTCGTACGACGCTCCGACTTTCGCGATCTTAGCAAAGGCCGCCCCTGTTAAGCCCGACAAACTCTTAGTTAAAAAGGTAAAGCCTTTGCTCTTAAGCAGAACGCCCGATCCATCAGCGGCGTCGATTCAGCGAGAGATGAATTTACCGTACAAACCAAAACCAAACT
>DATBID010000189.1:0-10058 GCA_036557125.1 Bryobacteraceae bacterium | reverse complement strand
CGCGGCGCCGATTCAGCGGGAGATGAAATTCACCATGCAAACCAAAGCCAAACTGATGATTCTGGCAGGCCTCATTCCGGCCGCGCTCCTGGCGCAGCGCCCGTTTGGCGTGCTGACTTCCTCGACGCCGCCGGACCCGGCTACGCTGGTGGCCAACCAGGTGGCCCGCCTCACTTCGCTGCTCTCACTCACCAGCGAGCAGCAGGCTCAAGCGACCACCATTTTTGTCAACTCGGCAAACGCAGTTTCGCCGCTCCAGACCACGATGCGAACCGATTACACCTCACTGCAAACAGCCGTCAAAAGCAATGCCAATTCGACCATCGACCAGCTTTCCTCCGCGATAGGCAGTCTCTATGGGCAGATCGTGGACACCCAGAACAAAGCGGACGCCGCTTTCAACGCCATCTTGACCTCAACCCAGCAGACGACGCTTGGCAACACGCCATTTGGAGGCTTCGGCCCCGTCTTTGGCCAGGGCACCGGGCCCGGCGGCCCGCCTCCAGGCAACTAGCGTAGGTTCATACCAGAGCCGCGACCGCCAGGGAGCGGTTGTAGTTGGGGCAAGGTTGTCCAGGCGTGACTCCGGCCGTGGCCGTGACTACGAAGCCGCGGCCTTCGCCCTCGTCTTAATTACGATCGGCGCGCCGCGAAACCCGAACCGCCGCCGGATCTGGTTCACCAGATACCGCTCATGCGAAAAATGCAGCGGCCCGCCGCGATCCGTGAACAGCACGAACGTCGGCGGCCGCACCCCCGTCTGCGTGATGTAAAAGATCTTGCGCTCCTCAAAGCGCAATTGCTCCACGAACCGGTTCAGTTCGCCAGTCGTGATGCGGCGTGAAGCCGATTCGTACACTTCCCCAATCAAACGAAACAGCGAATCCACGCCGGCCCCGGTTTTCGCCGACAGAAACACCACAGGCGCGTACTCCAGAAACTTGAACTCGTCGCGCACCTGCCGCTCGAACTCCTGCTTGGAGCGCGCCTTCCGCGCGTCCCATTTATTCACGCAGAGAATGATCGCCCGTCCGCCTTCATGCGCGTAACCGGCGATGGTGGCGTCCGATCCCAGCACACCTTCGCTCGCATCTAGCACTAACAGAGCGACATCCGCCAGCCGCAAATGACGGCGCGCCATTACCACGCTCAGCTTCTCCGCCATCAGCTTCGTCTTCCCCTTGCGCCGGATGCCCGCGGTATCGATGAACACGTATCGCACGCCATCGCGAATCACTTCTTCGTCCACGGCATCGCGAGTCGTGCCCGCCACCGGCGACACGATAGCGCGCTCTTCGCCCGTGAGCGCGTTGAGCAGAGTCGATTTGCCCACATTCGGCCGCCCGATAATAGCCACCTTGATGGTCTCGTCCGGTTTCTCCTCGGCGCTTGCGCTCGCCTCGTCGAAACTCGAGGTTACATGATCCAGCAGCGCGTCGACTCCCAAGCCGTGCTCGGCCGAAACGCCGTAAACATCCGGAATTCCGAGCGCATGGAACTCGTGCGCCAGTGTTTCCCGAGCCGCGGTATCGACTTTATTCACCGCCACTGTAACCGGTTTGCCGAGGCGCCGCAGCATCTGCGCCAGATCGCGGTCCGCGCCGGTAATTTCACTGCGGCCATCCACAAGGAATATGATGTGCCGCGCGTCCTTCAGCACCATCTGCGCCTGACGCAGCACCTGGTCCGGCAAATATTCGCGGTCGTTGACGACAATGCCGCCGGTGTCGATCACTTCGAAGCGGCGGCCGTCATGTTCTGCGAAGCCGTGAATGCGGTCCCGCGTGATGCCGGGCTCATCGCCGACAATAGCCCGCCGCTGCCCGGTGATGCGGTTAAATAAGGTGGACTTTCCAACATTCGGGCGGCCCACAATCACTACCGTGGGTGTGGAACGCGACATGCATTGCATGATAGCGCGGGCCTGTTCCCTTCTAACGATGCTACAGTTTGACTTGCGTCATTACCCCATCTTCCTCAACCTGAAGGACCGCCCCGTGCTAGTCGTGGGCGCCGGCAAAGTTGCGCTGCGTAAAACCCAGGGTCTGCTCGAAGCGGGGGCGCGGGTCACGGTGGTTGCTCCCGATGCTGAAGAGGAATTTGAGTCGCTACCCGTGGAGCTGGTGCGCCGCCGCTTCCGCGCCACGGATCTGGAAGATGTGATGCTTGTCTTCGCCGCCACCGACGACCGCCAGACCAACCACCGCATCGCCATCGCCGCCAAAGGCAAAGGCATTCTGGCCAACATCGCCGACTCCGCCGATGAATGCGATTTCCTCGTACCCGCGCGCGTGTATCGCGAGAATCTCCAGATTGCGGTTTCCACCGGCGGCAAGGACCCGCGTCTTTCGGCGGAGTTGCGCAAAAAGCTTGACGAACTGCTATAGATGAGCAAACCGGGGCGACCTGGAGGACCCGTTAGCTTAGGGCGGTCCTCCTGGCCATCAACCATTCCGGCACAAAGGCGCGTCCCTGCACTTCTGCGGTTAGCGCATCATACGACTGAGTGCTGGAGCTGGGTCAAAAACCCGGGCTGCAGTAATCCATCCCCAACGCATGTTCTTCATGCTACTCCCTCCGCCGCGCGGACCAATTCCGCCAACTCCTCCTGCGCTGCCTCGGGATCGGGCATCTTTTCTGGCGGAATCCATTCGCGCGAGGCGCCGGCGCCAATCAGCAGCCGCGCAACATCGACATAGTCGCGGGCATCGCGGTGATTGGTCCACCCGTGCGATGCCCACAGCAGCGGTGAGCCGGAAAACATGCCGTCGGCCGCGTTGACTGACGCGCCGTAGATGATAAGCACCCGCACTGCTTCGGCTTGTCCGGCCATCGCAGCCCGATGTAGCGCCGTAACTCCGTCGTGGTCCTTTACATTTGGGTCGAAGCCCGAGGCGAGCATCGTTTCGAGCACTGCGGCGTCTCCGCGCTCGGCCGGTACATGCATTAACAAGTGATGTTCGCGGCTGAGTTCGGCGCGCAATCCCGGATTTGCCCGCAGCGTCGCCTCCGCCGCTTCCCGGTCGCCCCGTGAGCAGGCCGCGACAAAACGCTCCAGCAGTGAAAGCTCGTCCTTAGCTCCGTGCGCGAGCAGCCATGACGCAATCTCCTTATTGCCGCAGAGCGAGGCAATCGTGTACGCGGTGCGGCCATCTGCCCGCCGCAAATGAATGTCCGCGCTGTGCCGCGCAAGCAGCTCCATCATCGGCACATCCCATCGCTGCGCCGCCACATGAATCGGCGCGTCACCCTGCTCGCTCCACGCCAGGTTTGCGTCCGCGCCATGATCGAGCAGCCAGCGAATGCCAGCCGTGCGCGCGGGCGAGTTGTACGCCCAACTGAGGATATAACGCAGCGGCGGCACTCCTCCTGGAATTCCGTTCACGTTGACACCAAACCGATGCAGCAATTCCAGCTCAGCGATCATTCCGGATCCCGCCGTGATATGCATCGAGACGCCGTCTGTCGGATTCGCCCCGCCTTCGAGCAGCGCCTCCCCCAGTGGCAAATGCTTCACCGCGCAAAGCGCGCCCCACAGAGCCGTGCGCGGCAGTTCGCGGTGCCAGTTCCAGTGATATTCGGCATTTGGATTCGCGTGCCGCGCCAGCAGCGCGCGCGCGATCGCCACCAGGCCATCTGCCCGCGCGGGCGCGCCCTGATTCATGCACGTATGGCAAACATACAGGATCGGCTCCCAGTTCTGCGCTCCACCCCGCTGCAGCGCAGCTTCGGGATTCTGCGCCAACCGCGCACCGACTGCCTCTGCATCGCCCAGCACCAGCTCCGTGTACATACTCGCATGGGCGATCGCCGGGAACCGCTCGAGGAGGCGTGACGCGCGCGGCTGCGCCCCGCCCGTGGCACAGCGCAGGAATTCCTCAACCGCCGCCCCAAATGACATCGAGCGCTCTTCCACACGATCACGCATTTCATTCCAGGACTTGAATCCGTATTCCCGCGCGATCACGGACTGAGCATCGTGCAGCGCGAGACCCGCAGCATCAGGTTCAGCCCCGCCCACAGCGCGTAGAATGCGAAACCGTTGCAGCGCGTCGGGATCTTTCTCGCGCGCTGCGTGAAGTAAGGATTTGGCTTGTTTCTTGAGCTGCTCGAGATTCGCCCGCTCAGGTAATTCGTGCGACGTCATGACGACCTCCCTGCTTGTGCCTGCGGTTCGCAATCAGGCAGCATGGAGTCGTGAGACGTGCTCTGGTCGATTCTTACAGTGGGCTTAGCCCTTCGCGCGAACCCGCCGGCGCCCGTGGCGCACGAGTATTACGATTGCACGAAATCGGGAGGGCCGTCAACTCGATTCGGTTGGATCAGATCATAGGAGCCGAAGCGGTCGGCTGAATTGTGACGAACAGGGTGATGAATCGGTATTGGTCTGCGGACCGGACACACAACGGCAGCGGCGTGCTGCGGGCACGTCGATGAATCGTCGTTGGGAGTGGCACTAAGAGGAATCAAAGTAATTGCACCGGGATAGTTCTGCTGCGGTAAATCGCTCTTTCACGATCATCGGCGTGCCGCACCGCGGGCAGTGCCAAGTCAGCGTCTTCTCACTCGCGGTTGGAGCGCGATTCGGGAATTTGTTACGCGTTCCGGATGGGAAGGCGAGGTTCCCGACGCCCAAGTGCGATCAGCGCGGTGTCCGCCGTGAGGAGGACGAGGCTTTCAGCTTCGGCCACGCTCAGCAGCAGGCGGTCGAACGGATCACGGTGAGACTCCGCAGCTTTTACGGCGGTCAAGACGTGTTCGTCAGTTACTGATAGGACCGTGGCTCCTGCCGACCGCATCTCGTCACGAAAGCGCACCGGTGCAATCGGCAATTTACCCAGGCGGTGCTTAAGATCAACCTCCCAAACACTGGCTACCGATACAGCACACGGCGAGCGGACCATTAACTCCCGCGACGACTTGGAGAGCCGTGGGCTCGCGGTGAGCCACCAGAGCGCCACCTGAGTATCAAGGAGCAGTCTCACATCTCGTCCTCAAGGCTCCTGGCGATTTGTTCATCGATCTCCGGGGTGAAGGCCGCGTCGATCGCGGCTCTGAATTTCTTCAACCTGCCCCAACCACCCAGATGGCCTTTCCTGGCGACAGGGACCAGCCTGACCATGGGTTCACCGTTGCTGGCGATCACGATATCCTCGCCTGCGAGAGCATCCTTGACGAGCCGCGAGAGCTGATTCTTAGCCTCCAGCATGTTGACCTTCATGCGTCCTCCACAGCCTAATATACCGTAGCTTGGCCAACTTAGCCAAGGCGGGGGATCATTCCGACGACCGGCGCGGCTCCGCACACATTCCTGCGCCCGGTTTGGGCTGCCGAAAAACCCCCGTTTCCACGTGCTGGTGGATGTCTCAGCCCCTCATCTCCGTCCCGTTCACTAACGGAAATACGCAGCCTTTGACCGTCCCAGAAGCATTCAAAACCATAGCTTGAGGGCGCACGTCGCCACCGAGCCAGCGGCTCACCTCTAACACCCTTATCGAAAGAGACCCGGCCGACCTGCGATTCTCGCCTGCGGCCTCGTGACGGGCCACTTCCGATAAGGCTCTAGCGTTCCACATCACCTTGACGGCTCTCGCTCCGCGCAGCGACGGAACTGCGCTCCTAATGCAAGCCCAGGCGTCATGGTACATCCGGCCAGAATCTCCGATAGCCGATGCACCCCGAAACCGATTACACTACTTAGAGACTCCTTTAGCCTAATATGGCCCCGACAAGAGAAGAGAGACTGTTCCGGAGAGCTTGGCCTATCCTGCTTCGGTACGCCGGTTTGTTACTCCTGCTATGTCCGAGTATCGGGCACGCACAAACGACGCCAACCCTATTCTCGGTCACACCGAGCAGTGTACCGCTGGGTTGGAATGGCACTCTTACAGTTATCGGTACAGGCTTTCTGCCAGGTGATGTTTTAGTACTGGACGGCGGCTTATTGCCGACAACCTATGTGAACCCGACCACTCTTACTGCCACAATCCCTTGCTGCGAGACTTCCAGGGCGTTTAACGGATCCCTGGTAGCGATGCACAACTCCAGCAACGGGATCGCCTCTAACGCTCTCTCGTTTCAGATTGGGAATCCGCCGGTTTTGATTTCTCTGAATCCAAGCACAGTCCTGATTGGGAGCCCGGGGTTCAATCTGACCGTCACCGGTTCCGGGTTCGTGCCTGGATCGGTGGTGGAATGGAGCGGGCCCCCGGCCTCTGCGCTGGTCCCGCTGACAACAACGTATGATAGCCCCACGCAGCTCACGGCGGCCGTTCCAAGATGTCGAGCGCGACCTGCTATCAAGTCGATCCGGAATGGTTGGCATTCCGCAAATTTTACGCAAACCACGGGATGAGCGCTCGCCGGTTTGAGGTCGAAGGCCTCGCTAATATTGAACGTTTGTGAGCGGGATAGCTGTGATATACAGGCTCGTGCCTACAACTGCGGCATTTTGAGTCGCATTTTCTCCACAAGAGATCGATAACTCGCCGTTCTCAGCAGTAACGACGGCATGTAACGGTATAGATATGCTCGATCCATTGGTGACGGACAAGACTATCGGCTGCGGTACATACTTACTAATGGTTGTTCGGTCGCTGACAGAATTTATAATCCCAGTTGTTATAGCGCAGAACACGTAACCGTTACCACTGTTCACCGTCGTTTGCACTTGACCCAGCACCAAATAAGTAGTATCAGATGGAACCGCGATTTGGCTAACTATGACGAGGGGATCGCTTGGGCTTTCTCTGTAAGAAACTGAGAAAAATTCATTCTTAATCTCGTTGTGGTATGCGATTACCGGTCCCGGAACTCCTTGGGGTCCTTGAGGTCCTGGTCCACCGGCTATACCGGCGGGACCCCGTGGTCCTTGGGCTCCCTGCAGTCCTTGTGGCCCTTGTGGCCCCGGTGGCCCCTCCGAGACAAGAGTCACCTCGAGAAAAGGCGGATGGCTGGTCGAAGTTGATTCCTTGCTATCCAGGCTCACCACCGTGTTGGGCTGGGCCAATGCTGCGCTGATCGCTACCCCGTTATTGTCAAGTTTCTCCCCCACTTCTCCCACCCATTGCCGCACCAGCGAGGTAATGTCAACGGTCACATAACTGCCCGACGCGGTCACCGGCACGTTCCTCTGAAATGGACCGCCGACGCCGGGCCGATTATTGTATGTGACTGCCGATTCGGACCATCCGCGGAGCACCGGGGAAATGTCCAGACCTCCCGAGGTAAACGCCTTGTTGACAAACACCGTAAGTGTGGCCTTTTGAATATTCGAGTCGACTATGTCTGAGGGGAGGCTCGAAAAGTCGAAAAGGATCAGGGCCGAGTTGCCGCCGCCTATGTTCAGGGTTGTCCCGTTACCAAAATTGAGCGTGGGGTTGCTGGAACTGATGTAGCTGTCAGCCGATACGCCGACGGTATTGGCCCAGCCTGCCAAAGGACTCAGAACGAGCGCAAGTGTTAGGGTCAGCTTCTTCATTTCGGGATTGTCCTTTCTCTTTAAGTGCCGCGTCTAGGTAGGGCGATTGCGCCGCCGGGTGCAAGCCAAGCCGAAAGTGCAAAGGATCGCGGCCACTGGCACCGCCGCCTCGGGTTCGGGAACAGCCACGGGCGATCCCGGGACGTCCAGTTCCCAGTTGCCGGTTCGTTGAAATCCGGGGCCGGCATTCAAGAGGAATGGACCACCGGTGAAATTTCCGTTGCCCTGCTCCACGAAACCGTCCGCCAGAGTGGGCCCATTGGGGGTGTTATCGAACTCTGTGAGTACAGCCGTGTAGTTCCCGGCAGGAAGGGCCCCGTTGATGTAAGCGTCAAGGCAGAAACCGGTCGAAGCATCGATATTGCGCGGTCCGCAACCAAAAGGGGCCACGCCGCCATCGTCAAACAACAGCAGGTTGCCTGAAGAATCGAATAGCGAGACGACCGGAGCAAACCCTCCCGGCGGGATGGCGTCTCCGGCAGCACTGGCTCCGCCTGCGAAAGACCAGGTCCGCACCGTAGCCGGCATGGTTGTAGGAAGCGAAAAATCAACGCGAAACGTGTCATCGTCCGCGGTGAATGTGCCGGTGTAGGAAACGTCTGCAAAAGCGACGGCCGAGGAAGACAAGAACACCAGAAGGGCGTTTCGCAGCAGCAGGAGGTTAACCATCGATCCCCTCACCGGTGACATTAGGCGATTCTTCCGTAGGAAGTTGCGGTACCGCAGCGGGTCGCGCCGCAGCAGCGTTTTTGTAGTTGGTTCCGTCCTTGCTGTTGCAAAGGTTAGAATTCTTATAATCGGCCGGATCTGTCTGTTTCTTACTGCAATCCGCCAGGTTGGGCACACAGCCATCGCCGGATTCGTGAGTTGTCAGCACGCTGAGCGGATTCTGGGCAGCGGCAGGACGTAGACTCCCGCCGAAGAGCACACAAGTGAGCAGAGGCAGCCGCACCATGCGGAATGGATTTCTCATATCGCGTCCTTGGAAATTCAGCCAGGCTCGGCTGGGGTGCCCACGGCCGCAAGCGGACGTACGGGTTAGTAGTATTTTATATCACGATTTGTGCGGCATCAGCTTTTTTGGGTGAACTGCTTATAAAGGTTACTATCTTTCGGGCAGGCGAAAATCCTGAGCCCAATCTGAGCAGCTTTGGCCGCACTTCGTCATGAAGGCCCCTCCTTGACGGTCGCGGCTCAGAAGCGTTGCCGGCCGGTTACTCGCTTTCCCAGGTTACGTAGACGAACTGCCCGTCGCGTTACCCGAGCCGACCGCAAAGCAGAAATTATTGCTCCGGCAGTCGGGCGTTGAGCCTGCCAGAACACCTCCAACTTCACCCGCGAATGTAGTGTAGACTCGGCCATCGCCTCAACCCATTTTCGATGGTTTAGGTCAATTTTGGCCGGTTTGGTGACAAACTTGGGCTAGAAACCTAATCCACCTGAGCGTGAAGTCCCCATCTCGTAAAGTGGCCGTGGGCAGGTCTAATGGACGACTCCCGCCGAGTACTCCGAGGCACGGGTGGGCGTTATCCCTCAGCTTGGCCCAGCTTGGCCGAGGCTGCCTCACCCGGCAACCCGTTTACGGTATAGTAGTGAATATCACTACCTTAGGGAGATCGGGATGGACAAAGCAGTCTCGGCAGCGGATGCAAATCGCCAGTTTTCGCAACTACTGCGAACAGTCAAGACGGGACGAAGCGTCATTGTGACAAGTCACGGTAAGCCCGTGGCCAGGATCACCCCCGTCATTGAAGACGAGCGGGCCGCGGAGGGGGCCCGCTCAGCTCTTTTCGCCCGGCTCCGGACGCAACGAGTCGCGAGTGCCGGCCGTTGGACGCGTGACGAGCTGTATGACGACGCGTCATGAAGATCGCCCTGGACACCAATGTTCTGGCTTACGCCGAGGGAGCTAACGGGGCGGCCATGCGAGATAAGGCTCTGGAGGTCATTCAGCGATTGCCCCAAGGGACTATCGTCCTCCCGGCCCAAACTTTGGGCGAATTGTTCAACGTGCTTGTCCGCACGGCCAGGCGGCAGCCGGCGCGCGCCCGGGCGGCCCTGTTGAGCTGGTGTGACGCGTATTCCATAGTCGAAACGTCTGCCAAGGTCATGGTTAACGCGACGGATCTGGCGTCCGATCACGGTCTTTCGATCTGGGACTCGGTTGTACTGGCCGCGTCCGCGGAAGCCGGATGTCGCTTGCTGTTGTCGGAGGATCTCCAAGAGGGCTTTACGTGGCGCGGCGTCACGGTGACCAATCCGTTTGCGCCGATGATTCACCCTCTGTTGAAATCGTTACTCACTTCGGCCGGCCAGTGAAAAGCCGGTGACGGCCCAATCGACTTTTTGCAGAAACGGCTAAGCCCCTCCGTTTCTACCAATTCCGGGTGCCTCCCCGGGCTACCATGGGAGGGATCGAAGAGCCCTTGAATCATAATGGAATCGCCAGGCGGCTCTGCGTCCGCCGCCCTTACAAATGCCTGCATTTCCTCTCCTCCAACTCCCGCAATCCGAAGTGGGGCAGACGCCTTCGCCTGCCAACCCAGAAGGTCACGTGTCTGACGAAACGAACCCAATT
>DATBID010000188.1:0-6614 GCA_036557125.1 Bryobacteraceae bacterium | reverse complement strand
TTTATCCTGCTCTCCGACACGCTCGGTATGAGCGCGCTTGTCAATGCCATGCATGATCGCCGGGCCACCGAAGACGCCACCAAGTCCAGCCTCCTCGGGCCGTTCTACCGCGCCGATTCGCCTACTTTGCCGCTAGGCACTTCCATTGTGGGCAAAGGCAAACAGCCCGATACCGTGATCTATGGCCGGGTGGAGAACGCCGCCGGCCGAAGTATCCCAAACGCGTCGGTTGAAATCTGGCAACCGGATGAAGAAGGCTGGTACGACCTCCAGAAAAACGACCCGTCCGAAATGGACCTCCGTGGCCGTTTCTACACCAATGCCGATGGCCGCTTCTACCTGCGCACCATCGCTCCCACCGGCTACATGATTCCCATGGATGGCCCGGTCGGCGATATGATCCGCGCGCAGCGCCGCCACGGCTACCGCCCTGCGCACATCCATTTTGTAGTCGGCGCTCCCGGTTATCGCGAGGTGGTCACTGCCCTGTATCTCACCGGCGATCCGCATCTTGATTCCGACACAGTATTCGGCGCCTCCGAATCGCTGGTTGTCAGCGTGGACAAAAACGATTCGGCCTCGCCGTATCCCGAATTGCAGAGCATCCACTTTGATTTCAAGCTGGCCGCGCTGACGGGAGAGGGCGTCTCTGGACGGGTGGGCGCCGATCCTTCCCAAGTCCTGCAGAAAGCCGCGCACTAAGCAGGACGGCTTGCTATACGGAAGGAACTGCCATGAAGCAGCCTGTTTTAGGAATCACCGCCTCGCTCCTGGTAATGGCGGTATCGCTCGGTTTTATTTCGTTGTTTGCGGCTCCGACCTTCATGGGTTGGGTGGCGTACCTCACTATCTGCTTCATCCCCATTGAAGTAGTTGCCGGAGTCATCTGGGGTTGCAAGCAGCCAGTCTTTGCCGCTGCGCGTCCGCAACCGGCTAAAGGCTTGATGCTCATTCTGCTCTGTCTGGTGGTAGGCGGCATCGTTGCAGCCGTGCACTTCGCGACTGTGGCCGGCAACATAAGCCCGCCCCCTCCCATGGCCGTCATGTGCATCATCACTTCGGTGATCATGACCTTCTGGTTGGCGCTCATGTTCGGCGGCTGGCCTTTTGTGCCGTGGATCAAGAATCCCGTAGCTGCCGGCCTTGTCCTGCTCGCGGCCTGCTATATCGTGAACTATCTTCAGTTCCGCCTCTTGTTCGATTACGGATTCATGCAGGGAGCGCCCGTGTATGTCGCCTCGCTCGACCCGCATGGCTTATTCCATGCATGGCACGTGCTGGTTTTTGAAATGTCCGCCCTCGCCGTGCTCTTCCTGATGCTCCATTTTGACCTCTGGCCGTTCACGAAATCCGCTGCCGTAATGAAGCAGCCGGTGCTTGGATTGGTCTGGACTGCGCTGGCCCTGGTAATCGGCGGTCTTGCCTACTACCTGTTCGTCAATGTAGCGGGAATGGATGTCGTAGCTTTCCTGGTCGAGGCGCCTATCCCATTCATCTTCGGGACCATCATCGTTCTCAACATGCTCCAGGGCTCGCTCTTCCGCAAACTGGAGCAGCCCATGCGCGGCCTGGTAAGCGCAGTGGCAGCCGCCGTGATCGGAGTGGCGTTGGCCCGAATCTATGGCGCCCTTGCGCCCATTGTCTCAGGCACAGTGAACCCCGGCCCTCCGAGCTATGATTTCGAAATCTGGCTGGCATCGGCCCTGCTGGCCGTTACCTTCCCGTTCCTGATCTTCTTCGCTGATTTTTTCGAAATGTGGCCGCTGAAACGCGCGACCGTGGCCGTACCCGAGCGGGCGGCGTCAGGGCGCGCGTAGCCAGATTAGGGACTTACTCTGGGATTACTAGCTGCTGGCCGGGACTGATGGTGTTGGGATCCCGCAATATATCGCGGTTGGCATTGAATATCTTCGTATACTGATTGGCGTCTCCGTAGAACTGCTGGCTGATTTTGGAGAGTGTATCTCCAGCCTTGACGGTATAGCGCCGCTGGCCTTGGCCGCCGCTCATGGATGCTCCCGCGGACATAGTCGCGGGTCCCTGTCCGGCCGCCGTTTGGGAAACACTTAGATCGCAAATCAAATCGCTGTAGCTGGCGTCGATCAGTTTGATCTGGTCCCAGACTTTGTTTTTGGCCTCCGCCGACGGCGCCGTGCCCCGGATCAGTAGCTTGTTGCCTTCCATATTCATGTTCTCGAGCCGAACCTGAAGCTGCTGCATCAGGTTGATAGCCGGTTGATATTTTTGCTTGAGTCGTTCGAATTGGTCGCTTTGCGCCATGAAACCTCCACTGGAACACAGATTCCGGTCCCGGCACGCAGATTTATTATTTTTGAATCTCTCCGGCGCAGATTTGCGATTTTCCGCCCGCAGTGGCCTTTTAGCGCCTATTTCGCGTTGAAATGAGACGCGTCTTTCTCGTTTTCGCTGCAGAAGGATTCGAGCAGATCCGAATCCGGAACGAGGCGCTGCTTCAGCTTGATCGTAAACGGCTTGGTATAGGTTTTGGGATCGTCGATTGTGAGCTCGAGCTCCATCTCGCCAAAGTTGAGACGGTGGAATCGTTCCCTCAGATGCAGGGCTTCGCTATGCGTGTGGCCTCGGGCATCCAACCAGCCACGGTCGTTAAATCCGGTGCTGTCCACCACCAACGAACCGCCATCCCATTTGCCCACCGAGTACCCCAGCCATGTCGGTTGCGGATCGTCCGGCAAGTTGCGGTCATCCGTGTGCACTTGGCGGTAGGTGGTATCTCTCTCATAAAGCATCACGATCAGTCGGGGGGTTTGAATGATCTTATACGGAGCGGGCGACATTTCGACCAGTGGCATGCCCTCCGGAAGGCAGTGTGAGATCGGAGATTCCCGGGTGAAGTTTCGGGCGCGCTCGCGGAGTGACTCCGCCGCTTCGGGGCGGATAGGCTCTTCCTCAGGCCGGAGATCCGAAAAGATGTTGATGAAGTACTGAGACGGAGGTTCTTCGCCCACGCCATTGGTGGCGCCCGGGATCAAGCGCTCCAAAACCTTCGGTGGAGCGCTTTCTGTGCGCCAGAGACCGGAGAGATCGGGCTTCCCGTTGCGTGCTCGCGGTGTTGGCGCTGAAAGGTTCGGCTTGCCGTCCCGCGTTCGTGGAATGCCCGCAGTCGGATAGTTTAGCCACTGAGCCGGCAGACAGACTGGCGCCACTGCAACGGCGAGCAAGGACCACATGCATCGAATGGCCATCGCACTCCTCGAGTCGGCAAGTTGCCGCTCCAGACATTATGCGCCTCCGCGCGTGCTACTGATAAACTGAGGTTCCTGGGTCAAGGTGCAAGTAAAGGCCAGGGCCGCGGACCCGACAATCAAAAATAAGAAGGAGCCATCATGCGAAAGACCGCCCTGATTCTGGCTGCCTCAGTTGCTTCCCTCATCGCTCAATCCTCCTCCTACCGCGTCACTCACACGTATCTGCTCGGCGGCGATGGAAGTTGGGACTACGTGGTGCCCGATCCGCGTCATCACCGCCTGTTTATCGCGCGCCAGGACCGTGTCATGGTGGTAGATGAAGATTCCGGACGCTTGCTCGGCGAAGTCACCGGCATCCATGGCGCGCATGGGACAGCGGTCGCCGAGTCGACCGGGCACGGATTCGCCACCTCGGGCAACGACCAATCTGTCGTGATGTTCGATCTGAAGACGTTTCAGCCCCTGACTCGAATTCCTGCGGCTGAGGATGCCGATGCCATTCTCTATGATGCGCCATCGAATCACGTCTTCACCCTCAATGGCGACGCCCATTCTTCGACCGTGATCGACCCGGTTGTGGGCAAGGCGATCACCAATATCCCGCTCGGCGGCAAGCCGGAATACGGTGCATCCGCGGGCGATGGCAAGGTCTATGCCAACCTGACCGACATCAGCGAGATCGTGGAAATCGACGCCGCCAAAGCTACCGTGCTGCGCCGCTGGCCTGTGGCGCCCTGCAAGCAACCGGTTTCGATGGCGATCGACACCGTCCATCATCGCCTCTTTAGCGGGTGCCGCAGCGGCGTTATGGCGGTATCCGATTACCAGGCGGGCCGGGTTGTGGCCACACTGCCCATCGGCATGGGTGTGGACGGCGCCGGCTATGACGCCGCTTCCGGCGATGCTTTTGCCTCAAATGCCGACGGCACCCTGACCGTCATCCACCGGGATTCGCCGGATCGGTATCACGTCTCGCAGACGGTCGAGACCCAGCAAGGCTCGCGTAATATGGGACTCGACCCCATGAATCATCGGATCTTCCTTGCCGCGGGGAAGTTCGGCGAACCACCCGCCGGCGGCCGAGGTAGAAGGCCCGTCTTGCCCGGAACTTTCAGCGTGCTTGTGGTTGAGCGCGCTCTGGCCGCGCACTGACGTAAGCGCGGGCATGCGCAATCTGCGGCAGCGAAGGGTCAGCCTCTTTCCAGGCAGCCAGGAAATCCATGTAATTCTTGATGGCCCCATCGCGATCGCCCGAGCGTTCACTCGCCAGTGCGATGCCATAAAGCGCAAATCCGGAATGCGGGCGCTCCACGAAGGCCCGCTCAAAAGCGGCTTTCGCATCAGCCCATCGTCGAGCGGCGAGCATGGCGGCGCCTTCCGTTTCACCGACCGGCCGTATGTAGGTAGGCGGTTCGCGGTAGCCGAGCGCCTTTTCTTCCTTGCCCGCGGCTGCGAAGATGTCTTTGGCATCTTCGGCTTTCGCCTGGGCGGCGAGCAGAGAGCCGCGCAGCTCAAGCGACATAATTGATAGACTCCTGAGCAACGGATCGAGAAGGGCATCGGGCATGATGGCGATCTTGGGCGCGTCGTCCTCGGCTGCTTTTGCCGCAGCCATCCCGGACATCGCGGCCGAGTCCTTCTGCTGCTGAGACATACGCCAAAGTTCGGCATCCAGACGTTCCGATTCGCGCGCGGCTTCCCGTAAATGGCCGCTCGAAACGGCTTCCATTCCCGAGGCGAAATCGGCCAGCCGTTGCCTGAGGAATTCCAGATTGGGCAGCCCCGGCGCGACACTGCTCGCGTTCACAAGCTTGAGAATTTCACGGAAATCGGCCGTGCGCAGGGCAACCGGCAAACGCGGATCGAGACGGGAAATCGAATCCCGCGCAGAATAAGTGTACAGAGTAGTATCGAGCTTTCCGCGTGCCCCGGCGATTTTGGCCGAAAGCCGGGTCGCCTCCTGGAATTTGCCCTCCTCCAGAAGGTCTGCGACAAAATACATCAGGTTGTGAACATAATTCCAGTCGTTATCGACATTGACGTGCTGCTCGCGAATGTAGCGCTCATCCACCGCAAGAGAAGCCGCGAAAGCTTGCTCGGCGCGAGCGTAATCGCCGATCCGATAGAAGATGTGGCCAGGCATGTGAACCATGTGTCCGGACGCGGGCGCCAAGTGGCCCAGGATATCCGCGCTGCGGAGCGCCTTCTCAGGGTGGCCACTGCCTTCAAGAGCATGGATGTAGTAATGGTTAGCGGCCGAGTTTTCAGGGTCCTCCTTCAGCACAAATTCGAGCTGTGCGAGTGAGTCCTGCCCGCCGGCATTCGCCAGGAAAACGCGTGCCTGCATGTCTCGCGGGTTGGCATCGACGATCTTGCGCAGAAGCTCCAGTTCGCGAGCGAAGGTCGGAGGGGAATTGGGGTTGTGGAGGACCTGGTCATGAGCCACAGCGGCATCGATATACAGCCGCTCGCGCTCGCTGGCATGTTCCTTTAAGGCGGCAGCCTGGGCGAGCGCCCTTCCTGCATACCCCTGAGCCGTGCTGTGGTAGAAAGACTCGGCCTTGTAGAGGCCCCAGTAGCACATCGCGCATTGGGGGTCTACGCGTACGGCCTGTTCGAAGGCGCGGGCCGATTCATAGTCCCAAAAGTCGTGCAGCAGATTGAGGCCCTGGTCGAACCACATTTGGGCTTCGGGGGCGGCCGTGATCTCCATGTGAGCGTTGCCGATTCCGCTCATCCGCAGCGGCGGGGGGAGTTTTTCGGGCGGGATCTCGTCCTGCATTTCCATGACGTGGCTGGCCATGCTCTGGGCGAACGAGATCGGCAGAAAGGCGGCTAAGAGAGCGGGCGCCAGAATGCGGAGCAAGGTCTCCACGTTACTCACCTCTAGTGCCTCTTAGTTTACTTCGCGATCCGGTTCAACATCTCGGTTGCCGGCTGGAACGAGGGATTGAATTCGAGCGCCTTCCGCAGCACCGCCTCGGCTTGCGCGGTTTGCCCGGTGCGCACAAGCGCGGCGGCGAGATTGGCCCGAACCAGCAGCAGGGTGGGATTCATCGCGAGAGCTTTGTTCCAATAGCTGATGGCCGCATCGAAATTGCCGTACTGCATCTGATACGCTCCTAGCGCCGCAGCCACAGCGGGCTGAGCCGGGTCCATGCGCCAGGCTTGCTCATACAGTGGGAGAGCATGAGCATCGTCCTTGCGGTCGCGATAGAACTGGGCGAGATAGGCGATGGCTTGGGCATCGGCAGTGCCGGCCGCGGTCGCTTCCTTCAGCAACTGGAATCCGCGGTCTATGTAGACGGCGTTGCCGTCGCGCGAGCCCAGCATTGCGTACGCCAACCCCAGGTCGCGCGGGCTTGCTGTACCGCCTACAAACGGTAC
>DATBID010000187.1:0-4250 GCA_036557125.1 Bryobacteraceae bacterium | reverse complement strand
ACGCCCTTCAGCATGGTGTTCCCCGACGCCAACACCATTCTCATTACCGAACGCGGCGGCAAACTCCGCATCGTCCGGAATTGCGTCCTTAGTCCCACACCCATCCCCGGCCTCCCACCCATCCAGGTCGCCGGACTCACTGGCCTCATGGACATGGCGCTCCATCCGAACTTCGCGCAAAACTCCCTCATCTACATCTGCTACAGCAAACCCGCCGGCGACGACGGCAAAGTCTACGGCCTCACCCTCGCCCGCTTTCGCTGGAACGGCGCCGCCATCAGCAACTGGCAAGATCTCTATTCCACAGGCGTCTCCGGCGGGGGCGGCGGCTCACGCATAGTCTTCGGCCGCGACGGCATGGTCTATATGAACGTCAGCGCCGGTGGGGATCCGCCCAACCCCGCGTCCATGACCGCCCAGGATCCCGCTAGCCTCCGAGGCAAAGTGCTCCGCCTCCGCGACGACGGCACCATTCCGCCCGACAACCCGTTCGTCAACCGGCCCGGAGCGAAACCCGAAGTCTTCACCATCGGCCATCGCAACATCCTCGGTATGGACGTCAACCCCGTCACTGGCGAGATTTGGTCCTGCGAAGATGGGCCCAACGGCGGTGACGAAGTGAACATCCTCGCCGCCGGCAAGAACTACGGCTGGCCCGTCGTCAGCAACGGACGCATCTACTCCGGCCCGCGGGTCTCCCTCGATCCTTATAAGGAAGGTATGGAGCCGCCCGTCATCTACTGGGTGCCCGCCATAGCCGTCTCCGGCCTGCACTTCTATACCGGCGACCGCTATCCCAACTGGAAAAACAATTTGTTCATCGGCGGCATGCGCGAAGGCGAAGTCCCGCGTTCCGGTCACCTGGAGCGCATCGATTTCAACGACCAGTGGGAAGAACTCCACCGCGAAGGTATCCTCCGCGACCTCCACAACCGCATCCGCGACATCCGCCAGGGCCCCGATGGCTTGCTCTACCTGCTCACAGACGAAGCCGACGGCGCGCTGCTCCGCATCGACCCCGCGAAGTAGCGCCGCAACCCCGCGCGGTTGATCGACCGGATGCGGCTGAATCATTCGCATGCCCCTATCCCTCGGCGACAAACTCGGCCTCTACGAAATCCTCTCGGCTATCGGCACCGGCGGCATTCAGCCGTTGACCAGAACGGCAGGTGTCATTGTCGGCTCGGCACATGACCGTCGCCATGCCATACCCTCGCTCTCGTTCAGCAACTGTTGGGTAACGGTTTCAAGGCCTGGATTGTCGGCAACTCTTCCATAGTGCAGATTGCCGTAGACACCGACGCCAATGGACGGATGGCGCGTTAGAACTAAGCCGCTTGACGGAGCTACGTCAGCGGATGTTGAACGAACTCCAGCGGCGCAACTTTTCCCCCGAAACCATTCGCAGCTACATCCGCGCTGTTCGCGATCTGGCCGCATACTTCCACAAGCCGCCTGACCAATTGGGGGTCGAACAGCGTCGCCAGTTTCAACTGCACATGTTGCGAGATCTGAAGCTGGCGACCGGAACCGTGGAGAACCGCATGATCGCCTTGCATTTCTTTTTCAAGAAAGTTCTCAACGGTATGATCCCGAGCTGTACGACACCCAACTAACGAGAGTACCCAAGAAGCTTCCCGTGGTGCTCAGCCCGGAGGAAGTTGAGAAGCTGATCGAGGCCGCACCCAATATTCGATATCGAATGATCCTGCTGTTGTTGTACGCCACCGATCTCCGGCGAACCGAAGCATCGCAGTTGAAGATCGCCGACATCGACAGCAAGCGCACGGTCATTCATGTCCATGAGGGCAAGAACTCACGAGATCGGGAACTGCCACTGACACCGAAGCTTCTCGAAGCACTGCGGCCGTACAGGCGAGCCTGCAAAGTGAAGCCGAAGGTCTACTTGTTCCCCACGCGCTTCAACACGACGAATGAGGAACGGCCAGTCACCGACAAGACCGTGTGGCACGCTTGCCACGAGAGTGCGCGCCGAGCCGGACTGTCGAAGCGTCTTGGCCCGCATACGCTCCGGCATACTTTCGCGACCCACCTCATCGAGGGTGGGACCGATCTGCCCACGCTTCAGCTCCTGATGGGTCACCAGAAGCTGCAGGACACGACGTTGTACGTGCATCTCTCTCGGCTGCACCTGCACGCCGCCGTTAATCCGCTCGAACGCATCAACATCCCCGGCTTGCCGCAAACGCCGCCTGAGCCACCGGAGAGCAGCAGCCGTGACAAGGCCGCTGTTTGAAATCGCCGACGTTATCCGCAGAGCCGATGCCCGAATCTCTAACAACACCAGCTTCAACTTCGCTTACGACAACAAATTCGAGTGGAAACCGCGGATGTCCAACATCGGAATCAAATCCGGCGGACCGCCCAACGCCACCACTGGCATCGCTCCCCCGCCCTCCGACAAGGACGTCAGCGCACCATCCATGCCCGAAATCGGCAACGATCCGCTGCCCGGCCAGCGCAATGTGCTACTGGCGTGGGATCCCGCGAAGCAGACACAGCGTTGGGCCGTCCCCACCGGGGGCGGCACCTTCGGGGGCACCGTCAGTACCTCCGGCAATCTCGTCTTTCAGGTCACGCCCGACGGCCGCCTTTTCGCGTACTCGGCCGATAAAGGCGAAAAGCTGCTGGAAATCCAGACGGGATTGCGCGGCGGCATGAGCCCGCCGATCACCTGGATGCTCGACGGCAAGCAGTACGTCACGGTTCTCGGCGGTAACGGCATCGTCATTAGCCGCAATACCGAACCGGCGCCCCGCCGCCTCCGCCGTCCGCAAACACCGTATTTCCGAAGATGCTGAGTTTTGTGCTCGATGGCGCGGCCTATAAGCCGACATCGAATGCTGCAGCCAATTGAGAAGAGCGCGAACTCCGCGAGCTTGTGATCGGCTGATGGTAATTGGGCTCGGTCCGAGCGGGGCCAGATCCGGACTGGCTCGACCGGTAATGCTGAGTCGACATCCAGCCTGGAACTGCAGCCGCGGCGGATAGGCTGCGACGGGCGTGATTACTGCCCAACGCAAGAAGACCCATGCCAACGAATCTGCTCATCTATGCGGTTGACGAGGACTCGCCTTTCCACACAACAGCAAGAGCCTGCCTGGAAGACGCCCTCTCCGGAACCGAGACCGGCGGTTTTGCCTGGATTGTGCTGCTTGGGTTCCTGCGGTTGACAACGCGTCCCCAGGTTTGCCAAGTCCGCTTCAGTGAGGCAGGCTTTGGAATTGGTGGCGCTGTGGCTCGCGCAGCCGACTGCTACGATTATGGCACCAGGCTCCCGTCATTTTGAGTTGCTGTTCGATCTTTTTGACCAACACTGGGACCGGTGGCAATCTCACATCGGATGCCCATCTCGCCGCAATAGCGATCGAAAATGGGGCGGAAGTCTGCTCGACCGACCACGATTTCAATCAATTTGCTGGCCTGCGTTGGTAACCCGCTCCCCTCGAAGCGAAGGGTGTTGCGTTTACTGGTGGTACGGCTGTTCTTGCGGATTTAATCGCCATTCGCCTGCGGATTGCGAATCGTCACAAGCGGTCACAGGAGCTTATCGTTGCCAACGATTATTAACCCCTCATGTCTGCGCAGCGCACCGGCTCATTTTCGAGTGCACCGCAAAGGCGTTACACGACACGCTCCGAAAGCCGCGTAGAATCCGTTCCTTTTCCTAGTTCGCCCAGGCTCGCTAGCGGAGCCGTCCAACAGCTGCGCGGGAATTCAACCCGCTGTGCCTCCCGAAACGCTGGAACGAGCCGCTAACCTGTTGAATTCGCGTCGCCTGCTTTTGTGCGACTGGTCCAGCGGGAAGGGGAGAATTGCGAGATGTTCGCGGAATGTTAGCCGACGAGCGGCCACCTTTGTTCCGATTTTTCAGGAGGTGACCACATGATTGGCACGATTACAAAACGCGCTCGGCAGGACGGAAAACATGCTTGGGGCTACTCGTTCTTCGCCGGCCGCAGTTCGGCTGGAAAGAGAATCCAGATCACCAAGAGTGGCTTCGATACAAGAAAGGAAGCGACTGATGCGCTCCGCAAAGCTATCGAGCAGCGTCGATTGGATGGTGATGGTGCGAATCACCTAACAGTCAGTGCTTTCCTGGACCGATGGCTTGACGAATACGCGAAACATCGATGTACACCGAAGACATTGGAACGGTATGTAACCCTGGCCCGGCATGCGACAAACTTTCTCGGTGAATCCGAACTGCAGAGCTTGGCTCCCTTAGC
>DATBID010000186.1:0-6462 GCA_036557125.1 Bryobacteraceae bacterium | reverse complement strand
ATATCGTCGGCTGTCACCCAGACAGGGAGATTTCCGAGAAAAACGGTAAAGCTCATCAGTAAGTGTTGTATGCTCCGTGAGGGAAATACGAGGCGCACCTCGCGGAAAGATGACTCCCCGGGAGGCTATTAGCATACTAGCATAGGGCCCGCAATGCGGTAAACAGTAAAAGTCGGTTTAATTCGTTGCTGCACAAAGGCTAGATCGACTTTTTGATGCTTGTGACCAGAGTTTTGATCCGGGATATTTCGCGTGCAAGGCGCGTGAGTTTCGAGGTCCTCGAAGCAGTATCGGGAGGCTCCTACGCGTCCGATTTGTTGCGTTCCGAAAGCCTCTCCCTGGACAGTAGGGATGCCGGGCTCGCATCGCAGATTGTGTTCGGCTGCCTACGATTCAAGGCACAATTGGACTATCTGATTTTCCTGTATTCAGGAAAGAAAGCGAGTTCGCTAGATCTACCGGTGCGGACCGCGCTGCGCATGGCGATTTTCCAGCTCCGCTATCTCTCGCGCGTTCCCGCGCACGCCGCCGTACATGACGCCGTGGAATTGGTCAAGGCCCGCCAAAGAGCGGCCACGGGATTTACCAACGCGGTCCTGCGAAAAGTAAATCGGGAACCGATTCCCTGGCCGGATGTCGCCACAGAACTTTCCTGTCCGGAGTGGCTGCTGGCGCGCTGGGAAGCGCATTTCGGAGTAGAACTGGCACGCGGGATTGCTGCCGCGGCGCTCGAGGAGTCCGCGCCGTACGTACGAATCTCGCCAGGATCGCCGTTGCCGCCGGATGCCCAACTGGAACCCACGCCCGTATCGGGCGCCTACCGTTTGCTTTCGGCTCTTCCAACCGGCATGCGTCTGCACGATATAGGGTCGCAGGCCATAATCCCGCTGCTGGGCCTGGAGCCCGGTATGAGCTACCTGGATCTTTGCGCCGCGCCGGGAAACAAGACGATTCAGGCGCTGGAAACCCCGCTCCGATTGGCGATTGCCTGCGATGTGAGCTGGAAGCGGCTGCGGGAACTGGCCCCCATCTGCCCCCGCGTGGTCCTCGATGCGACCGAACCCCTGCCCTTCCGCGCTCCGTTCGAGCGTATCTTTATTGACGCTCCCTGTTCCGGGACAGGCACCGTTGCGCGCAATCCCGAAATCAAATGGCGCGTGACGGAACAGGACCTTCCCCGTTTTCACGCAAAGCAGAAAGCGATCCTTCTTCAGGCCTTGCAGGTGCTCGCCCCCGGCGGAGTCTTGCTCTACGCCACCTGCTCCCTCCAACACGAAGAGAACGAAGATGTTGTGCGGGAAGCGCTGGCTGCTCGCCCGGGGTTCGAATTACGGACCGAATCGTGGCGATTGCCGGGCCGTGACGCGGGCGACGGATTTTACGCGGCGCTTATAAGCGCTTGCTAGAAGCGGCGTCCGATACCGTGTCCGCGCAGCCGGCCGGCGCGGCTTCCATTGGTCCATCCGAAAAGTGTGCCGTAAAGTGAAACGTACTGCCCTCCCCGGGCACGCTTTTCACCCAGATTTTCCCGCCGAACAAGTGGACCAGGCTGGCGCAGATCGCCAGCCCCAGGCCCGTGCCTCCGTATTTCCGGGTGGTGGAACCATCCGCCTGCCGGAACGATTCGAAAATTCTGGATTGCGAGTCGTAAGAAATTCCAATGCCGGTGTCGCTGACGCTAAACTGCAGCAGGCTCCTGTCACCCTCGCCTTCCGGGTGGCAAACGTCCACGGCAATGAACCCTTGTTCGGTGAACTTCAACGCATTATTGAGCAGGTTCAGCAGCACCTGGTGCGGCCGATAGGGGTCGCCAATCAGGCTATCGCCCACATCCTGTGCAATGTCCACTCGGATCACGAGCGACTTCCGCTCGGCTTCCGGAGTAATTAGCTGCAGTACCCGCTGGATACAGATGGAAAGCGAGAACTGAATACTTTCCAGCGCCAGTTGCCCCGCTTCGATCTTCGAGAAATCGAGAATATCGTTCAGCACGTGGGTGAGCGACTGCGAAGAAAACTGGACCGTGTTGACGTAATCGCGCTGTTCCTCGTTTAACGGCGTGTCGAGCAGCAGGTCCGTGAACCCGACAATCGCGTTCATAGGCGTGCGAATTTCGTGGCTCATATTCGCAAGGAACTCGCTCTTGGCGCGGCTGGCCATTTCGGCCGCGTTTTTAAGCGATTCTTCCTGGGCGAGCTTCTGGCTGATGACACGGGTCTGATCCTGCACCCGGCGGCGCAGCACGAATACCCAGGCAAGGATGAACGAGCTTGCCGCGCCCAGCAGGCCAATCAGCCCCAACGCCCGGCCCGCCGTCCACCAGGGAGCCGTGTGGACGGTCACAACGTCATCCGCCGACCGGGTAACAATCTTGAAGGCGCCCACGCGGGCCGCCGAATCTAGGTCTCCTACGCAGACACCGCTGGCGCGTACCCAGGCGCCCTCGGCCGGTAGTTCGCCGAGCAGCGATCCCGATCCGGCGACCACCGGGAAAATCGTCTGATGCTGCTGCAGCATCAGGGTCTGCTGGCGGGGCAAAGTGGAGCGCCCCACCACGCGGCCTTCGAGCGTTACCGTTTGGGATTCGTATCTTCCGGAAAGGGCCTGCTCGGCGGTGATTTTCAAGGCCGGCAAGGGAGAGCCGTGGGCCAGCCGTTTTGTCAAAGCGTCTTCCAACTGGACGTGAGCATCGGAGATGCCGACGAATCCCAGCGTCTCTACGCGATCGCCGGGCCGCAATTCGATCGCCTGGCGCGTCACCACTCCCACGCTGCCCGACGAATCCTGCAAATAGAATCCGCGCCCGGGCATAACCGCCGTAACCGTCCCGGCCAGTCTGACACGGTGGCCGATTTCATGGTGATAATCGAAGCGTTGAAGCTGGCCGATGGGAGTCGGAAGCCCGATCAGCGGATCGGCCCGCGGAGGCTCCAGAACCTGGATCCATTTCAAATTCGGAACATAAAGCGCAACCCGCACCTGTTGGCCCTGAGCGTTAAACTCCGCGCCGCATACCCCTCGCACTCGCACCCGTCCGTCCACCAGGCCCGATGGCACCGGCGATCCATCCCACGGGATCTGCACGTCGATGGTCCCGCCCGGAAGGGCGACATCCATCCAGAGCTGTTTCTCTTGCGGCGTGCGGTGAAGATATTCCTCCTGCCGCACAATCCCCTCTACCTCCACCCACTCGCTATCCTCGATCGTGCTGGCCATCTGTTCAAAGGAGACCCGGCGCGGCTTCGGCAACTTGCTCCGGCCCAGAACTTTAAGCCGCGGATTCAGCAGATCGGGCGCGAAATCGCTGAACGTTGTAGTCGCCTGTACGTCCACCAGGTCCCCTGCCGCAACTTTTGGCAGGCGAGGATTCCATGCCATCCATATCCCTCTCGTGCCGTCCTGCACAAAGAGATCGGGCGAAACCGGGTCGACGTAAGTAACTACCGCCTGAATATGTACCGGATAATGCTCTCTCGCTTCGACTGGAGAAAGACTGCGTATGCGCGCAATAGAAGTCAATGTAGGCAACGAGCCGGGCGGAGCGGACCGGGCTGGAGCAAGCGCAAAGCATAGGTATAGGACCAGGACAGGGCCACCCGAGACACGCTTATCCACCATCTAATGCTACTTAGCTCCACTGCACTCTTCGGCAGAAGCGCATAAAAAGGAGAGAGTGCAGGACGGAACCGAGATGGCTATCGGAAAAAACTGCCTGCGGCAATCCGGGAAAAATCGTGAAAACCCCGGGGCTAGCGTCCAAATCGCCGTGATAGAAAAATCGGGGAAACTCCGGGCTGCCGTCCGAATCGCCGCGATAGAAAAATCGGGGAAACTCCGGGCTGATGTTCGAATCGGTCCAGTGTTCGATCAGCAGGCGTGTCCCCGATTTTTCAGCCGTACCAGTACACTGGCGCAAGCAGCGGGACTGGCTCGGCTGTCCTGAGCGCGCCGGCGGACCCTCATAATCCAGCCAGGCTGAACGCGCGAGTGGCATGCCGTGCCTGCCCGCACGAAATCCAACCTCGCCTCATTACGTGTTACCATCAAAGCGTTCCAGCAGGTTCGGCGAGGAGAGTCCGAACTGTAGGAGACCGGCTTGGAATGCGCCCGGCTAAAATCGGGGGAGCCAGCGCTGTACGAACGCGCTACCAGCGCGCAAATAGAGTAGTTTACGTGCCCGAAATTGTCCCATCCATCTTGGCAGCCGACTTTGCGCGCCTGGGCGAGGAAGTGCGCGGGGTAGAGCAGACCGGCATCCGGATGCTCCACGTGGACATCATGGACGGCCATTTTGTGCCGAATTTCAGCCTCGGGACGCCGATAACTGAATCCCTCCGGCGCATCACGCGCGTCAAGTTGGATCATCACCTCATGATTGATGATCCCGACACCTATGCTCCCGTCTTCATTAAAGCCGGAGCTGACTGCGTCAGCGTGCATTACGAAGCCTGCCGGAACCTGGATCGGACGCTGCACATGATTCAGGACCAGGGCGCCAGGGCCGGCGTGGTCATTAATCCCGCAACTCCGGTGTTCCTCCTCGACGACGTGCTTGAGATCGTCGACTATGTGCTCGTGATGAGCGTGAACCCGGGCTACGGCGGCCAGGAGTTTATCCCCAACTCGCTTCGCAAGGTCAGGCAATTGGTAGAGCGGCGCGAGCAGCGGAAATTGAGCTTCGCGATCGAAATTGATGGCGGAGTTGGACCGGAAAATATTGCGGATGTTGCCAGGGCCGGGGTAGATTGGGTGGTTGCAGGCTCTTCCGTCTTTCAAGCTCCTGATTCCGCGCAAGCCGTCCGCGAAATGCACCACCTCGCGGCGGACGCACTCTCAGTGAAGGTCTAGTTTCCTATGGAATTTCCCTTTCTACTACCGAAGCGTACTCTGGTGGTCGCGCTTTCGTTAGTCTTTTTGGCCGGCTGTATCCGGCATAAATACGAAACGCCCATCACCAAGAACACCCAACAGCCCGACAAAGTGCTTTTCGATCAGGCCATGCACGATATTGAGCGCGGGCACTACGAAGTGGCGCGCATCTCGCTGCAGACCTTGATGAACACCTACGAATCCAGCGAATATCTCGCCAAGGCGAAGCTCGCCATTGCCGATAGCTGGTATCGGGAAGGCGGGGCCAACGGACTCGCCCAGGCCGAGGCCGAATACAAGGACTTCATTCTCTTCTATCCCAATATGGAAGAGTCCGCCCAGGCGCAGAACCGCGTCTGCGAGATTCACTACAAGCAGATGGACAAGAGCGACCGCGACGATACCCAGACGCTCCGCGCCGAGGACGAGTGCCGCCAGCTCTTGATTCAGTTCCCGAACAGCAAGTTTGCTCCCCAGGCGGCACAGCGCCTGCGCAACATCCAGGAGAGCCTTGCCGAGCATGAGTTCGTAGTCGGTAACTTCTACTGGAAGCGCGAGATGAACCCCGCGGCCGCGAACCGGCTCAATGCCCTGGCAGACCAGTATCCTCTCTTTAGCAAGACCGGCGAGGCCCTCTACGAAGCGGGCGACTCCTATTCGAAGATGGGAAGCCGTTTTCGTCCGCAGGCAGGAGAAATGTTCGCCCGCATCGTGCGCCAATATCCGCTGAGCGATCGGGCGGAGGACGCCAAGCGGCGTCTCGAAGATTTGGAGTTGCCGGTTCCGCAAGTGGACCAGGCTGCCTACGACCGCGAGAAATTCGAAGCCGAGCACTATAAGTCACCCAGCATGCTCGCCCGCTCGACGTCTTGGATCCATGGCGGTCCGGATGTTTCCCACGCCGCGAAGGAAGGCCAGCCGACCATGACCGACCCGAAGCGGACCATTCCGGCCAGCGTCCCGGTCGTGAATACTGAAGTGGCAAGCAATACCGGTACCGGTACGGGAACCACCGACGTAAGCGCAACCACGGTGGGCGCCAACGATACCGCGCTTGAGAAGAACGCCGACGCACGAGCGGCGGGAACCGCGGCGGCCGGCGCACAGGCAGCAACAACCGCCAACCAGCCCCTCCCGACGAATCGCGATGCGGAACTGCAAAAGTATCGCGAGAAGCAGGCCAAGAAGCAGGCCAAGGCGGAAAAGAAGAAAAAGAAGAAAGAGCAGCAGGCCTCCGAGCACCCGGATCAGAAGCAGAGCCTGGTTTCGCCGGCCGCCCCCAACAGCCCGGCTCCGCCACCGCAGCAATGAGCCGGATCCTGCTCGCGGATGACAGCCCGCAGGCGCTCCGGCTCGCCGAGCAGATTCTTCGCAGCCAGGGGATCGAAGTCGTGAGCGTCAGCGATGGCGCCATCGCGCTCCGGCGCTTGCCGGACGTGAATCCCGATCTGCTCATCACCGACGTTTACCTGCCTACGAAGAGTGGTTTCGATCTCGCCCGGTTCCTCAAATCGCAAGACGAGTACCGGCACGTACCGGTGATCTTTGCCGCCGCCCCGATCGACGAGTTCAATGAGCAGGATGCCAAAAACG
>DATBID010000185.1:0-6785 GCA_036557125.1 Bryobacteraceae bacterium | reverse complement strand
TGCCATCGAGAACCGCGTGCGGCAGGCCGAAAGCAATGCTGGCGATCGCGGCAGCCGTATAATCGCCAACCCCAGGGAGAGCGCGGATGGACTCGTAGTCGCGTGGAAATCCGCCGGCGGCCTGAATTCGGATGGCGGCGCGCCGCAGATTTCGGGCGCGCGAGTAGTAGCCGAGACCGCTCCAGAGGGAAAGCACTTGTTCTTCGGAGGTTGCAGCCAAAGCCGCCACGTCCGGGAAGCGGGCCAGGAAACGCTCGTAATAGGGCATTACTGCCTGCGCGCGCGTCTGCTGCAGCATAATTTCGGAGATCCAGATGCTGTAGGGATCATTGGTGCGGCGCCACGGCAGGTCGCGGTGGCCGCGCTCATACCAGGGAAGGAGCAGATCCGAAATAGCCCGGTTCACTCAATCACACGCAGCCATTCGGCAACGACGGCGAAATTTTCCGGTTCCACGTCCCAGGCTTCGAACTCGGGATTCAAAGGCTCTAGGCGGATGCGGTCATGCTCCCATTCGCCAGTCAGTTCGTTGTACTTCTTCGTGCTGGTATAGCGCTTGACGGTGTAGCGGGCGGTCTCATCCAGGACGCCGAATCGCTCGATGAGCAGGATCTTGCCCTGGCGCGAGCCGGCGGGATGGCGGCGGAAAAGATTCAGGCTGCCATCGGGAATGCGGGGCTCCATGGAGCGGCCTACGACGTGGGCCACGAACAGATCACGCCCTAGGCGCAGGCCTTCGGGTGCGCGCACCCAATCTTCTTCTACGGATTCCATTTCGTCACCCAGTTTGCCGGCCGCGGCGCGGAGGGTATAAAGCGGCAGATGCGTGCCCCAGCGTTCAACCTCCACCGGTTCGACGTGTTCGGAATAGAGCTGGTCGAGCACGCGCATAAACGAATCGACTGGAACAGTCTGGCGCTCGCTCACGCGCACCGCGTTCGAAAGAGTATCCTCGAGCCAGTCCAGATAGCGTGCGGCGCCCATTTCTTTGGCGCGCTGCGGCATTTCTTCGGCCAGCAATTCGAGAACTTCGGCATCCTCCGGCGGCGCGAACTCATAGCGCGGGCGCAGCTTCATCCACGGCTTATCGTGTTCCATATCGGCCAGCAATACACCGATATTGTGCAAGGGCTGGCCGGGAAGCGCGGCTTCCAGGAGCACGTAAACACCTTCGCGGCCTTTGGTTTCACGAGCAGCGCGAAACGGGAGAATAGCGGCCGGCATTTGGGCTGACAGTTAGCTTATCGGCTCGGAAGGGCGGCTCCGTTAGCGCCGGCGCCAGCCGCAGGCAGCGAGTTCGGGAAATACCCTTTGCGAGCGCGGATGATGACATCCGGAACGTCCACTTCTACCCGGATATGGCGGTACACGCGCTCGCGATCGTCGGGATCGATCGAAGGGATGTAGCGAAGAACGTATTGCGTGGTCACGTCGCCCGAGATCGAGCCTACCGCGTTGATAATGCTCTTGGAAATGGCCGCCTGGTAGCCCCCCGTGCCGACGGTGTACGAGTAGCAGCCTTCGTCGGAGGGGTTGCAGAAATAGGTACCGGCTACGGTGTCTTTGTAGATGTTTTGCAGCGGATATTCCACCTTGCCGCCGGTTTCGCTGGCCAGACGCTCGAGCACCTGCTGGTCCGGGTTGTCGAAACCGAACGCCATGGTGCTCATGGCGTAAATCGTGACCAGATTGCGCTGGGCCAATTCGATGACTTCATCCAGGCTCTTTTTACTGGAGCTGTCATGGCCGTCACCTACAATGATCAGAACCCTCCGCGGCTCGTAGGGTTCACCCTTCACCAGTTCGCGTTTGGTACAGGCCATGTAAATGGCATCAAAGAGAGCCGCGCCGCCGCCCGGTTTCAGCTTCCGGATTTGATCGGTGAGTTTGTCCCCATCCCACGTGGTGTTCACGGCCAGTTCCGCATCGTTGGCGTAGGTGATCAGGTAGCCGTCGTATTTCTTGTCGCCTGGCAGCAGGTTCCAGACCATCTCCATAATGGAATCCTGATACTTTGTCCAGTGGATGCGGGTATTGTTGCTCATATCGAGCAGGAAACCGATCACCACGGGCTGGCGCTGATCGTGGCTGAAGAACTCGATGCGTTGCGGCTTCCCCTCGTCGAGCACCTTAAAGTCCTTGGCCGTAAGGTTCGAGACGAAACGGCCCTTCTGGTCAGTGACGGTCACCGGGACGATGACTTCGTTGACGTTGACCTGAATGTTAGCGTTTTCAACGTTGGGGTTGGGGGCCTTGGTTTCTTGCGGCGGCCGCGGTTCCGCCGAAGCGGTGGCGTTGGCGGTCTGTTGGGCCGCAGCCGGGTATGCCAGCAAGAAAGCCAAAAATGAGGGGACCACGAGCGTACGAGTCATGGCAGCACCACGTGGTTTATTCTAGCAGCCCTTAGCAGGGCGGCTGGGCGCCTCGGGCGCAATGGCCTTTTTCTTTGATGAGCAGCACGGTATTATTTTGCCGCCACGGCGTCCACCGCGAAGGCGGCGTCGGCTGAGCCGACACCTTCGAATTCCAGCATGCCGACTGCGGGTTGATTTGGTGGCTTAAAGAACGACGGAAGCAGGCTACGCACCTGCTGCTCGATCCTGCCGGAGAGCGGATAAAAGCGGGCAAAGGCCACATCGCCGGGCGAGGCTCCGAGCGGCTCCAGGATCTTTCCCAGGCGCTCGAACGCCAGGCGGCCATCGCGCTCCTCTGGTCCGAAGGATTCCTGCGTGCCGGTGAGGATGATCTGTTCCGAGCCGATCCGAGTGAAGCGTGCGCCTTCTCCACCTGCCGCCGGTACCGCTACAGCGCGCACTTCGAAGCGTGCGGGGACCTGGTTGCGAATTGCGGCGGCAGCTTCGCATCCGGCCACGGCGCGCAGCGGTGCGCGCTCGGTCTGCACATAATCCAGGGCGGCGCGGGGAAACTCGGTTTGCATGCGGGCGCGCGCTGCATCGCTTCCATCAAGCGAACTGAGGTAGCAGGTGGAGCGCAGAACGTCGGCGCGAGGCACGCCGGCGGCGTCGAGGGCGATGTGCAGCGCGGCGAGAGCACGGTCCAATAAAGGCGCTACCGGTGGCAGTGCGCCATCCGGTAATTGCGCCGCATAAGCCGGTTGGGCGGGGAAAAAAGCCAGACCACCAGGATGCAGATCGCGCTTGCCGTTGATGGCGGCCTCAAGAACCACCTGGGCGCCCGTGAGGGGCAGCGCGCCCACCTGAATGAGGCTGAGCGCCGGCAGCGGCTGATGATGCTCCGTGAAGGCTTCGCTGATCAGTTCGCGCACGCGCCGGAGGTCGCCGGTGCCGGCCACAAATGCGCGGATGTGGACCACTGGGCTGCCGGAGGCCTGCCGCTCCAAATTCTTCAAAGCGTCCCGAACCTGCTGCGAAAGCAAACCTCGGGCTGAAAGAGGAGTGACTACAAAGGAGAGGCGCTTTGTCTCACCGGCCACCGCCGCCGGCAATTCGCGGGGAAGTTGAAGAGTTTGGGTCTCGTCTTCTTTTTTCTTTTTGGCGGCCACGGCGAAGGCCGCCACAGACGCGGCAAGGAGCGTCAATACGAGTATCTGTCTAAGGCTTTTTTTGAGACTGGCAGACACTGCAAGGCCGCGATAGAACGTATTCTAACAGCCGCAATGCCCCATCGCGTTCCGCCGGCAAATATTCATCCGCTACGCCCGGCGGCCAAACGAATCCCGATCTGGATTACTCCTCTATGCGTCGAGCAACCCAGCCAATATGGTACGCTATGGCTGGATGGATTTGCAGCCCTTAAGTCATCAATCCGAATCGCCCCTATACCGTCAACTATTTGAGCAGATTGCAGCACAGATCCGCTCGGGAAAGCTGGGTAAGGGCGAAAGGCTGCCAGCCACCCGGGAATTGGCTGGTCAGCTTGGACTGAATCGCGCCACGATTGCGGCTGCTTACGAGATGCTCGAATCGGACGGGCTGATTGCTGGGCAGGTGGGCCGGGGCAGCTTTGTGATCGGACGGAGTGCGGGGACGAAGGGCGTAGATTGGGAAGCGAGGCTGGAACGGCATGAGGCTAGGGCTGGAAATGCTACACCAGGGACGCCGAGCAAGGAGCTAATCAGCTTCGTGGTTTCCCGGCCAGCGGATGCGCTTTTTCCGCTAGACGATTTCCGGGCTGCCGGCGCCACGGTGCTGGGCCGGGAGGACCTGGCGGAAATTCTGCAACTCGGTTCGCCGAGCGGCTATGAGCCGCTGCGCCGCCATTTGCTGGAAGAGGCGCGCAACGAGGGCTTGGCCGGCGCGGGCGACGATTTGATTGTCACCAATGGCTGCCAGCAGGCGCTTGACCTGATCGCCCGCGTGCTGCTGCGCCCCGGCGACGCGGTGGCGGTGGAAGACCCGGTTTACACCGGCTTGAAAAATCTACTGGGCGGAATGGGCGCGCGGCTGGTCGGAATACCGGTTGAGGACGGAATGGATGCGGCGCAGTTGCGGCGCGCGCTGGAGCGCGAGGAGGCGCGGTTCGTGGTGGTCACGCCCAATTTTCAAAACCCAACAGGGACCACTTTGCCGTTGGCCGCTCGGGAAGCTTTGCTTGAGGCGGTGCAAGCTACCGGTGTACCGCTGATTGAAAACGACCCTTACGGCGAGTTGCGCTATCGAGGCGACGCATTGTCTGCGTTAAAACGGCTCGACCGGCGGGGCGGCACGGTGTTGCTGCGCAGTTTCTCGAAAGTGAGTTTCCCCGGATTGCGTGTAGGATGGGCGCTGGGACCGAGAGCGCTGATCGACCGCTTACGGCAGGCCAAAGAGGCCTCGGACTTGCATACGGACCAGCTTTCGCAAGCGGTGTTGCTGGAGTTTGCGGAATCTGGGGCGCTGGAAGCTCATCGCGCTCGCGTGCGCGCTGCCGGGCGCGAACGCCTGGCCGCGGTGCTCGATGCCTGCCGGGATTTTTTGCCGGCCGGCACGGTTTGGACGCAACCCTCAGGCGGAATGAATCTGTGGGTGCGGCTACCGCGTCCCTGGGATGCCACGGAGTTGCTGGCAGCGGCGAAAAAGCAGGGGGTCGCTTTTCTTCCAGGCCGATACTTTGAGGTCTCGCGGCGCGATCCCGGGGCGCTCCGCTTGAGCTTCGCGGGCCTGGAAGTGGATAAGATCCGGAATGGTATCGAGATTTTGGGGCAGGTGATGGCACAAGAGCGGGAAAGGGCCGTGGAGAATCGCGAACCAGTTCCGGCTATGGTTTAGATGGAGTAGGGGAGAAATGGCTGAGAAACGGGAAACGATGGGAGCGCGAGTCACGCGCCTCGAAGAGGCGATGATTAAGCTGGCAAATGCTCAGGCGCACCTGACAGAAGTGCAGGCGCGTGACGAAGAAGATATCCACCAGATGAAGAAAGAGGCACTCGAACGCGAGAAGCGCATCGACGAACGCATCGAGAAGCTGGTGATCGCCATCGGCGAACTGATCAGCCGTATGCCGCGGCAGGAGCCGGGATAGGAGGAGCGATGTTTCAACTAACAAGCGAAGAGTTTCGAGTGAAAACGGGCCTTGCCGAGATGCTCAAGGGCGGCGTCATTATGGACGTAACCAACGCCCAGCAGGCCAAAATAGCCGAGGATGCAGGCGCGAGCGCAGTGATGGCGCTCGAGCGAGTGCCGGCCGATATCCGCAAGGAAGGCGGCGTGGCGCGCATGGCGAGTATCGCCAAAATCGAAGAGATCATGCGGACGGTTTCCATTCCCGTAATGGCAAAGGCGCGCATCGGCCACTTCATGGAGGCCCGCATCCTCGAAGCGTTGGGCGTCGACTACATCGATGAGAGCGAAGTGCTCACGCCGGCCGATGAGGAGCACCATATCGATAAGACCGGTTTCAAGGTGCCGTTTGTGTGCGGCGCGCGCAACCTGGGTGAAGCGCTGCGGCGCATTGCCGAGGGCGCGGCCATGATTCGCACCAAGGGCGAGGCCGGTTCGGGAAATATTGTAGAAGCGGTGCGGCACATCCGCACGATTGTGAAAGAGATGAAGCAACTGACCGTCCTGGGCCAGGAAGAACTGGTGCATGAGGCTAAGGAACTGCAGGCGCCGCTCGAACTGGTCGAATGGGTGGCGCGGCACGGTCATTTGCCAGTGCCCAATTTTTCCGCCGGCGGCATCGCCACACCCGCCGATGCGGCGCTGGTGATGCAACTCGGCGCCGAAGCGGTGTTTGTAGGCTCGGGAATTTTCAAATCTTCCGATCCGGCCGCGCGCGCCAACGCCATCGTGAAGGCAGCGAAGAACTACAACAATCCCGAGAAACTACTTGAAGCCAGCCGCTCTTTGGGCGAAGCCATGCCCGGTCTGGATGTCGCCAAGCTGCAGGAATCCGAGCTGCTGCAAACGCGGGGGTGGTGAGCAAGAAGATGTCGGGACGGCGTAAAAGGGTGGGCGTTCTGGCGCTGCAGGGCGATTTCGCGGCGCACCTGGCGGCACTCGAACGCGCGGGCGCCGATGCTGTTCTGGTGCGCGAAGGGGAACAGTTTGAGGGCATCGATGGTTTAGTGATCCCCGGCGGCGAAAGCACCACCATGCTGAAGCTGCTGCATTACGAGAATCTTTTCGAGCCGCTGGCGCGTTTCGCGCGGGAAAAGCCTGTCTTCGGCACGTGCGCCGGA
Source organism: Bryobacteraceae bacterium (assembly GCA_036557125.1). Lineage (GTDB taxonomy): Bacteria > Acidobacteriota > Terriglobia > Bryobacterales > Bryobacteraceae > PSRJ01. Next base: position 145 of record DATBID010000185.1, on the reverse strand, counting down.
GCCATCCTGCTGGCGAAACACGTGGCCAATCCCGAGCAGGAGAGCCTTGGAACGATGGATATCGATGTGGAGCGAAATGCCTACGGCCGCCAGCTTGATAGCCGTGTTGCAAGGATTGAGCCTGAGCCGGAGTTCCGCGCGCGCG
>DATBID010000184.1:0-7503 GCA_036557125.1 Bryobacteraceae bacterium | reverse complement strand
GTTTCGGCGACGTTGCCCACCTGGAGCGAGAAGTCCTGGCGCGCTATCTGGCTGACCTGCAACTCGAGTTTGGCTACGGCAGTCTGGAACCCGGCGATCGCAACCCTGATGGTGTACGGGCCGGGTGGAAGCGAAGGTGCGTCATAGATGCCCGACACGTTCGTTTTCAGCTCGCGCGCCACGTTGGTAGAGGCATTGGTGATCGTCACCGAGGCGTTGGCGACAACGGCGCCGCTCGCGTCTGTGACGGTGCCCGTGACCTCAGCGGTCTGACCCTGGGCTAATACGAGTAAAGGGCAAAGTACGACCCCCAGCAGTATGACGACTGCTCTTCGCATAATCCTGCCTCCTGCCTTTCTCGAGGCTGATGTATTTACTTCTGCAAATCGATGCGATAACGCCGCGATCTGCTGAGCGCCAGAACTCGAATCCAGCACAGCTCCGATGAGTCAATGGGGGAAAGTATATACCGGCTGCTCGCGGGCGTCCACTTTCCGAATTGGTCATCTAAAATGTCACTGAGCAAGTACCCGTTGGGCCAAATGAAAAAGTAACCGAAACGCGTGGGCCCGTATCGGCGCTCGGCGTAATGGCCGAACGCCGGAGAATGGACATGCACTCACGCGAGCAGTACTTGAAGGCGCTGCGCGAAGAGTACCGCCGCGCCAACAAGAAAGAGAAGAGCCGGGCTGCTCAGCGAAGCGCGAAAGCGGACGCGGCTGAATCGCAGGGTGTTGATCCGGAAACTGGCGCATGCGCCGAGACCGAGTCGCCGGCGCTCTCAACGGGGCGCCAGTTATGGCGCCGAGGTGGCAACCGCGCGAGCAGTTTTATGGGGGTGGTTCGACTTCCCGTGTTGGCAGCGGTTGGCTGCAGCGCTGCACAGGGAAGTGCCGCGACTGCGAGCGGCGGGCGAGTTGAAGTGCAGCGTTGAAGTAGCCGAGAAGCTGATCGAGATTCCTGCCAAGACCATCGATCGGCTGCTGCAGCGGGAAGAACAGGCGCGGCGCATCAACCGGCCGCGGTCCCGGCCATCTCGTTAGACCTTATCCTCGACTGGGCATGGTCTTGGGCCGCCGGGCGCCTATTTCGCACAACAACGCGACGGCCGCCAGCACGGCCGCACTGTAGAAGGCTGCCTGGTAGTTCTGATAGCGATCGAACATCACCCCGCCGATGCGGGGCCCAATGATCCCCGCCACGCCCCAGGCGGTGAAGAGAATGCCGTAATTGATGCCCGCGTTTTTTGTTCCCCAGAAGTCTGCGGCCGCTGCTCCGTTCACCGAAAGCTGCGTGCCGTAGCACCAGTACACCACGAATACCGCCGCGTATAGCAGCGCCACATTGCCGCCGGCGGCATACAGCAGAGGCATGGCGGCGATGCTGATCCCGATCATGGTCCGCAGTACGTTGATCCGCCCCAGCCGGTCCGACATCCATCCCGACAGGATGCGCCCCGAGGCATTCCCGATGGCGCCCACGACGAGCGTCATGGTAGCGAGCGCCGCGCCCGGAATGCCGGCGCTCCGGGCGAACGGCACGAGCTGACTGATCACCATCAGGCCCGCCGAGCAGCCCAGCGCGTAGCCCGCCCACATCAGATAGAAGGTGCGAGTGCGCAGCATCTCGCCCGGCGTAAAGTCGCGCGATGCCGAGTTCTTAGCGGCGGCGGGGGACCAGCCCTTGGGGATGTATTCCGGAGGTGGATTCCGCAGCAACAATGCCCCGGCTATTGTCATCAGCAAAAAGATCGAGCCCAGGATCTGAAACGTGGCCGGCAGCCCGTAGGCCGGAATTAGCTTCAATTGGGCCAGCGGGCCGAAGATCGCCGACCCCGCCCCATAGCCGCCCACCGCCAGTCCCACCGCCAGGCCGCGCTTATCGGGAAACCACTTCGCCATCACCGGAATCGGCGTGGCGTACCCGAACCCGTTCCCCAGCCCACCGATCACCCCGAAGCACAGATAGAGGTGGGTGAGGCTGGCGGTGTACGCGCACAGAAAAAAGCCCAAGCTCACAAGGATGCCGCCGGTCAGCGAGCAGGCCAGCGGGCCGATCTTGTCCTGGAGCCTTCCCGCCGCAACAAAGCTGAGCGCAAAGACGACTATGGCAATGGTGAAGACCATCGACGTATCCGCCCGCCTCCACCCGAACCGGCTTTCCAGCGGCGCCACGAACACACTCCATCCGTACAGCGTCCCCAGAGCCAGATTCATTGAAAGGCCGCCGGCCACACGCCACCACCGGCTGATTCCTTCTCTCGCTTTCGAATGCATCCTAGATATGCTACGTAATCTCGAATCGCGACAGAGGCGCTCGTAGGAGGCACGTCGCCCAAAGCGAACCGATTGCCTGTTTATGCTGCCTGCCGGAGACCGCTAAGGCTAGAGGTGTGTTGCGCCCGTCCCGCCGTGATCGATTCAGCGGTAGCCCAGGGTTTCCGAAGGTTCACGAGGCAACGATCGAATGCGCATCGGCCTATGATACCGGTTCCGGACTCGCGGTACAATCCGAGTTCGATGGGCCAGGCCGCCGGGCAGGAACGCTTTGTGATCGTTGCGATCCTGACGCTGCAGAGCGGTTCGATGGAGACGTTTCGCGAATACGAAACGAGGGCAGCAGTTGTCATCGCACGGCACGGCGGTGCGATCGAGCGAACGGTAATTGAGGAATCTTCGGGGCCCGACAAACCGATCCGTGAGGTACACGTCGTCACTTTCCCCGATATAGAGGCGTTTCACCGGTATCGCGCCGATCCGGATGTCGAATCGCTTTCGGATATGCGCATGGCGAGCATTGCGCATACAGAACTGCTTTTCGGCCGTGAGGGACCGGACTACATGGCTCTGTCCAAACTCCTGGGTAACTGAGCGACACCCGGGCCGACCCATCAACACCGTAATCGAGGAAGCTCGTATTCGTCGGACTACTCGCAGTAAATATGCGCTTTCGGAATTGAATCCGCGGATTCAACCAGCACACCGTCTGTTGTGTGCGTGAAACAGAAACACACTCGGACTTTACTCTATTTTTACGTTCCAGCGCGCTTTGCCCGCCTATTCTTGAACTGCACGGAACAGTGCTGCATCAGGAGTGATGATGTGCAACACAAATAGATCAGGGAGAACGCATACTGCAGCCATCGCGGTTGCAATCCTCCTCGCCCAAGCCGAATTCATCTGAAACCGGCGCCGCCACATCCGGCGACTCTCAGGAATTCGGATTCTCAATAGGCGGCCAGTTAAGACGACATTGAAAAACGCCGCAGGGCACATATGTTTTCGATGCGCCTGGCGCCAATAAGAACGCACAACCCGACGGCGAATTGAGTCAATCGCCGTTGGCAGACACCCATTAAAAGTAAATAGGAGAAGTAATGAGTCGAGAAATTGACGTTCGTACGTTTGTAGACAATGCAGCCACAGCCGCGCGTATGGCCGTGCTGGAAGCTGCAGCCGATCGTGTTTCCGCCGCTCTACCCGGCGAACAGCGAGTGGTTATTCAGCGCGTGGATGCGACGACAGGAAATCCCAGATCCATCAGCGTGGAGGGAGCCGCGCCAACTGAGGGCGGCTTCGTGCAAAGGGCGCTTCAACACATTCAGGCCATCAGTCCGGCGATGGGCTTTGCGGCGGAACAGGCGCCGGAATACATCGCCGACCCGACCGTGCTCGAGACCAGCTCAGGCGCTCATGCCGTCAATCTGCAGCAGCGCTACAAGGGCATCCCGATCTTCCAGGCTGATGTCACGGTGCGGTTTGCCGTCGATGGACGCATACACGACACGACCGGATCGGTAATCACCGCAAGCGGAGACCTGAGTGCGCGGCGTAAGCTGTCCGTGCAGGAGGCCACACTGGCGGCCGCAAAAGCCGTTGCGCAGCCGAATCCGGGAGAAACCCAACAGAAGGACCAGTTCGGAGAGATCATGCCCGAACCGAGCGTGGATATCACGAATTTCGTTCCGAAAGTGATCGCCGCGTTTCCGAACACGCCCGAGCAGTCTGCCGTGCTCGAGCAGGGCCCATTCGGTGACGAGATCAAGGCCAGTCTAACGTGGTTCCCCGTCGCGGGCGAACTGAAGCTGGGATGGGACATCCTTCTCACTTTTCCGAATTATGCGCGGCAGTACGACGTAATTGTGGACGCAAACACCGGCGAGGTTTTGTACGCGCATCAGAAGATCCAGTTCGTCGCCGCGGCGCTGAACGTCTATCACGTCGACGGAGCAAGCACTCGCCAGCTGACCAATGTACCGCTTGGCGCCGGCGAATATGGTCTCCCCTTTCCCATCGTGGGACAAGATAACTGGCGTTGGTGTCACAAGTGCCAAGGTCTTTTCTTCGCGGGATTTTCGGGCAGCCACTGTCCCGCGGGCGGCGCTCACGACTCAAATCCGAGCATCAACTACCTGTTGTCATTCAATAACGCAAAGTATCCTGGGCAGCAGAACTGGCGCTAATGCCACAAATGTCAAGGACTGTTCTTCAACGGTCAGGCGACCAAGGGCAAGTGCCCGGCGGGAGGCGCGCACGAGAACGCTGGAAGCTTTAACTACGGTCTCTTGCAGGACAAACCTCTGGGTCCCGGGCAGCACGGTTGGCGCTGGTGCCAAAAGTGTGAAAGCTTGTTTTTCAGCGGGATTCCGGGAAGCGTGTGTCCCACGGGTGGCGCCCATGACGGGAGCAACAGCAGCGATTACGCTCTGCTGAGCGCCGGCTCGAATCTGCCGGCGGCATTTCCCGATACGTGGGTGACTTCGAACAAGACTATCGGGAACAGCACGAATGCCCACCTCGACGAGGATGGCGCTCCCATGCAGGGGACAATTGTCAATAACGTACTCACTTTCAATGCTTCGGACGCGTTTGGCAATGATCAGAAAGTATTGAATATTTTCTACTACTGCTGCTATATGCACGATCTCTCGTACCTGCTCGGATTCCGCGAAGCGGATGGCAACTTTCAGACCGACGATTTTGGCCGGGGCGGACTCGGCAGCGACCCGGTGGATGCCCAATCGTTCTCCGGAAAGGTGCAAGGCACGGCCAACATGTTCACGCCGGTGGACGGGTCGGACCCCACCATGAATATGGGCATCTACACACCCACGAACCGCCACACCGCGTTCGACTCTACGGTCGTGTTTCACGAGTTCACACACGGCATCTCCAACCGGCTGGTGGGCGGTCCCATGAACGACAAGACATTGGATGCTCCGCAGAGCCGGGGATTGGGCGAGGGCTGGAGCGATTACATGGCCTGTACGATCAACGACGTCACCGCGGTTGCGACCTGGCTCGTGAATAACCCCAAGGGCCTTCGCGGATTTCCATACGATTCCAATTTTCCGGACCACTTCGGCAAGCTTGGGACGGGACGTTATGGCCCGAATGTTTTCGGGCAAGTCGATCCGCACAATGTCGGCGAGATCTGGTGCGCGACGTTGATGGAACTAAATCGGCGCGCGGATAAGCACCTGATCATGCAGGCCGTTGTGGATGCGTTCAAGCTGACGCCCGCAAACCCGAGCTTCCTCGATGCGCGCGATGCCCTTAATCTCGCGATCCTGTTCATGGCGGATTCGGGGCGGTTCACTGTAAATCAAGCTCGAGGAGCATGGCTGGCCTTGTGGAGCACGTTCGCCCACTTCGGGATGGGTCCGAATGCAAAATCGAACGGCGCCCAGATGAATGGCATCGTGCCGGATTTCCAGGTCGGACAGCGCGACTGGCGATATTGCCACAAATGCCAAGGGCTGTTCTTTAACGGTCACGCATCCAAGGGCAAGTGCCCGGCGGGAGGCGCGCACGACGGCGGCGTAAGCTTTGACTACATGATCCAGTTTTGGGTCGCTCCCGGCGAGAACAAATGGCGCTGGTGCCATAAGTGTGAGGGGATGTATTTTGCCGGAGGTCCAAGCCAGGGAGCCTGCCCCTCAGGCGGGGTCCACGAGAATGTCGGTAGCGGCGACTACACCTTGATTTCCGACCCAGTGGGCGGCCCCGGACAGTACGAGTGGCGGCGCTGTAAGAAGTGCCAGGGCCTGCATTACGGTGGGTTCGCCGATCAGGGCGCTTGCCCGGCCGGCGGCAAGCACGATCACACCGGCAGCCCCAACTACTCGCTACTACACTTCAGCCAAGCCGGTGCACCGTTTGCTGATGATGCCAGCGCGGCGGCAGCGTAGAGATGAGGATGCGCACGCGGCGGTCCTCTGAGACCGCCGCCCCATGGGCCCCGCAGCCTGAGAGGCCACTGCAGGCCGAGGGGCTGCCCCACGTAAGCTTTAAGAATGCGACTCGTTCTACTCGGGGTCCTTGCAGCGGCCGGGTTCGGCCAGGCGCTGCCAAAGGTTTACGACTGCCCGCGCACCGGTAGACCCGTCGAAATCGACGGGCGTCTGGATGAGGCGGCATGGACCGGGGCGCCCTGGACGGACTACTTCGTCGACATCGAGGGCGACCTGAAGCCGAAGCCGCGCTTTCGCACGCGCGCGAAGATGCTGTGGGACGACGAGTACTTCTACGTTGCTGCAGATCTTGAAGAACCGCATGTGTGGGCCACGCTCACCAAACACGATTCGGTTATCTTCCATGACAACGACTTCGAGGTTTTCATGGATCCCAACGGCGATACGCTCGAATACTACGAATTCGAGATCAATGCGCTTAACACTGGCTGGGACCTGTTTCTCGACAAGCCCTACAGGCACGGAGGCAAAGCGCGGAACGATTGGGAGATTCCGGGCTTGCGCACCGCCGTGCACATCCACGGCACGCTCAACGATCCCAAAGACCGTGATAGCGGCTGGAGCGTCGAAATTGCATTTCCATGGAAGGCGCTCCGTGAGTTTGCGCATAAGCCGGCGCCGCCAAATGCCGGCGATGAGTGGCGCGTGAACTTCTCCCGCGTCGAGTGGCAGCACGAAATCGTCGAAGGCAAGTATCGGAAAGTGCCGAACACGAAAGAAAACAACTGGGTGTGGTCGCCTCAAGGCGCCATTAACATGCACATTCCCGAAAAGTGGGCCCGGGTTCGGTTCGTCAATTAGCGGCCACGGGGAGTTCTACAGGACCTGCTCCAGAATTGCGAAATCGCCGGGATTCCAGGCCTGCGCGATCAGGTAATACTTCTTGCCTATCTGGCGGAGCACGGCATTGTGGATGTGCATGAAATTCGTCAGGCCGAGTTCCTCCTTCGGCAGTATGGTGGAGATCAATTTGTCGTTTTCCAGAATGTAGATTGCGGCGCCCTTCGTCTTATCAGGATTGTTCAGTGAAGCCACGGCTGTATATTTCCCCAGATAGTACGTGTCGCAGGGGAAGGAGTCTTTCGGCATGTTGAGAGTGGACAGGTACTTGCCATCCGGGCTGAACCGGTCGATTTCGCCATTCGCGCGATCGGCAATATCCAGGCGCTTCAATTTCGGCGGTACAGTAATCCCGTGGCCGGTGTCGAATTGACCAGGTTCCTTACCCTTGCCGCCAAATGACAGATTGT
>DATBID010000183.1:0-7682 GCA_036557125.1 Bryobacteraceae bacterium | reverse complement strand
CTTTACGGTAGAGCACTTCTCGTCGATGATGTATCCAGTGATATCCGCAGCCATGGCAATGGCGGAAAAGCTCGCAGCCAAGCTGACGATTGCAAACACTTTCTTCATAAAGACCTCCTCTAACTGCGTATTCGGTGTGAGTATACTCCCCGTTTACGCCTCACCGCCAACCTCACTGTCCTTTTAAGGACAAAATGGCTGGGTTAAAATTGTGAGCATCAATGCACAATCGCGCAGAGATCGTGCTGCAACGCACGATTTGGAAGAGAGAAGGCAAGCGGGTGGTTTTCACGAACGGCTGCTACGACTTGCTGCATCCCGGGCACATCCGGCTGCTGGAGCAGGCGAAATCGGCCGGCGACGTTCTTATCGTCGGATTGAACACGGATGCGAGCGTGGCCCGTTTCAAGGGCCCCAGCCGGCCAGTGACCAAAGAGAGCGAGCGCGCGGAAACGCTGCTGGCCCTCGAAGCGGTGGACGCGGTGGTGCTGTTCGATGAAGATACACCGCGCGATCTGATCGCTGAGCTTTTGCCCGATATCCTCATCAAGGGCGCGGACTGGGCGCACTACATCGCCGGCAAAGAGGAAGTAGAAGCGGCAGGCGGAAGCGTCGTCACCATCACGTTGGAACCGGGTCATTCAACGACTGCGATAATAGGGAAGATTCTCTCTTCGCAAACTTGATTGGCCGGACTTGATTAATCCAGCAGTACGCGATCTTTTCCTGGATTTGGCAAAACATCCCGCGTTTCAGGATGCTGTGCGCCGTCTCACCGCGGCTGCGGCAGCCGGCGCTCCCGTGTCTCTTTCCGGCTTGACGGCCACAGCTAAGGCGCTGTACACGGTCCTGCTGTGGCACCATACGAGCCGGCCGGTGATCGTGGTGGCGGACGGCAACAAGCAGGCGGAGACCATTTCAGAAGCCGTCGAAACCTTCTTTTCGCTTCTGGCCGGCGACGAACGGAACGGACCTCAGCTTTTGCCCGCGTTGGACGTGCTGCCGCTGCAAAACCTTTCCCCGCACGCGGAGATTCTGGAGCAGCGGGCGATTGCGCTTTGGAAACTAGCGGCGCAACGCGTCCCCATCACGATTCTGCCCGCACCCGCCGCGCTGCAGCGCATCGCCCCAGGCGACTATTTTCGCCACTTGGCGCTCCGCCTGAAAACCAACGACGAATTGCCGCTCGAAGATGTGCTGGCCCACCTGGAAAGCATCGGCTATGAGCGGCGCGAGCCGGTAGAAATGGTAGGCGAATATTCGGTGCGGGGCGGCATCCTGGATGTCTTCTCACCGGAGGCGCCCAAGCCGGTGCGCATCGATATGTTTGGCGATCTGGTGGAATCGATTCGCCGTTTCGACGTGGAATCGCAGCGTTCGGTGATGAAGATCGAAGAATGCATGCTGCTGCCGCTCACGGAGTATCAGCGTTCGCGCGCGCTCCTGGAGCAACTCCACGCATTGCTGGATGCTCCGGGACCTCCAGGCGAGCCGTTTCCCGGGTGGGAATTGTTGGCCGGCATGGTGGAACCGCGGAATTCCTCGGTGTTCTCGCTGGTAGATAACCCGATCATCATTCTCGATGAGCCCGGCCAGGTGAGCGCGGCGGCGGAACGGTTCTGGAAAAGAGTGGAACAGATCGAACGCTCGCCCGCGTACGACCCGGAGAAACTTTATTTCCACTGGGAAGATCTCGAAGCGCAATGCGCCCGGTGCGCCCGGCTGGAGCTGAAGGAACTGGATATCGGCTGGAGTGAGCAGCCGGGTCTGCACATTGCCACGCGGCCGGCGATGACGTTTCACGGGAACATGCAGGTGGCGACGGCGGAAGCCCGAAACCTGGTGGAAGCGGGCCAGCGGGTGGCCTTTTTTGGCTCCACCACCGGGGAAGTGGAGCGCGTGGCCGACATCCTGAATGAGTACGGCATTGCTTATCAACTGGGCCTGGAGCGCGGCGATGCAACGCCGGCATATCTTGCCGAACGCGCCTACATGGCCGGCGCGGTCGCCAGTGTTTATCTGATCAAAGGCTTGGTCCGGCATGGGGCGGCGTTTCAGGACGCCGGGCTGGTGGTGTTCGGCTCGGAAGATCTGTTTGACACGTCGGAGATGGTGGCGCGCGCGCCTTCGGCCAAATCCGCCATGGCCGCCTTTTCCTCCGATCTGGTGGACCTGAAGCCGGGCGATTTCGTAGTCCATACCGAGCATGGCATCGCGCAATATCTGGGTTTGCGTGAGATTGCGCAGGGCGAAGCCAAAGGCGATTACATGCTGCTTGAGTACGCTGCAGGCGCGAAGCTATACGTGCCGCTGGCGCGGATGGACTTGATCGAGCGTTTCCGCGGCGCGGGAGACGGCAAACCTACGCTCGACCGCATGGGCGGCACGACCTGGAGCCGCACCAAAACGCGCATCAAGGCCAAGATGCGCGATATGGCGGACGAGCTTTTGAAACTATACGCCGCGCGCAAAATGGCCGAGGGATTCTCGTTTTCGCTGGATAGCAACTGGCAGCGGGAATTTGAAGACGCCTTCGAGTTCACCGAGACCAAGGACCAGCTTGCCGCGATCAAAGACATCAAGCGCGACATGGAAGGCCAGCAGCCCATGGACCGCCTGCTGTGCGGCGATGTGGGTTTCGGCAAAACCGAGGTGGTAATGCGTGCGGCCTTCAAGGCGCTGGGCGATGGAAAACAGGTGGCCGTGCTGGCGCCTACGACCGTGCTCGCCTTCCAGCATTTTGAAACCTTCAAACGCCGTTTCCAGCCCTTTCCGGTCCGAGTGGAAATGTTCAGTCGCTTCCGTTCGCCGAAGGAGTTGAAGGCCTCGCTGGCTGACCTCGCCGAAGGCAAAGTGGATGTGGCTATCGGGACGCACCGGCTCCTATCGAAGGATGTGACTTTCCGCGATCTGGGGCTAGTGATCGTGGATGAGGAGCAGCGCTTCGGAGTGACCCACAAGGAGCGCCTGAAACATTTGAAGCAAACGGTGGACGTGATCAGCATGAGCGCCACGCCGATTCCGCGCACACTCCACATGTCGTTGCTGGGGATGCGCGATATGTCGGTGATCGAGACGCCGCCGAAAGATCGCCTCGCGATTCACACGGTGGTGGCGCCGTTCGATCCCAAGCTGATCCGGTCCGGGCTGGAGCTCGAATTGGGCCGCGGTGGGCAGGTCTATTTCCTGCACAATCGCGTAGACACAATCTGGCAGCGGGCGGCGATGATTCAGGAACTGTCGCCGGAGGCGCGAATCGGCGTGGGACACGGCCAGATGGGCGAGTCTGAGCTGGAGAAAACCATGCTGCAATTTATGCGGCACGAGTTTGATGTCCTGGTCTGCACGACGATTATTGAAAACGGCCTCGACATTCCGCTCGCGAATACGATGTTCGTGGAAAATGCCGAGCGCTACGGCCTTTCCGAGTTGTACCAGTTGCGCGGCCGGGTGGGACGGTCGAATCGCCGTGCGTATGCGTATCTTCTGGTGCCGCAGGACACCGAATTGACCGAGGTGGCGCGAAAACGGCTCGCCGCTTTGAAAGAGTTCAGCGACTTGGGCGCGGGGTTTAAGATCGCGGCGCTTGACCTCGAAATGCGCGGGGCGGGGAACTTGCTGGGCGGCGAGCAGCACGGCCACATCAACACAGTCGGTTTCGACACCTATGTGCGCTTGCTGGATGAGACGGTGCGCGAGCTGAAGGGCGAAGAAGTGGTGCCGGAGATTCACTCCGCGCTGAATCTGGGATTGGACATTCGCATTCCCGCCGATTACATTTCCGACGAGAATCAGCGGTTGCGGGCCTACCGTCAAATTGCCAATGCGGCCGATGCCGCCGCGCGCGAACGCTCGGAAAAGGAACTGGAAGACCGTTATGGTAAAGTTCCGGATGCCGTGCGCAACCTGATCGAATATTCCGCGCTGAAGACCGCGGCCGAGCAGATCGGCATCGAAGTGATCGACCGGCGGCACAATGTCCTGAACATCAAGTTCCATTCGAAGACGCGAGTCGATCCCGCGCGGCTAATGAATATTGTCAGCGAGACAAGGGGCGCGCAGTTCACGCCCGCGGGCGTGCTGATGCTGCCTCTGAACGGAGAGACCGCCGCGGGGACGATTCTCCGGTTTTTGGCGGAGAAGTTAGAGGAGCTACGGCCGGGGAAAGTGTTGGCGTAGCCGTTGCCCGTCGGGTTTAGGCCCGTCGATCCAAAGACTTAGTTCCTTCCCTATCCTTGGAAACGGTCCGGAATGCCCGCTTTCGAGGCGGAATCTCGTAATAATGGGTATGAAAATAGCCGCCACAGCGATCTTCTGGAGTTTTGTTTCCTCGGCGCCCGTCCTGGCACAGGTACTGATCGTTCCTCAGATAACGGATGGTGGGGGTTGGCAGACTACCGTCGTCTTCACCAATATGAATACGAGCGCAGTATCGGTGTCGATGAGTTTCTACGTCGAAACGGGCGGCGGAAACACTTCACCCTGGAACCTGGCCTTCCTGGAGACGAGTTCGACATCGAGCATCTCTCTGCCCGGGTCCTCGACACTTTACTTACACACTCCCGGAACCGCCGGAACAACGTCCGTTGGCTGGGGACAACTCACCGCTCCATCAGGCGTAGTAGCCTACGCGATTTTCACGCAACGCGTAACGGGCCGCCAGGATCAGGACGGAACGGCTCCGGCAGTTGCCGGCGCAAGCGGCGTCCTGGTGCCCTTCGATAATTCATCCGGCGCTGTCACCGCGATCGCGATTGCCAATCCTACGAACTCCAGTGAAACCATCCAGGTGGGATTTCGAGCTGCGAACGGAACGGTCACGCAGAGTTCCATTTCGATACCGGCCCAAGGCCACACCTCGTTCTCGCTGCCGAGCCAGTTCCCCACAGTTGCCGGGCAAAGCGGATTGGCTGAATTCTACGATTCGGGCGGCAGCTTCTCCCTGATCGCCTTGCGCTTCAATGTGACCGATTCGTTCACAGCAGCGCCGGTGTATACGGAGACAGGTTCTCCGGTGATTGTCGCGGGCAGCGGCCCTGGAGGAGGGGGCGGAACGCTGCCCGCGTTCACGACGCTCTCGGTACCGAACGGAACGTTCTCGCCGGCAGGCCAACCGGCTTTCCAGCTTCAATTAAACATCTCTCTCGCCCAAGCCGTTTATCAAGCGACCGTTGTCGGCGAAAATCCCAGTGCTAATACAGCAAGCAGTATTGTAGGGTTCGCTGCAGGCTGGACCAGCTCTTCTGTAAACGGCCTGACTATAACTTTCAGCGGACTGCAAATCGGATTAAGCAGAATTGATGATGCCGGAAACGATATTTCCGGCGTCACTTCCGGATCGTTGATCGTCAGCTTGTCGCCCCAGCCAGGTGATCCCACCATTGGGACAATATCGGGCACTCTGACGCTCGTAAGTCCGCTTGTAACCCTTAGTGGACCCATATCCGGATCATACGTCGCTCAGTAGACTCTCCGAATTCGAGACGGCCGCTCCACCGGTGACGGCCGTCCCACGGAAATTTGTCCCGGAATTACAGGCGCTTACGCGTTCGCCGGGCAACTGCGCGCAGACACGTCGGTTAGACTGAGGCTAGGTTACCACTCGTGTCTGTTCTCTCGCCGCCATCAGCCTCTGAAAAATTGGCTTTGTTCGTCGCGTTTCGTGTTTTCTTCGCTAGCAGGAACTTCAAAATTGGCTTTGTTCGTTAAATTTGGCTTCCACCGCGGTGCACAACGGGTCCATCCCCAAATGCCCTCATTAACAAAACTTATGCGTACTCTCACTTGCATTTCTAAAACTTGTTAGCTAAACTCGTTCTAAGCTTCGTCCATGAGTAACACTTCGCGAGACCGGTCGACCAGTAACATGCTCTCCCGCACTCTCGCCGCTCCCGTAAGCATAATTATTCTTAGCGTAGTCATCGTATCCGGCCCCGCTTGAGGCCGGCCGGAACCGAGGTTCCTGAGGCCATCAGCGGGGCGGAAACAAACCCCGGCTGATGGCCTTTTTTGTTAATGGGCAATTTTTCTTTATGAGGCGCACGAAATGTCGAGTCTAATGAGCGGCGCAAAAATGCTGCTGGAATGTCTCTCCCGGGAAGGGGTCGATTGTATGTTCGGGTATCCCGGTGGCGTTACCCTTCCTTTTTATGACTGCCTGTACGACCACCCCATCCGCCATGTGCTCGTCCGGCACGAGGAAAATGCCGCCTTCGCCGCCGAAGGCTACGCCCGTTCCACCGGCAAGGTAGGCGTCTGCTGCGCCACCTCCGGCCCCGGGGCCACGAACCTCACCACCGGCTTGGTCGACGCCATGATGGATTCCATCCCCATCGTCGCGATCACGGGTCAGGTCTCCACCAAGCTCATCGGCAGCGACGCCTTCCAGGAAGCCGATACTTTCGGCATTACTCGCTCCTGCACCAAGCACAACTACCTGGTGAAGCGCCTCGAAGACCTGCCGCAAATTGTCCATGAGGCCTTCTACGTCGCCTCCAGCGGCCGCCCCGGTCCGGTGCTTATCGATATTCCCAAAGACGTCTTCCAAGCTCAGGGCCACTACCAGCCCGTCTCCGCCATCCACCTCCCCGGCTACAAGGTCTTTACGGAAGGTCACACCGGCCAGATCCGCCGCGCCGTGCAGCTTATTCGCAAAGCGGAGCGCCCGCTCGTTTATTCCGGAGGCGGCATCGTGGCTGCCGGGGCCGCACCCGAACTGCGCGAGTTCGTCGAACTGACCGGCGTGCCCGCCGTGACTACCGTGATGGGCCTCGGCTCGCTCCCTTCCCAGCACCAATGCTTTATCAGCATGCCCGGCATGCACGGCAGCTACGCCGCCAACATGGCGCTGAGCAATGCCGACCTTCTCATCGCGCTCGGCGTGCGTTTCGATGACCGCGTCACCGGCCGTCTCGCCGCCTTTGCCCCGCACGCGAAAGTCATCCACGTGGATATCGATCCCGCTGAAATCGGCAAGAACCGCGCCCCTGATGTCCCCATCGTCGGTGATGTCAAACACGTGCTGGGCCGGATCAATAAGGTGCTGGCGGAAAAAACTCTGCCTGAGGAAGCACCCTCGAACGGCCATCTCGCCGACGCCCGTCGCGCCTGGTGGAACCAGATCCATCAATGGAAACAGGAGCACCCTCTCCAGCCCGTCACCTCCGATTCTGAAATCAAGCCGCAGCACCTCATGGCCGAAATCGACCGCCTCTCCGGCGGCGAAGCCATTATCAGCTCCGATGTGGGCCAGCATCAGATGTGGGCCGCACAGCTCCTCCGCTTCAATGAGCCGCGCCTCTGGCTCAATTCAGGCGGCCTCGGCTCCATGGGCTTCGGCCTCCCTGCCGCACTCGGCGCCCAGTTCGCCCGCCCCGATAAGCTCGTCTTCGCCGTCGTCGGCGATGGCGGCTTCCAGATGTCCATCCCCGAACTCGCCACCATCGCCAGCTACGGCCTGCCCGTCAAGATTGTGGTCATGAATAACGGCTATCTCGGCATGGTCCGCCAATGGCAGGAGCTGTTTTATAACAACCGCCTCAGCGCCGTTACCCTCGATTGCTTTCCCGATGCCGAAAAGCTGGCCGCAGCCTACGGTTTCAAGGGCAAAACCGTCGATAAGCCCTGGCAGCTCGCCCCCGCTCTCGAAGAAGCCGTGCGCGAACCCGGTCCTTATCTTTTGA
>DATBID010000182.1:0-14666 GCA_036557125.1 Bryobacteraceae bacterium | reverse complement strand
CTCCTGCTGCTCACATTCTTCCTCGGCGGTGTCGCCGTCCTCGCTTCCTGGCGCGAGATTACTTATTCGATCGGCTTTTTCCATCTGAATGTGCTGCTCGCTGTGGCCGGAGTAGCCGGTGTTTTCATGGCCCGGGATCTCTTCCTGTTCTACTTTGCCTGGGAGCTGATGCTCGTCCCGACTTACTTCCTGATCGCCGTCTGGGGCCAGGAAAATCG
The DNA here is from genome assembly GCA_036557125.1 of Bryobacteraceae bacterium. Taxonomy (GTDB): domain Bacteria; phylum Acidobacteriota; class Terriglobia; order Bryobacterales; family Bryobacteraceae; genus PSRJ01. Next base: position 14,448 of record DATBID010000182.1, on the reverse strand, counting down.
CGTCCACGCCGCTCTGAAGTATTTCATCTTCACCCAGCTCAGCGGCTTGCTAATGCTGGTTGCGATTCTCTCGCTTTATTTCCTCCACCACCACGAAACCGGCGTCTACACGTTCTCATATGCCGCCTTGCTCGGCACCGCTTTTCCTCCCGGCACAGAAATGTGGATTATGCTCGGCTTCTTCATCGCCTTCGCAGTAAAGCTACCCGCCGTGCCCTTCCACACCTGGCTCCCCGACGCGCAAATGGCGGCGCCCACCGCCGCCAACCTCACTGGTCTACTGCTTGAGGTAGGAGCATACGGAATGCTTCGTTTCCTTCTTCCGCTCTTTCCTCACGCTGCGCACGTGTTTGCACCTGTCGCAATGGCGCTTGGCATAGTCGGAATTCTTTATGGCGGGCTCCTGGCGTTCAGCCAGACCGATTTCAAACGTATGCTCGCCTACATCAGCGTGAGCCATCTCGGTTTCGTGCTGCTCGGTATTTTCGTGGGGAACGATTGGGCGCTCGAAGGCGCGCTGGTGGCTATGATCTCTCACGGGCTCAGCATCGGAGGCCTGTTCCTGGTCGCGGGCGCTTTGCGCGAGCGCATGCGCACGGGGGAGCTGGCGCGTATGGGCGGCTTATGGGCAATCGTGCCGCGACTGAGCGGCTCCGGGTTATTTTTCGCGCTCGCCGCCCTCGGCCTGCCCGGCCTGGGCGATTTCATAGGCGAATTCCTCGTCCTGCTGGGCACGTGGCCGCGGAGCATTCCATTGGCAGCCATCGCCGCAGTCGGCGTAATCGCGTCCACAGTCTATGCCGTTCGGCTCGTCCAGGCCGCGTTCCACGGGCCCAACGTTCACAATTGGCGCTTCGCAGACATCGTGCCCCGAGAGGCTATGGCCATCGGATGCATGGCCGCAATCCTCCTTTGGCTCGGCCTCTACCCCCAGCCCGTGATCGCCACATTTCAGCCCGTGGCGACTTCCATACAAGACACCCTGCACGCGCGCCAAACCACAAAACCATCAATCGCAAAGCTTGCTCTGCGCCCTCAGCCCCCTCCGCGCCCTCAGGTTTTGACTTTAATTTGGCCTTCTCGGCGTCTCCGCGCCTCTGCGGTGAATCAATCGGGTGATCATGAACGCCGCTGACGCTATCGCCATTCTGCCGCTGCTGATCGTTACCGGCGCAGCCATCGCAATCATGGTGTCCATCGCCATTTGCCGTGACTATATGGTCACGGCCGCTATTGCGCTTGCCGGCTGCGCTGCGGCTTTCGGTTCCATCTGGATCGCGGCGGGCCAGGTGCCTCGTCAAGTCACTCCTCTTCTCGTTGTCGACCACTACGCTCTCTTCTACTTCGGCCTCATCCTGGCCGCCGGCATGGGCTTCGTCCTGCTTGCTTACGATTACCTGTGCGAATGCGAAAGCGGCCGGGACGAAATGTATATCCTGATGCTCGTGGCCACCCTCGGCGCCATGGTGCTGGCCGCCAGCAGCCATTGGGTTTCGCTCTTTCTCGGCCTGGAATTGCTCAGTGTCTCGCTCTACGGCATGATCGCCTATCTCCACACCCGCCCGCTACCCATCGAAGCGGGCGTCAAGTACCTCGTGCTCGCCTCGGTATCCGCGGCATTTCTCCTGTTCGGTATTGCCCTCCTCTATACCGCCATGGGGACCATGGAATTGCCTCGCATGGCGGCTCTCCTCAATAGCGGCGTCCCATTCGACCGCGCCCTCGTCTTGCCTGGCCTCGCGCTCGTCATCACCGGTTTGGGCTTCAAATTGGGTGTAGTCCCCTTTCATCTCTGGACTCCCGATGTTTACGAAGGCGCGCCCGCCCCGGTTACAGGCTTCATTGCCACCGTCTCCAAAGGGGCGATCTTCGCGGTGCTCATCCGGTATTTCTACCAATCCGGCGCACGCGGTTTCACGCCAATCTTCGTGGTCTTTTTTATAATCGCGCTCGCGTCAATGATTGCCGGCAATATCCTGGCACTGCTCCAGCGCAACGTCAAGCGCATGCTGGCCTACTCCTCCATCGCTCACCTCGGGTACATGCTGGTCGCCTTCGAGGCTGGAGGAACACTCGGCCCTGCCGCTGTCACCTTCTATCTCGCCGCATATTTCGTCACCACTTTGGGCGCCTTCGGTGTCATCAGCGCCCTCTCAACTCACGGCAACGAACTCGAACTGCTGGACGACTATCGCGGCCTCTTCTGGCGTCGTCCCGCGCTAGCTTGCGTCTTCACGGCCATGCTGTTTTCTCTGGCCGGCATTCCGCTTACGGCGGGGTTCATCGGCAAATTCTATCTGGTCGCAGCCGGCGCGTCCGCGGCCCTCTGGACGCTGGTCATCGTTTTGGTCGTAATGAGCGGCATCGGACTCTTCTACTATTTGCGCGTGGTCATCACCATGTTCGGCGGCGCCGAAATGAGCCGGGCATCCGAGCCGCGCATCCAACTCGCCCCCAACGTCGTGCTCACGGTTCTCGTGGTGCTGCTGTTCTGGTTCGGCATCCTGCCGCAGACGCTTCTGCGCGTTGTCCGCGCGGCAGTCGCTGGCTTGGTGTAATCCTACTTCCCCTTAATCTCCGAAATGACTCCGTCGGCCTCTTCAATCCGCACCGTGATCCCGCGCCGCATATCGAGCTGGTTTTCGGGAACGGGGAAGCTCGCCGCAATCATTCGGTCCTCTGTTGCATGCGGAGCAATGCGGTTGCGCACAATCAGCGATGGGTTGTACTTCTCCCCCAGCAACGGGATCGCTTCGAACAGGTGCTGCGCATCGATTTCCGAAATCGTCATCCCTTGGATAGTCATCCCCGCTTTATCCTGGACGACTACCGTCACCTCCTTTACGTCATACTCATAATTGGCCACATTCTGGAACCGAAAATCGACCACAGCGACCGAGTGATTCTCGTCCAGAGGCGCAGTCCTCACCTTCAGAATCTCCCCGCGCAATTCCAGGTGCGCCCCCCTCTGCACCCAGAAGAATCCGGCGATGATGGCAATCACGATCACCACCGCCAAACCGAACACCAGCAACGGCCTTTTCATGCTGCCTCGATTGTATCCCTGCACTGCCTTCGAGGGCCTTCCGCGCGGAACTTCGCGCGTGTATAATTTCCAAAATCATGCGTGTACTTAATAAATTTGCCGGGTTTTCCGGGGCGCTTCTGATTCTGGCGGCGTGCGCCTGGGCGCAAACTCGCACGGCTTCCCAGATTCCTCGTCTGCCCAACGGAAAGCCGAATTTCACGGGTTTATGGCAAGCGTTGGGAACCGCCGATTGGGATATTCGCGATCATAGCTCGGCTCCAGGGCCTTTCTTCCAACTCGGAGCCACCGGCGCTGAACCGGCAGGGCAGGGAATTGTGGAAGGCGGCGACATTCCTTATACACCGGCGGCTGCGAAAAAACAGCAGGAGAACTATCAGAACCGCTGGAAGATTGATCCGGAAGTGAAGTGCTACATGCCCGGTATCCCGCGCGCCAATTATATGCCGTTCCCTTTCCAGATCATCGAGTCACAGCACGATATCGCCTTCGCGTACGAATTTGCAACGGCGAACCGCGTGGTCAATATGGGCAAATTCAAAGAAGGCGCGGTGGACACATGGATGGGCACCTCCAATGGCCACTGGGAAGGTGACACGCTCGTGGTGGATGTGAGCGGTTTGAACGGGAATAGCTGGTACGACCGCGCCGGCGATTTTCAAACTGACAGTACGCACATCGTCGAGCGTTTCACTCTGGCAGACGCCGATCACATCAATTACGAAGCGTCCATTGAAGATAAGACGATCTATACGCAGCCCTGGAAAATCAGCACGGTGTTTTACCGCCGGAAAGAGAAGAACGCGCAACTGAATGAATTCAAGTGCGTGGAATACGCCGAACAACTGATTTACGGGAATCTGGTGAAAAAGTAGGAGGGGTCATATGAAACTGCGATTTTGGGTAGCGGTGGCCGTGGCCGCCGCGCTTACGTTGGCCGCCGGGCCCGCGTTCGGTCAGGCCGCCAAGGCCCCGCCTGCCGCCAAAAGCTGGACGCAGGCTAAGACGGCGTGGGGCGATCCCGATATTCAGGGAACCTGGACTAGCGACGATTGTATCGGCACTCGCCTAGAGCGGCCCGCGAATCTGGGCGACCGGCTCTACTACACCGAGCAGGAGCTGGCGCAGCACGAAGGGAATTTGGAAAAGCAGCGGGAACGAGACTCGGAGGAGCTTGTACCGGAAAATCAGCGAGTCGGCACCGGCCCTCCGGCTCATTGGGGCGAGCGCGCGCGCCGGCCCTGCAAGCAGACGTCGCTGATAGTCGAACCAGCGAACGGTAGGCTCCCCGATTTACTCCCGGAGGCAAAAACCAGGCCGGTTCCCGAAGGCGCCGGCAATAACAACCCGAAAGCCGATTCGTACACCGACTTCAGTTGGTACATTCGCTGCATCACCCGCGGCGTCACCGGATCGATTCTGCCTGTGATTTACGGCAACGGGCAGCAGATCGTCCAAGCTCCGGGGTATGTGACAATCCTGCAGGAGATGGTGCACGAAGCCCGAGTCATCCCGCTCGATGGCCGCCCCCACGAAAGTTCCCGCATCCGCTCCTATATGGGGGATGCGCGTGGGCACTGGGACGGCAACACGCTCGTCGTGGAGACCACCAATTTCCTAGGCAACAGAACCGGAATCGGTTTGAACGGCGGCGGCACTCCCACCAGCGATGCCCTGAAGCTGGTGGAGCGCTTCACCCGCGTAGGGCCGAACCAAATGCGCTATGAGGTAATGGTGGACGACCCGAAGACCTACGTTCAACCGTTCAAAATCGCATTCCCCCTGACCGAGGAACCGGGTTATCAGAATTTCGAATATGCGTGCCACGAGGGCAATTACGCTATGTTCGATTCTCTCAGCGGCGCCCGCGCCAAAGAGAAAGCCGCGGCCGAAGCAGCCGCAAAGAAGTGAGTTCCTGAGGAGACTAAGCATGAGCAGAAAGATTCCCATGATTATTGCCGCGGGCGCATTGCTGGCGGCTGCCGCGCCCATGTGGGCGCACCACGCTTTCGCGGCGGAGTTCGATTCCTCAAAGCCAGTCAAGTTCAAAGGCACCGTGACCAAGATGGAGTGGATCAACCCGCACGCGTGGATTCATATCGATGTCAAAGGCGATGACGGCACGGTGACCGAATGGATGATTGAAGCGGCAGCGCCGAATTCGCTGTTGCGGCGGGGCTTCACCAAGCATTCCTTGGAGGCGGGGACGGAAATCCTCGTCGAAGGCTTCCAGGCCAAGGATGCCTCACACCGCGCCAACGGCAGCGTAATTACGTATACGGATGGGCGGAAGCTGTTCATCGGCTCCTCCCAGGGCGATCCGGGCGCAGCGCCGGGAGCGCCTTCGGAAAAGTAGAAGCATTCGGTGGCGCCGAAGGTCGCCCCCGCCGGCGCGATTCCCCTCTTTTCTCCTAATATGTCTTGACACGCATATGCTCTTTGGAGTATATGAAGAGATTGGAGTCTGTGCCCGAATCATTGCGCAGCCGACCGTGTCAAAGCCAGGAGGAAATGAAATGAAAATCAAATTAACCAGCGTATACGTGGATGACCAGGACAACGCCCTGCGCTTCTACACGGAGGTATTGGGCTTTGCCAAAAAAGCCGATTTCAGTCAGGGCCCATTTCGCTGGCTGACCGTGGCCTCGCCCGAGGAGCCGGACGGCACTGAGCTGCAATTGGCGCTGAACAATAACCCCGCGGCCAAGGCGTATCAGCAGGCGATCTTTCAACAAGGCCAGCCCGCCGCCATGTTCTTCACCGACGACGTCAAGGGCGACTACGAGCGGATCAAGGCGCGCGGCGCCGAGTTCACGATGCCGCCCACCGACGTGACCGCCTCGACGATTGCGATGCTGAACGACACCTGCGGCAACCTCATTCAGCTCACTCAACTGGCACGCTATTCGCGCTAGTAAGAGTCGCGGCTCAGCACCCGTCTATGCCTTGACACGCATATGCTCTCTGGGGTACATCAAGAGAGTGGAATCTGTGTTCGAAATTATTGCGGAGCCGAATCGCCGCGCGATATTGAGCCTTCTGGTCTCGTCACAACAGTCGGTGGGAGAGATCGAGCGTCAGCTTCATATGCCGCAGCCGACCGTGTCAAAGCACCTGCGGGTGCTGCGTAATGCCGGTTTCGTGGAATCCACGGTGGACGCGCAGCGCCGTCTCTACCGGCTGAAGCCGGAACCGCTTCGGGAGGTGGATGCCTGGCTGGCTCCGTTCCGCCGGTTCTGGTCCGCTCACGTGGATGCTCTGGAACGGCACCTCGACCGCATGGATCAATCAACACGAACGAAGAGCAAGATAAGGAAAAGATAGATGGCCGATCGCGAGCAGTACACACCGGGTCCGGCCGCCGGGGCGCAGGTGCGGAAGGATGGAGAGAAGTGGACGCTCATTCTGGTTAGAGAACTGCGCCACTCACCGGAAAAAGTCTGGCAGGCGCTAACCGACCCGGCGCATCTGCGCGAGTGGGCGCCCTTCGATGCCGATGGGAGTCTCGGTACGGTTGGAAATACGGTGAAGCTCACCACGGTGGGAGCGCCCATGCCGCACGTTACGGAAACAACAGTGACACGAGCCGACGCTCCCAAGTTGCTTGAGTACAAGTGGGGTAGCTTCGACATGCGGTGGGAACTCGAAACCTTCGGCGGCGGCACGCGCCTGACGCTGTGGACCAACATCGATCGCCGCTTCATCTCCATGGGTGCTGCGGGGTGGCACATTTGTTTCGATGTTCTGGATCGTCTTCTCAGTGGAACTCCCATCGGCCGCATCGTTGGCCCCGAGGTAATGAAGTTCGACGGCTGGCGGCGATTGAATGCAGAGTACGCTACGCAGTTCGGCGTTGAAGCACCAGGCATCCAATGAATCCATCGGAACGGATTGACGAGCTGATCGCAGGACTGACAGACTGGCGTGGCAAAACGCTCGCCGGCGTCCGCAAGACCATCCTTGAGGCCGATCGAGAGATAGTCGAGGAATGGAAGTGGATGGGAAGTCCGGTGTGGTCTCACGACGGAATCATTGCGGTCGGCAACGCCCATAAAGATAAGGTGAAGCTTACCTTTTCGCACGGGGCGAGCCTCCCGGATCCCGACAAGGTCTTTAATGCCGGCCTCGAAGGCAAATTGTGGCGAGCGATCGATTTTTTCAAAGGCGATAAGATTAATACGCGTGCTCTGAAAGATCTCGTCCGTGCCGCCGTTGATTACAATCAGACCAGATCAAAGAGGAAAATGCCTGCGGGTACTCGAGCGACCAAGCGCGCATGAGTTCTCCGTACGCGACCTCGGTCACAGTACATTCACGGCCCGAGCCGCCAGAATGACCACAGTGCCCAGGGAAATCGAGGATTGCACCATCATCATCGCCTTCGCCCAGCGCGAGAGCACCGGCACATCGGTTGGCGAAAACGCCGTGCTGGTATTGAAAGCCAGAAATAGATAATCGACGAACCCGGGCTTCCAGTTCTGGTCCCGCATCTGCATTTGTGGGAACAGAAAGGCCCCGGAGTTGTGGCTCTTGTGCCGGTCGCGCGCGTTCGGCCCTCCGCCATCGAGGCGCCAGTACCAGGATGCGAACACCAGAACATTGCTGCTCCAGATCCCAATCGCGGCGGTGAGCAACTGCCGCGGCGTCTCGCGATGCGCCGGCAATCGGACGATCAGCAGCGCAACCGAAGTGATTAGATCCGCGGTGATGATCGCCAGCAGCAGGTAACTTGCAGTCTGATTCGCCCCCAGCCGGTCCATCCGGTGAAAAATCGCCGCCAGCAGAAGCAGGATCGCGATCACCGGCGCCAGCACCCAATCCGGCCCCACGCTCAGGGCCGGCGGTAAGGCGAAGCGCAGCGCGGCAATCGCCACGAATGCCGCGATTGCGGGCCAGCGCGGCTCAGGCCGAACATTGTGATTGGAAAGCCCCACTGGATGCAATCCGAAGCTCCTCTACAACCCCATGAGCTTCTCCGCATTCCCGTGCGCGATCCGCTCTCTGTCCGCCGCGCTCACCGGCAGTTGCTCCAGAAATGCGCGCGCCCCCGCCATCGAGCCGTACGGATAATCGGCGGAGAACATGATCCGGTCCACACCCACTTGCAAGAGCAGGTCGAGAAAAGTGGGCATAAAGTTGAAGCCGCTGAAGGTGTAGTGCACGTTCTCACGCAGATAGGCGCTGACGGGTCGCTTTAAACCCGTAATGTCCGGCGTCATGATGTCTACGCGCGAGAGCATGAACGGAAGCGCTTCGCCCATATGTCCGACAATGATTTGCAAATCGGGGAAGCGGTCGAAGACTCCACCCAGAATCATGCGCAGCACGTGGACGCCGGTTTCGATATGCCAGCCCCAGCCGGCGCTGGCGAACATATCGGTCACTTCCGGAGCGAATCCGCCGTAGGATGCTGCCAATACCGGCTCAGGCGGCGGCGTGGGATGCAGGTAGATAGGAACGCGCAGCGCGGTGGCCCGCTCCAGAATCGGCCAGAAAATGCGGTCATCCAGATAGCGCCCGCGATGGTGTCCGTTGATCAGCGCGCCATTAAATCCGTGCTCCCGAACGGTTCGCTCCAGTTCATCGGCCGCTTTCGGCGGATCGGCGGTGGGAAGCGTAGCGAACCCTCCGAATCGCTTCGGATGGCGTTTGATTGCCGCCGCCGCGAAGTCATTTGCTTCCCGCGCGAGCGCCACCGCTTCGGCAGCCACGCATTGCTCCACGCCCGGAGAGTTGAGCGACAGCACCTGCATGTCAATCCCCGCTGCATCCATCTCTGCGATGCGCCCCTCGTCCACGTGCTGTAGTTGCGCGGCGATCTGCGCCATCCGGTCGCGGGCCCTTGCAGCCCGTTGCATAATCCCGCTCCCCGGCCCTTTCAAAAATCCTGGTGTGGCAAAGTGCTCTTCGAGTGTGATGGTCCGCATATTTCGGCTTATCTCATTCCCTGCGGAACACCTGCGCTCGCGCGTGCACTTCTTCCTCCAGTATTCCGTCTTCGGCAAACGGTTTGAGAGCCGCCAGCAGCGTTGCTTCGAAGCTCGCGCGGTGCTCTCCCAGCACAGCCGGCGAAGTAGTTGACAGCGAAAGCGCGCGGCCGATCAGGCTGTCCAGAGCGACGCGTTGGTGGTAGCTCACCGAGATCTCTTCCAGTTTGCGGAACGGCGACTCGGCGAACCACGCTTCCACATCGATGTGATAACGGCCCTCATCGGGATCCGAAGACCACTGCCGGCGTACGTCGTGGAACGCTTTTGCCCAAGGATTCTCCGGCCCGTGGGCCGATAGCGCGCCGCAAATCAGAACGTATCCGCCGGAAACGAGCACCCGCTCGAAGACCGTGATTGCGCCCTTACGATCCAGCCAGTGGAGCGCCCTCCCAACCGTAGCTATCTCGAAGACTCCGGCCGACGCCGGCAGGTCTTCCAGGCGCGATTCGATCAACTCCAACCGCACACCCGCGTTGATCGCAAGCTGCCGGGCCGCGGCCAGCATCCCCGGTTCCGGGTCGACGCCCACACACGAACCCACGTACGGCGCAAAGCCAATCGCCAGCGGCGCTGGACCACACGCAGCATCCAGCATCCGCTCCGTTCCTTGGAACCGCAGGCGGCCGGCTACCTCTGCGAAAAATTCCGGCGGATATGGTTCCCGATAGCGATCGTAGAACGCAACGCTGGATTCGTAGCGTCCCATCAAACCGCCCGGTCCACCGTGCGTACTTCGTCCCACTCCACCGCGCCCAAGCGCGCGAATGTCTCCTTTACAGTCATGTCCGCGATGGGCAAAGGATGCCGCCGCGTGTCGCGCAGTTCCTCCAGCATCCGGTCGCACGCGCCGATTACGGCCGTAAACAGCAGAGCCGGCAGAATCGCCAGTTTGTATCCCATCGCCTGCGCATCGGCCAACCCGATCTCCGGTGTCTTGCCGCGCCACACCACATTCAGCAGACACGGCCCGCGCACCAACTTCGGCACCGCCGCTACTTCTTCCAGCGTTGCGGGCGCCTCGACAAATGCCATATCCGCTCCGGCATCGAGCGCCGCGTTCGCCCGCCGGATCGCCTCCTCGAATCCCAGCACCGCGCGCGCATCCGTCCGCGCGATGATCAGAAAATCACGGTTCTGCCGCGCTCCCGCCGCCGCGCGGATTTTCGCCAGATACGGCTCGAGCGCAATCACCTCTTTGCGGTCCAGGTGGCCGCATTTCTTGGGGAAACCCTGGTCCTCCATGTGTAAGCCTGCCACGCCGGCCCTCTCGTATTCGCGCACTGTGCGGATCACGTTCAGTTCGTTGCCGTAGCCGGTGTCCGCGTCGGCAATCACCGGCAGGCCGCTCGCCGCCGCGATCCGTGCCGCATTCGCCGCCATTTCCGTCATCGTGACCAGACCGTAATCCGGATAGCCGAGCGTAGCCGCCGTTCCCGCCCCGGTCATGTAGATCACCCCGAAGCCGGCCTGCTCGATCATGCGCGCGGTAATCGCATCATATGCGCCGGGAGCGATCAGCATCGCATCTTGTTTCAGCAGTGCACGAAGGCGGCCGGCTGGAGTCACAAATTTATTGTACGCGCCGCTCGCATTCCCTCTTGAGAGCGGTTAAAGCCCTCTGGAGGGTCGACCCTAGGGCGATCCGTATTGCGCCACCGACCAGCACCACAACGAGGCCTTCAAACGATTCTTCCGTCTGCACCCACACCCCGCCCTCCCGTTCGGCGAACGTCCAGACATGAATCGCGCGAATTCCGAACGAGCGGCCAGTCCATACGATCCGCCGCCCCGGCTCCAGTTCCTGAATTTTCGAAACGATGGACCGGCCGCCGGATTTCCAGCGAAATTCCGTCCCCGGTTGCACCGGGCCTTTGACGGCGACAGATTGCACATCCGGATTCCAGCGGCCCCACTCGCCGATGTTCGTCTGCACGGACCAAACCAGGTCCAGCGGCGCGCGAATGAAGCCTTCGGCCGATGCGATGGCAGGGGCCTTACGATTGACGTCCATTGGCGCGCAATTAGGCCGTGATCGAGCGCCAGTTCTTCGCCAGGTGCTCGGCCGTGCGCCACGCCAATGCCTGAATCGTCAGCGTAGGATTGCGCGCTCCGCTGGTTCCGAAAACCGATCCGCCCAGCACGCCCAGATTCTTCGCTTCGTGCGCGAAGCCCCATTTATCCACCACGCTGGTTTCCGGGTTGTCGCCCATGCGCGTGCCGCCATAGGTATGAGTGCTCAGGTTCGGGCCGTTCGGGTTCCCCTTTGTAACCATAACCGCACCCGCAGCTTTGAACCACTCCTCCATCTTGTCCTGCGCGTGGAGCGCGGCGGCGCGTTCGTTCTCACGGGTCATGGTGGTGACGCGGATTACAGGGTCGCCCAGCGGGTCTTTCACTTCCGGATCGAGATCCAGGAACGTGGTCTCGTACGGGAACGAATTGGCTTGCAGGTAGGCTGAAGCCGTGCGGCCGGCATTCTCGTGCAGCCAGGCCTTCCACTTTGCTCCCCAAATGGGGGCCTGTCCCCACGTGCTTCCGCTCGCGGAGGCGATGGGATGCTTCTCGGTGTACACGGTCATGCTCGCGCCGCCGATGAATCCAAGCCCACTGTGGTCGAAGCTATCGTCCGCCCATTCGTCAATCACCACGCCCTGCGAAAGAATTGCGCCGTACCAGATGTTCAGATCCATCGGAAACAGCGCGTTCACGATCGCGCCCGACTGTGCATCCCAGTGACCGAAATAGTGCCGGCCCACTTGCCCCTTGTTATTCGCCAAACCGTTGGGAAAATCTTTCGATTTCGAAAGCAGCAGCAATCGCACGTTTTCGTAAGTATAGGAACCGACCAGTACAGCCTTCGCCGGCTGAAAGTATTCCATCCCGCCGCGAATATAAAGGACGCCGCTAACCTTCCCGTTTGCCCCTGCCACGATCCGCGTTACCTGGGCATTATCGAAGATCGCCAGATTCCCGGTCTTCTGCGCTTTCGGGATGGTGGAAAAGCAAGTGGAATTCTTCGCCTGCAAGTGGCAGCCGCCGCGATCGCAATACCCGTGATAACCGCATGCGCCGCGGCCATCGCGCGGCACCGAATTGATCGCCGCGGGCGAATGAAACGGATTCCACCCCAGAGATCGCGCCGCCTTTTTCATCAGCTCCAGATAATCGCAGCTACGCAGGTGCGGCATGGGGTACTCGCGCTGCCGCGGCCCTTCAAATATGTTGCCTTCCTTATCGAGCTTTCCCTGAATGTTGCCGGCTTTGCCCGATACGCCAACCTCATGCTCGACAATGTCGTAATACGGCTCGATATCCTCCCATCCGATGGGCCAATCCTCCACCGTGCTGCCCTTCGGCAGATAGCTTCGGCCGTAACGTTTGGTTACCTCGCTTACCGTTTTGAAATCCCACGGTTTCAGCCGCCAGCTCTGCGCGTGGTAATGAATCGAGGTGCCGCCGATAGCGTTCATCATCGGGCTGGGCGGACCTTGCCGGGCTTTGTCGGAGAGGCTGTGCCGAACCGTAGGAGCCTCTCGGCGGATCTTATTCCCGGTGGTGATCATGCCGCGAATGTTGTTGTGGAGTTCGTCGGCCTTGAAATCTTTATGCGGGTCCATCCACGTGCCGGCCTCGATCCCCGCCACTTTCATGCCCGTGCGGCACAACGGCAGCATAGCCACGCCGCCTGCTGCGCCCAGTCCCACCACCGCTACATCGACCGGTTTTAGATTGATCGCCATGGCCTATTCATTCCCCCACGCCGAGCGGCGATACGGTTGCGCCGGACGGTCCATCTTCTGCATCTCCTGTGTGGTGGCGAGACGCGGACCGGGATAGCGGATAATGTCCCAGCCTTTCCCTCCCAGATTGCCGCCGTAATGCGGATCGCCAAACGTGCCTTGAATGGTGTAAGTGCGCGCCTGGTTGAAGAACGCTCGCAGGTTTTGCGGCGCGCCTTCTTGTGTGATCGCGGTGAGCACGGCATCACGCTGGTCTGCACTCATATTCGCAAATGAAGCGCCACGTGTTTCCTTCGCGTACGCATCGAGCGCCGCCAGCCCCGCTAGGAATGCTTCTTTCTGCGGAGCCAGATACCCGGCCATCTGGACATCGATGTAATTCGCCGCGCCCAGTTCCAGCGCACCCGGACCGAGCTCATCCGCCGGCAAAATGCGATCCACCAGCATCTCGGTGAGCTTGCGTTGCTCTGCCGTCAGCGCCCGTGCCGGCGGAGCAGCTTGGGCGGTGGGCAGGATCGCACTCACCGGAACAAATGCCGTCGCTGCTCCGGCCAACAGTGTCCGCCGGGTGAACGGCGACTCGTTTGGGGAAGGCTTCTCTAATGCCATGGCGTTAGTATATTCCCGGCATTAGCGATTTGGGATTGGAGGCACTCGGGCGCGATTCTCGGTGAGCTTTCGGTAAACGCGCGTAACAAAGCCGTCATTCGAGTCGGCCTAATTTCCGAGTGGGCGACCATACGGACGGGACTGTTCAGTGTTCGCCGCTGGATGTAAGCGGGGCTTATTGGTCCGAATCGGAGCATCGCCTTACCAACAGGGGCGTGGGCGGCACGCGCAAGGAAGCATCGTTTCGCAGCCAAGAGGCGAGGCGGGATCAACGATATCGCCGTAGCCCAAAGATGCGGAAGGCTTCGCCCGAACCAAGCAGGCGCCGTCGCCTTTCACCTGCTAGAGTTCCGGCGCCTAGCCCGACGTGCCGGAACCGTCCGCGCCCCTGATTTGCAGTTGCAGCCAACCCCGCGCCAGACGCCAGTCTCGTGTAACGGTCTCTTCCGATACCTTGAGCACGGCGGCTGTATCGTGCACGTTCAACCCGCCGAAGTATCGCAGTTCCACAACTCTCGCCTTTCTGGGGTCGCCGCGCGCCAGTTCGTCCAGGGCGTCGTTTAGCGCGATAAGCTGCCTATCGTTATCCTGGCTGAGCTTCAAATGAGCCACATCCTCCAGGTGAATCCGGCCCAGTCCGCCGCCGTGCCGGGACGCAGCTCTTTTGCGGGCCGCGTCCACTAGAATGCGCCGCATCATCTGTGCGCAGATCGCAAAGAAATGCGCCTTGCTTTCCAAAGCCACGTTCTGAACGTCGATCAGTTTCAGGTAGACCTCATGCACCAGAGCCGTCGCCTGCAGGATGGGCTCTTCACGCTCCCGCTTCATGAAATCCACGGCCAGGCGGTGAAGTTCCTTATAAATGCGCGGCGCGAGCGCATCGAGCGCGCGCGCATCGCCGGCGGCCCATGCGAGGAGAAGCTGCGTCGTATCCACGATTGGACCGTCTGCTCCCACTGTGATTTCAGAATAGCGCGAGAAAAATCGGGTCTGCGTTACGGTTTCCGCACTCGTTTCTCGCATGGAGTTCCGGACAAGCCATTTCCGATAGAAAGGAACCATC
>DATBID010000181.1:0-7125 GCA_036557125.1 Bryobacteraceae bacterium | reverse complement strand
TCACAATACCTGGTCGGGCGGCTTGGCGAAGATGGCGCGGTTTATAAAGCCGTCGAATACTCCGGCCCCTACATCGAAGCTCTGGAGATCGAGGACCGCATCCTGTTTCCGCTCATGTCCATCGATTACGGCGCCAAGTGCGGTTATGTCAATCCCGATGAGAAGACTCGCGCCTTTGCACACGCTCATTCCGGCTCCAGAGATTTTGAAATGCTCACGAATGACTCGGATGTTTCCTATTGCGAAACACTCGAAATCGACGTAAGTAGACTCGAGCCGCAAATCGCCTGTCCGCCCACCGTTGGCAACGTCAAACCGATTTCGGAAGTAGCCGGCATCGCGATCGATGTGGCCGAAATCGGCGGCAGCACCGGCGGCCGCCTGTCGGATATCCGCACGCTCGCCGCGCGTCTCAAAGGCCGCCACATTGCACCCGGTGTGCGCTTGCAAGTCGTCCCCGCCTCTCGCCCCATCTACCGCGCCGCGCTGCGCGAAGGTCTTATCGAGACGCTGTTCGATGCCGGAGCCAACATCTTCCCGCCCAGCGCCGGCTCCAATCAGGCCTTTAATATGGGCGCTCTGGCCGAACACGAAGTTATGCTTTCCACTCAGGCCCGCAACTTTCCCGGCCGCAACGGCCATCCCAAAGCGCGCCACTACCTGGCCTCCGCCGAAACAGTAGCGGTTTCGGTTCTCGCCGGCAAGATCACAGACCCGCGCTCGGACTAGAATGCCACCGTAGCGTTAGACCGGGATTTTGGGCGTGACCGGAAACAGGCACGTGAAAGTACTCCCGCGACCGGGTTGGCTCGATACTCTGATCGTGCCTCCGTGCGCCCTCATGATGCCATCCGCAGCCGCCAACCCGAGACCACGACCGACAAATTTGGTGGTGAAGAATGGATCGAAAATTTTCGGCCTGGTCTCCTCATCAATACCAGAGCCTGTATCGCCTATTCTCAGGCAGACGTACTCTCCCGGCGGTATTTTCTGTGTTGCTTCTTCGCTGCTGCGTCCGACCGCCTCTACCCCCGTTTCGATGGTTACGGTACCCTCGCTTCCACCTATAGCCTCTATGGCATTCAGAAAGAGATTTCTAATCAATTGTCGAACCTGATTTCGATCGGCTTTAATGATCGGGAGATCATTGGCAGCATACGTTCTTACCTGGATGTTACTGGGAATAGAAGCACCAATTTCTTGAATGAACTCACGAACGGCTTGTGAGAGGTTGACATCTGCATCGAAAAAACGGCTCTTGCCGGCATAAGCCAGAATCTGGGCCACGAGAGCGGCGGCACGCTCCGTGGATGACGCCGCATTACGAAGCCAGGAGCTCACAGGATGATACTCCCCCAAAGTGTCAACGGCTAAGCTGATGTTGCCTAGAGCCGCTGTCAGAATATTGTTTAGATTGTGTGCTAGGCCCCCGGCGAGAACTGCGATTGCCTCCGCTTTCGCCACACGGGATCGCGCTTGTTCCCGCTCCAGCCGGTCGGCTTCTCTCGCGCGTGCTTCCAGAGAAGCCCGCCTAATCGCCAATGCCACTTGATCAGCGGCTCCCACCAAAACCCGTTCCCGGGCTTCCACCATCGACGGCTGAGGAGTCGATGGCAAAAGAACTATCATGCCAATGACCTGTGGACCAATTTTCAAAGGCACAAATAGACCCTCGCGCCGCCGTGTTGGGGCAAGCAGTGAGTCCCGGAAAAGACTTCGCGCTACCCTGAGCGTGTCTTCGTCAACGCCCGATCCAGGTGTCTGGTACCGCAGCAACAGTTGATTGCTCTCATCGCCTAGCAGAATCGCTACTGGCCGTCCGAACGTTTCCTGAATATGACTTGCGGTGGCAGGGAGTATCTGATCCGTACTCCCGGCCGCAGCGAGCCGCTGTGTCATTGAGTATAGGACGGCAGTTTCGGCCTCGCGTTCCCTGGCTGACATCATCTGCTTTCGGGCGGCGCCAGCCAAAAGGGAAGTGAGAATGCCTATACCGACCATCACTACGAGCGTGATAAAGTACCAGACGTCCGTGATAGTAAAACTCATGTACGGCGGGATAAAGAGGTAATCGAAAAGGAAGGCACTGATGATGGACGAAAGCACAGCCGGCCGGAAGCCCCATTTCAGGGCAATGAACACCACAGTTGCGAGGTAAAGCATCGCTACGTTTGTAGCTGCAACTCGCAAATTCAGCAGAAACCCTATGCCTGTGACGAGGGCAACGAGGAGCAGACTTTTGAGGTACCGGCGGACACTATTTGGTGTCGATTGTGTGCTGACAAAAACTCTTTGGATGAAATTTGAGACAGGCATCAGAGCCATTGGCCTGACGGCTCAGCCAGCATCCATTTCCGAGACCATCCCCAAACGTAAGGACGTGTCATGACCGGGGGAAGGTAACAGCGATCAGACCCCGTGACGCCAAAAACGGACAAAAAGGCTTTTTCGGCGGCTGCTATAATCGGGAACCGAGTGACCGCACGCCAATGTCGAAACGCTTTACGCTGACGCAGGCGCAAAGCCTGATCCCTACGCTGGACCCGCTGCTCCGCAAAGCCATCGAGTGGAAAGGGCATTACGCCGCGGCGGATCGCGCCTTGCAGGCTTTCAACCACCGTATTGTCGTGGCTGGCGGGGTTCTGGTGAACCGAGAACAGGCCGTGGCTGTGAAGGACAAGCGCAAATCGGCCGCCGAGCGCCTGAACGACCTCATTAGCGAAATGCAGGAGTATGGCTGCGTCATCAAAGACCTCGACATCGGGCTCGTAGACTTCCCGACTCTATTCCGCGGCCGCGAGGTGTATTTGTGTTGGAGACTGGGCGAGCCGGCGATTGCGTTCTGGCATGGAACCGACGAAGGTTTCGCCGGGCGTAAGGCGATCGACCAGGATTTCCGCGACCATCACCGCGGCGACCGCGCCCAGTAGGAGCCGCCCGTTTGCCCCAAGAAATCGAAGTGAAGATCGCTGTGCCGGGCGTGGCGGCGGCAAGACGTCTTCTCCGTAGAACAGGATTTCTGGTAGTGAAGCCGCGAATCTTCGAGGCGAACGAGGTTTTCGATACGCCCGATCTTCGCCTGCGCTACAGCCAGTCGCTTTTGCGGATCCGGAAAATCGGGCATGAGGCTAAGCTTACTTACAAAGGCGCGCCGACAGCCGGCAAGCACAAGAGCCGAGAGGAACTGGAGTTGAAGACCGATGATGCGCAAACACTCGCGGCCATCTTCAACCGGCTCGGTTTTGTGCGAGTCTTCCGCTACGAAAAATACCGCACCGAGTTCCAGCGAGGAAAAACGGGAATCGTTACACTGGACGAGACCCCGATCGGCATTTACCTGGAACTGGAAGGACGTCCAGCCTGGATTGACCGGACGGCTCGCGTGTTGGGCTTCCACGAAGAGGACTACATTCTCGAAAGTTACGGCAAATTGTATCTCGATTGGTGCGCACACCAAGGGCGCAAGCCGGGAGACATGGTCTTCACCAGGAGCGGCCGCGCATAAGACGGTTCGATAATCACTCCCTCAGGATGACCGCTCTATTTGCTACACCTCGGGGGAATCGCTATGCGAGGGCGGCCCCGGTAAGCTCGTACCCGAGCCACTCTGGGCCGCGGCTTGCGAACCGTAAGAGTGCATCGGCTTTTGCATCACCACCGTCGAAATCGCGTGTTTAAAGATGAGCTGCTCCTGGTTGCTGGTCTCGAGCACCACGGAATATTTATCGAAACTCTTGATTCTGCCTGACAATTTCACGCCGCTCATCAGGTAAATAGTCAGAACGATTTTGTCTTTGCGCGCGTTGTTTAAAAAACTATCTTGTATGTTTTGCGCCGGTTTTTCCATTCATCCCCCTACCCCTTTCGGGAAGCGGTGTTGCCCAACGGCGATTGTATTGTACACCGATTCACCGAGCGTTCGAGGAGCGGGGGGCTACAGGTCCGGTGGACTTGCGTTATTCGTCTTCGTGATCGGCGCCGGCGGACGCGGATTTCGGGGCAACCAGCGATTCCAGTTCTTCGCGTCGCACCCGCTTCGGAGCCTCCGAGGATTTCCGATCGGCCACAGCGGGATCTAAGACGAATTCCGTGATCGAGATCAGTTCCTGCTCGAGATTGAAATCCGGAGCGCGGGAGAGCGCCGGTATGCGCGCCACTCCCTGCTCGGTGATGACGCACTCCAGGCCGTTCGGAAGCTGGAAGCGAATTTTGAGATTCTGCCGTACGGAAAGCTTGCGTAGATCCGCCAGCTTCATCGGCCGGCTTCCTCGAACTCGCCGACTGGCTCCCCCAGGGCAGCACGCGCCGCGATCCGCTCCTGGCAAGATACGCAATAGCGAGCCCACGGCAGCGCCTCAAGGCGCTTGGCCGAAATGGGCTCTTCGCACTCCAGGCATACTCCGTAGTTGCCTTGGTCGATCCGGATCAATGCATCCGAAATCTCACGGAGCAGTTTCATGTCGATCGTGTTCCGATTTAGGAAGATCCATTCCTCGTGATGCTGCTGGCTGAGATCGCCCTCGTCGGAGGGTACATCCAGCCGGCTTACCACTTGCGCCGCTTTTTGAGCGGACATACTCCGACGGACTTCTTCTGCCTTCTTCTCGAGCGCCTTGCGGTATGTCGCGAACTTGAGTCCGTTTTTCATGTTGTTCCCCATTCCTACTTGTCCGGTCTTCCCGGACTAGATCAATATGACGCTGAACCACCCCCGAAAGTTGCAAAAGCTGGGAGAGGCAAATCGTTGAAGTATAGACGGAAAGAGGAAGCGAAGTCAATTCCCCACAATATTTTACAGATATTTACAGTACCACCCACCACATTTGGGCGGTGTTGCCTGTCTTTTGATTCACACTAACCCCGTCTGCCTACTTCGCTCTCCGGACAGCCTCGGTTAGCTCCGGTACTACCTGGAACAGGTCCCCCACGATGCCGTAGTCGGCAATCTCGAAAATCGGCGCGTTCGGGTCTTTATTGATCGCGACCACGGTCCGCGAGCCTTTCATTCCTACCAGGTGCTGGATTGCGCCGGAAATTCCGACAGCCAGATACATCTTGGGAGATACCGTTTGACCGGAACTGCCCACCTGCCGCTCCATGGGCAGCCAACCAGCGTCGCAGATCGGGCGGGAAGCGGCGAGCTCGGCGCCCAGGGCCTCAGCCAGCCTGCGCACCAATTCGATATTCTCGGCCTCCTTGATGCCCCGGCCTACCGAAACAATCAACTCGGCTGCTCCCAGGTCCACAGCCCGCTGTGACTCGCGGAAGAGATCCAGGGGCTGAGTGCGGACCGCCGCCGGCTGCAGTTCGGGCGTGAAGGCTTCGACAGCAGCAGTGCCTGCTTGCAACTGGTCCGCGCGGTACGCCCCGGCTTGGAGCGAAGCAAAATTCGGCCCCTCGGAAGCGAACCGTATATCCGCGTTTACCTTCCCCTGGAAGAGCTGGCGGACCAGGGTCAGCTTGCCTCCGTCGATGCGGTGCCCGATCACATCGCTTACGGCCACTCTTCCCAGCGAAGTGGCGAGCTTCGGAAGAAAATCGCGCACCTGATAGGTGTGCGGGAAGAGCACCAGCTCGGGTTTCACGAGCTCCACCAATTGGCGAACAGCCGAGGCATACGCATCGGGCGTATAGTTTTCGAGCAGCGCGTGCTCGATCACGTACGCCTTTTCGAACTGGCGAGACGCGAGCTCCGCGTTCAGCCCTTCGATGCCATGCCCGGCCACGGCTGCGCTCACTGGCTGATTCATCTCCCGCGCCAACTGCTGGGCCGCGGCCAGCGTTTCCCAGGACATCCGGTTCCACACGGGCTGCCCGTCGGCTGACTTCCTCTGTTCCGCAACTGCAAGAATGCTCATATGACGCGCGCCTCGAATTTCAGTTTTTCCACCAGTTTTTCCGCCGCTTCTTTAGGGCTGCCGTCGAATATTTGCGTGCGTTTGGTGCGCTCTGGCGCGTAGACTCGTTCGAGAGCGATGATAGGCGAATCCGCCGCGACGCCCAGGGCGGCCGCCGTGAGCCGCTTCAGTTCCTTCGTTTTCGCCTTCTTGATGCCCATCAGAGTGGCGTAGCGCAGGCGGTTGATGCCGGATTGAATCGTGAGCAGGGCGGGCAACGGCATTTCGACATGCTGGAACCAGCCTTCTTCGAGCTCGCGTTTCACCCGGATGCGGCCATCGAGTTTCTCCACCTGCATGATGATCGTGGCGTGCGGCAGGCCGAGCAGTTCGGCCAGAATGACTCCAGTCTGGCCGTAGCCGAAGTCATCGGACTGCAAGCCGGTAAGAATCAGGTCGGGAGCTTCGGGCTTCAGCGCAGCGGCAAGCAACCGTGCGGTCGCCAACGGATCGAAAGCCCCCAGGTTCTCTTCTTCAATGTGAATGGCGCGGTCGGCGCCTTTCGCGAGAGCCTCGCGCACGGTTTGGGCGGCGCGGGCCGGACCAGCGCATAGAACGACCACTTCGCCAGAGTGCTTTTCCTTCAGTTGCAGAGCTTCTTCCAGAGCATAGGCGTCCGGCTCGTTAATCTCGTAGCTCAGGTCGGCCTCTTCAATCCACTTGCCCGACCCGGTGATGCGCAACTGCGAGTCGCGCGCGGGCACCTGCTTCACGGCAACGACGATTTTCATAAGGGGCTACCCTCCGAATGTACCGCAGCGGGCGGCGGACGCTGCGTATTGCGCGCGAGAACGGCAGGTAATACGATATCGGTATATGCAGACCATTTCGCTGAAGCTCCCCGAAACCCTATTAGCGCAACTCCAAAAAGAAGCTAAAGCCAGAGGAGTGACGAAATCCCTGCTGGTGCGCCAGAGTCTGGAAAAAGCCTTATGCCAGCCGTCCGGCGGCACCTCGTGTTACGACTTGGCGCAGGATCTCGCTGGAAGTGTGAAGGGGCTTCCGAAGGATCTGGCCCATAATCCGAAGTACATGGAGGGATTTGGCGAGTGACGGAGAGCCTCGGTCTGCTCGATACCGGCCCGCTTGTAAGTTTTCTGGGATCCGGGCAGAGGCATCATGCGTGGGTGGTCGAACAATGGAGACGTCTGCGCCCGCCTCTACTGACGTGCGAGCCCGTTCTTAGCGAGGCAGCGTTTCTCCTGAAACGGGAAGGCCAAGACACGGA
>DATBID010000180.1:0-5210 GCA_036557125.1 Bryobacteraceae bacterium | reverse complement strand
GATCCGGAGGCCGATGTCCTCGGAGCCTTCCGGGTCCTCTTTGTTGCAGACGGAGCGGTTTTCGGCTTATTCGTGTGGCCGTGGACGCGACACTCCGTCGCCGTTGGTCAGTGTAAATTTCTGAACCCGTTTCCCCGTGTCGACTTCTCCCGTGTAGATGTTGCCTCGGGAATCCATTGCGATGGCATCGATCCAGTGGAATTGTCCAGCCATGCGGCCGTTGTCGCCAATCGAGCCGGCCAGCGTACCGGTCTTTCGCTCGTGAATCCATATCTTGTCGTTCGTGCCGTCCGCGATCAGGATATATTTTTGTTCCGCATCATGCGAAAAGGTGAGGTTATAGATGGTGCCGCACATCCCGTAAATCGTGCTGCCGGGGCCTCCGCACTCCTTGCCTCGAGCGGGGGTCGAGGAGTGAACGAAAAAGCTCATCACAAACTTTCCCTGCTTCGTGAACACTTGCACGCGATTGCTCCCGCGCTCGCAAACATACAACAGGCCGTCTACCGAAACGTGAATACAATGCAGAGCTGGCGCGAACTGTTGTTGATCGGGCGGCGGTCCGGAAGTATCGTAGGGGGGCGTCGGGGAATTGTCGACCTCACTTAAAGGGATGCCGTGCCCACCCCAGCCTCGTCTAAATTTGCCTTCGTAATCGTAGACCAGCACCCGCTTGGCATCCACGATATAGATCTCGCGCGCGTCCTCGTCCAGGTCAAAGAAGAAAATCCCTCCAGGAAAAATATCCGTCTGCTGATTATTTTCAGGCGGCCGCGGCGCCGGTGGACGCGGCGCGCGATGCCCAAAGTCCCAAAGGAATTTGCCGTCGGCGGTGTACTTCTGGATGCTGTCGCCTTGGCTGCTGCCCGAAATCCATACGTTGCCCTCGCGGTCGACGACGATATTGTGCTCCGCCCCCGGGCCGGGGCGGGCAATCCCGGGGGCGGGCCAATCGGGATGGTGCCCCGGTCCGCCCCACGCCCGCAGGACTTTGCCATCCGTATCGAACTCCACCACGGCCGGCGCCGCGATGCAGCAATCGGTGCGCGGAGGGTTTGTAGCCGCGCCCGATTCGTCGGGCATAATGTCTCGTGGACGGTTCAACACCCAAATGTGATCGTCCTTGTCGGTCACCATGGTCGGGACACCTTGCAGGAGCCATTTATTGGGCAACGGCTGCCTGGGCCAGAACGGATCGACTCGATAGACCGGGAGATTCTGTGCAACCAGTGCTGTGGCAAAGCACAGCATTACGGCACCCGCCCCGACCATGGATCTTAGTGATTTCGATACGGCCGCTTTAGCTGAAGTTCGCACGTTCGCTTTCCTTCGAAAATGGATTCCAGTATTATCCTGGGAACTACTCGTAATCACAAGGAGCATCCATGGCATCGAAGAAAAACGGGCCGCGGGTTTCTGAAGGGCGCTTTGGCACTGGCGTCGTCAACCGGAGAGAATTTCTCGGCGCGGCTGCCGCATCGACGGCTTCGCTATTGGCGCAGCCGGCATATGAATGGGGAGGGCCGGTACTCGATATCCATCTCCATCTGCGGCAGGACCCTGAATCAAATTTCGCGCATATAACCGGAAGCGGCGTGACCAAAGCCGTTCTACTCGCGCGCGTGCAGGCCGTGGATCAAGCAAAAGTGTTGGCCGAAAGGCACCCCGGCCGCTTCGTCTGGTTCGTCAGCGCCGATGTCACGAAACCCGAAAACGATGCTCTCTTGACGAAAGCTGTGAGGAGCGGAGCTCTCGGTCTAGGCGAAATCAAGAATCAGGTCGAGTGCGACGGCCCGGAGATGAAACGGATGTATGCACTCGCGGCAGACCTGAACGTCCCCATCCAGATCCATTTCGGGGACGTACCTCAGGCCGCAGGCAACGCCGTCTTTAATGGCGGATTCAAGCGCTTTGACAAGATGCTGCAAGCATTTCCAAAGACGAACTTCATCGCCCACGCAGACACGTTCTGGGCCAACGTGAGTTCCGACTACGCTTACAACACCGCCTATCCCAGCGGCCCGATCAGGCCCGGCGGCATTAGCGACAAGTGGCTCTCGGACTACCCGCATCTCTGGGCCGATATGTCAGCGAACTCTTGCAATAATTTCCTTCAGCGCGATCCCGAGTTCACGGCAGGCTTCCTCGTCCGGCATCAGGACAAACTGATGTTTGGCTGCGACTGCTCATGCTCGGACGGGCGCGGAGGGGGGAACACAAACCCTTCGCCCCGTTTGCACGGAAAGTGCATCGCACGTGAGACCTTGGCGGCGGTGCAAAGGATGTCCACACCGGAAGTGTTCCGGAAGATCCGTTGGGAAAACGGCGCAAAGCTGCTGCGTATCACCAGTCAGGCTTAGCAGAATCCGGGCCAGCCAGGATCGCGGAACCGATCCGTGTCACTTCTGCACGCTTTACCGTGCGGGCACGGTGGATGAGGCCTGAGAATGGCGAGAGGTAACAAACTTGTCGTACCGGGTGTGCACAAAGACAAGGGCCAGAATCGCGGCGAGCATCGCGACGGCGGCGTAGGGGAAGAACCGGCGAGTCCAATGGCGCGGCTCACTCGCGGGCGAAGTCGCCACCTTTGCGGTCGACACAGGTTCGAGGAATCGATAGCCTTTCCTCGGCACCGTCTCAATGTATCGAGGGCTCGCTCCCTTGTCGCCAAGTACTGTTCGGAGCCGACTGACGACGACGTCAAGGCTGTGATGGAAATCGACGTTCCTGTCTGGCCATAGCCTGCACTCGATCTCTTCACGCGTGATCAACTCGCCGGGCTGCTCGAGCAGCAGACAAAGCAAATCGACCGCCTGTCCACCGAGCCTAACCCGACGCCCTCCAGTCGTAAGGCTCCTTCGGCGATCATCAAACTCGAAGTCTCCGAACGTCTTGATCACGGTGGAAATCCAGGGGTCCTGCTTCCGACTATACGTGCGTGAGGGTGTGAGAGGAAGAATTGAGGTTTTGTGAGTTGAGCCGGCGCGCAACCGATGATCGGATGTGAAGAGGCGCCGCTCCGGGCGCCATGTCAAGCGGAGGGGACACAGTGATTAAGCTTCCGAAAGCAGCCGTGCCGGCGATCGCCATCTTGTTAGCCGTCGTATTTGTCTATGCCGGCATCGCCAAGCTCGGCGGTCCCCAGGCAAGCCGATGGGGCGAGAGGCTGGCGCATTGGGGGTACCCTCCCAACGCTCGATATGTCATCGGCGCGTTTGAACTGCTCGGCGGAATCGGTGTGCTGATTCCAAGGTGCAGGCGAGCCGCCGCCGCGATCCTAGTGGCCATCATGATTGGCGCGTTGTGCACGCACGCGATTCACGGCGAACTCCCGCGCCTCATTCCACCGCTTGTCCTTGGCGGGCTTGCCTTTCTGTTGTATTTGTCGCGCTCTCGGCCCCGAGAAGAACAGACCCCGGATCGCGCGATCGGCGTCTCCCGCGGGCTCAGAAGACGTACTTGAGCGCGAGTTGGATCACACGCGGGTTGACGCTCGTATTCACGATTTGCCCGAAATTCGGCGCGGATATGTTGGGCAGAGCCGGCTGATACGGAATGCTGTTCGGGTTCGGATTATCGAACTGCGCGTGATTGAAGATATTGAAGAACTCGGCCCGGAATTGCAGCGACTGCTTCTCAAACAGCCGCGTGTTCTTGAGAACGGAGAAGTCAAAGTTGAATTGGCCCGGCCCTAGAATGATGCCCATCCCGGAATTGCCAAATCCAGTGCCGTCGCCGATGATCGGCGCAGGGCAGAATGCGGCAGCATTGAGGTAGCCCGGCCCGCCGCTGCCGCCACCCAGGCGCTGTTCGATGCTTCCCGGCGTTGCGATATCCCCGTAGGTTTTTCCCGGGCACATTTGAGCGCGGGCGATGCCTGAGTCGGTGTAGCCAGTCGATGTGCCGTAGATCGTACCCGCGTTGGAGTCTTCGATGGTCAGCGCCTGCCCGTTTTGAATCGTCGTCACGCCGGAGAGGCTCCAGCCGCTTGTCAGTTTCCCCAGCGCTCCCGGGCGGTTGCCGAACGGAAGATCGTAGTTGTAGTTCACGATGAACCGGTGCGGCCGGTTGAAGTAGGAGGGGCCGTATTGCTGGCTCAGGTCGCTGGCGTTATTGTAGTTCGCCGAATTTTCCGAGGAATTCGTGAGCGACTTGCTCCACGTATACGCCGCCTGCATGGTGAAGCCGCGCGACAACTGCTTGCGCACTGTGACCTGCAGGCTGTTGTAGTTGGAAATCAGGTCGTACCCCGTCCCGAGCAGACCGGTCGGCGCAAAGCCCAGGTAGGGCACGCGAAGATTGATGTTCGCCAGGGTGCTGGTAGTCTGGCCATTGATGGGATTCGACGGACTCGCCAGTTGGGCCGTGTTGTAGTTGTGAGAGAAGTCTTCCAGGTTGATTCCACTGGAACCGACATATCCGGCTTCCAGAGTCCAGCTGGGAAGGAACTGGTATTGGATATTGAAGTTGTACTGCCGGACCAGCGGCGTGTGCTGCAACTCGGCCACGAAAGGAACGTTGAGCAACGAACTCTGCCCCGTCGCAAGGTTGGCCCAGCGTGGCTGGAGGTCCAACGACGTGCTCGGGAATGGATTTGCGAGGGTCTGCGAATTGGGGAAACCGTAGGTCACGTTGGCGGCATAGGGAGGATTGTTTCCGTACGCGCTGGACATCGAAATGGTGCTGACGCGGTCGTAGAACACGCCCGCTCCGGCGCGAATCACCAGTTTTCCGCTGGTGCCCGGCTGCCAGGCCACACCGATGCGGGGCGCGAAGTTGCTGAGCGGCGGGTGCTCGCGGAGCCCGGTGTTGTTGCTGTTCACCAGCACGCCGTTTGGAGGAGCGGGGTAATGCGCGGCATAGTTGGCGGGCACCACGTACCCGGTGAAGGCCGCCGCGGAAGATGTCGGACTGGTGGGCGGTACTGGAACCTTCTGTAGCTGGCTCAGCCAGACGTTTGTCAGATTCGCATACTTGTCACTGAGCGTCCCGTCGTACTCCCAACGAACGCCCAGGTTCAGGGTCAAACGGGAACTCACTTTCCAGTCGTCCTGCACAAAGGAATTCATGTCGGTCATTCGGTATCCGTGAATGGGGCCATTGGGACCGGAACGCGTGCTGAGAATCGCGCCCAGGATGTTGCCCTGCTGCCCTACCAGCAGATCATTGAACGACCCGATCAGCAGGATTCCGTTCTGGATCCCGGGCCA
>DATBID010000179.1:0-4319 GCA_036557125.1 Bryobacteraceae bacterium | reverse complement strand
AGCCCGTCTATGACATCCGCTCGATGCAGGATTGGGTCGATCGAAATCTCCAAGCGCGAAACCTCATGACCACTCTGGTCGCGGTCTTCGCGGGAGCGTCCGTATTGCTGGCGTGCTTAGGTTTGTACGGAACGGTGTCCTATGCCGTTGGTTTGCGATTTCGCGAATTCGGGCTCCGGATAGCGCTCGGCGCACAACCAGGGAAAGTACGCGGGCTTGTACTGGGGTACGCTGGCCGACTCGCGATTGCCGGGTCGGCTGCGGGGTTGGTGCTGGTGTGGCCGGCGGGGCGCGCACTACAGAGTTTGCTATATGGAGTCGGAAAGTACGACCTGACTGCGCTAGTCGCGGCACCTATTCTGTTGCTCGCGGTCGCCTTGCTAGCGGGACTCGTTCCGGCGTGCAGAGCGGCGCGTGCCGATCCCGCAATCACCCTGCGAAGCGAATGAAGCTTGGGCTTATCGTGATAACGTCTATCATCGAAGTGCCTGCTCCCACCTCGAGTGTATTGTCGGCGACTCGGAGAAAGGGTCCGCTCGAATCCCCTGCGCCGTGCTCATCCCGTCACTTGACGGGAAACGCCCAAACCGGGCTTATCGAAACCTCGTCGAATCCGGAGCGCGGATTCGCCACAACAAACGCCCTTTCCGCCCACCGCCCCGGTTTCGGCGATTCCATTGCCAAAAGCAGGATCAGTTAGTACTTAACCTTGATCTTCTTCGGAGCACCGCGCGACTTTAAGGCAGTGACCGCTGCGGTGAACCGCTCCGTATTTCGCTTGTACCCCTCGAAGTCAATTCCGGAATAGTTATTCCGCAGCTCTGCCATCAAATACGTGCGCCGCGTGGCGTGGTTGTCATGATTGCTCCAGAAGAAGTTCGTCGACTGCTCCCCAAGCTTCACCGCCATGACCTTCCAAACCCGGGCAGCCTCGCGGGGATCGTAGCCCGCGGTCATCATGTACTCCATACCAATTCGGTCTGCCTGATTCTCCAGCGACCTCGAGTATCCGTTGCGGATCGCCCCCTCTGTAAGGTTCGCCAGATCGATTACCGATCTTCCGCCCCAAATGGATCCGACGGCGGCTCCGATCTTCAAAGCCGTCAGAGCCTTCTTGTGGTATTGCATCTGGCGGTAGGTGTGCTTCTCGGTAGCATGGGAGATCTCATGGCTGATCACGGAAGCCAGTTGCGCTTCGCTCTCAAGCACTGTCAGTAATCCGGAATGGATCACAACCGTACCGTTCGCCAGGGCGAAGGCATTCGGTACCTTCTCGTCTACCACGAAAAACTGGAACGGGATCTTCTGGGGATCGCCGGCAGGCAGTTCCCGCTGATATTTCGGAATGAGTGAACTTCCGAGATCCTGTACATATTTCTGGACCTCGGCGTCGGGCAAGAGCTTGAATTTGCCCACCTGCTGGATCCTCAGCTCTCCCGGCCGTCCATTCGTGAAATTCGCCGCCTTGATTTTCGGAGTCAGCGTTTTCCAGAGGCGTGATTCACCAGGAGTGACCTCGCTTTCCTGGAACTCGACCTTCTTGGCCCGGACTGTTCCATCCTTCTGTCGCAGACCTTCGTAGGTTACGAACGTGTTGGCGGGGATTTGGTCAGGTTCTTTCAAAACCACGCTTGGCGCTTCACCCCCCTCGGAATTCGCGCCCGGTTGCTTCCGTTTCTGGGCGGCCTTCTCAGAATCCTTCGCCGCTTTCTTTTGGGCGCTATTCGGCTTGATCGTGACTACCGTATTTTCGTCGATCGTAACCCGCTGGCCATCGATGTGGATCTGGCCCTCCCAAGCGTTACCTGCCTTTCGGATCTCTGGGGCCGCTTCCATCAGGGCAGTCCTTTTGAGGTGGAGATGTTCGTCGAGGTTGACCTTGATTGTCTTGGCCGTCAGTTGATTCGTTGCCTCGTCCAGTTCGCCCCGGATCTCCAACTCTGTGCCGACGCGGATCTCCTCTGGAGTAAATGTTGTGATCTCCTCGGGATCGTCCGATTTCTCGAGTTCTAGAGTCAGACTGGCGTCCCTCGTGATTCGATACTCGTCAATTTCGAATTCAGTGGCTGATTTGATCGATGTCACGTAGCCGTGAATTTTGACGGATTTCGCGAGCGCGGAGGATCCGGACCAGAGAACAGCCGCGGTAGCGACCAGCGGCAGGATCGATCTGCTCATGATGTGTATCCTTTCAGCGTGGGACAACGGCGTACCCGGATTCCACTGGGCGGCACTCGCGGGCCACAGCGTGGGACGGAACAGCTCCGGAGGTCATAGCGGCTCCCGGGAACTGCCTCATATCGAGCCGGCGTCGGGGCGTGACGGTGGCCCGCCGCTCTGCTCTTCCACTTGCTGGGAGGCATTAGGATTTTAGCATCCGCAATTGTCCCACACTGCTCGATGGCGCGCCAGCGTCCTGACCCGTCGCGCAAACGTACCCCCGCCCTGTTCTCCTCCGCCAAAAATTTTCCGCCCTCACCAATTCAACCGGTTACGCTCGAAATTAGCCGCGCCAATCCCTGGTCCGCCCACACCCTCGCGCGATCATAAGGTTGTGAGAGAACCTCCGCACAGTCTCGGCAAGCCCGCTCCGGCCGCTCTCAAACTGGATCGTCGCACTTCGCATCGATCGATGCGGACAACGCGCGCTAACTCCTTTCCTCCGAACAAACCTTCTCGCAACTTCACATCGATCGACGCGAAAAACAGCCCAATCGCCCGCGTAAGATCGGCGGATTAGATGGAACGTACGGGCATGGCGACGATATCGGAGATCTCCATCGCTTCTTTCACAATGAAAGGCTCGCCGTAGCGGACGCCGATCAGGTTGCCGTAGAAGCGGGCGATGGCGCCGAGACGCTCCCGGATTTCCTGCTCGTTGGGGAACAGGCCGGTGGCTTCGTCGCCGCCGTATTGCGAGGTGTAGCTCAACAGCGCAGACATGCGGCGCTCGAATTGCCCGCTGATGTCCACCACAAAGGACGGCTTGATGTTCGTGTACAAGCCGGAGTAGAGAATCTTGAAGGGGCGGTGCGGCTCCGTGTACTCGTCGAGTTTTTTCAAGCCGGAGAGGAAGCAGGCTTCGTAGCCCAGCTCACAGGCGCGATAGTGGTCGGGATGGCGGCCTTCCCAGTACGGGAGGATGACGATGCGCGGCTTCAACTCGCGAATTTTTGCGGCGAGGGTCATGCGCGCGGCGATGTTGTTTTCGAGGCGGGCATCGGGCATGCGGAGGTTACCGCGCCACTCGAGACGCATATGCTTTCCGGCGGCTTCGGATTCGGCGATGCGCTGTTCGGGAGTGCCGCGCGTGCCCATGTCGCCGGCGGTAAGATCGAGCACGCCGGCACGGTAGCCGGCTTCGGCCATGCGGATGAGCGTGCCGCCGCAAGTCTGCTCCACATCATCGGGGTGCGCGGCGATCGCCAGGACGTCGAGGTTCATTACCAGGTGAGATCCTTCCGGCGGCGATAAGGCTCACTGGTGCCGAGCAGGTAGATGAGGCCGATGCCGGCCACAAAACCGCCGACGTGCGCGAAAAACGCCGTCCCGCCTTGCGCCACCGGCGCGGCCAGACTGCCCAGACCGCTGATGAACTGGATGCCGAACCAGTAGATGAGCATCAACCAAGCCGGAACTTCAATCGTAGTGATGAAAATATAGAACACCAGGGTATAGATGCGCGAGCGCGGAAATTTCACCAGATACGCGCCCATGACGCCGGCGATAGCACCGCTGGCCCCGACCATGGGTACGCGCGAATCGAGGTTAAGATAGGCCTGGGACAGCGCCGCGGCAATTCCACACAGCAGGTAAAAGAGCAGGAACTTGCCGTGGCCGAGAATGTCTTCGATATTGTCGCCAAAGATCCACAAGAACCACATGTTGCCGAGTACGTGCATCCAGCCGCCATGGAGGAACATGGAGGTGAACACATTGGCCCAGCGGAAATGGTCGGGCACCAGGCCGTAGGTGAAAATGAGGGCGTTCTGGGAGTAGGAGTCGAGCGAGAATTCGAACAGGAAAATCAGAATATTGATCACGATCAGGAAGACCGTGACGACAGGCTTGGAGTAGCTCGGTTGTGTGTCGCGTAGGGGGAACATTCAGTCTTTACGGGCCGTCGCGAGCGCGGCAAACTCGGGATGGACGCGCCGCTCCGTGCGCGCCATCTGCGCGCGCACCTGGTCGAGGGAGGCAATGCCGCCGCGGGCTCCGAGGGCCGTGCAGTTGAGCGCCGCCATGGCGTTCGAAAATTCGAGAGCCTCGGGCAAAGGGATTCCTTGCAAAACAGCATAACAGAACGCTCCGTGAAACAC
>DATBID010000178.1:0-11722 GCA_036557125.1 Bryobacteraceae bacterium | reverse complement strand
TGTCGATCGCGTCGATACAGGTGGTATCCTTCGCCGCTAATGCATCATCGATTTTGTGAAAGGCGGTCTGCACGTGCGATGGATGCTGCGGCGGATGCGGCCCAATCTGTCCTGGAACAAACTCATGCGACGCCTGCCCCGTGATCAGCTTGCGCCGCTCGGCTCCATACTCTTTCGAAAGCAAGCGCTCCTCCGGAATGTGAACGAATTTCGGATCGCCATAATATGTGTCGCGATCGGCATAGGCGAGCTTCAAAGCTTCCACCAGAGTGTGAATGTATTCCGCCGAGTTCAGCCGCATCGACGGCAGATCAAAGCCTTCCAGGATATTCAGCGTCTCGATCATCGTCGGCCCCTGGCTCCAGAAGCCCGGCTTGTACACGGTGTAACCCTGAAACGTGGTGGAGACCGCCGCTTCCGGCGCAAGCCGAAACGCCGCCATATCCTCATAGCGCAAAAATCCGCCGTTTTCTCTTGAAAACTCGTCTATCTTGTGTGCAATCTCGCCGCGATAGAAATAATCGCGCACCGCATCGATGGCCTTCTCGCGGCCCGCGCCCGCCGCCAGCGCTTTCTTCTCCGCCTCTACCATGGAGCGCAGCGTATGCGCCAGTTCCGGCTGCCGGAAAATTTCGCCTACGAACGGCGGCCTGCCGTTCGGCAGAAATACCTTGCGCGAAGCTGGCCACTTATTCAAGAACCGCATGCTGTGCTGGATGCTGGAAGCCCGCAGCTCATCGATGGGGAAGCCATCGGCCAGCTCGATCGCCGGCTCGACGGCGTCGGCGAACGAGCGCGTGCCAAAGTCGCGCAAGGCCACCAGACCAGCGTCCACCATGCCGGGAACTAGAGCCGGCAGAATGCCGGCCACCGGCACCCAGTCTTTGAGGCCGTTTGGCTCCGGAGGCTCTTCAATTTCGTCCGCGCCGAGCTTGTGGTGGCGAAAGAAATCCGCCGTGGCAGCTTTGGGCATCGTACCCACGCCGGCGATCGCGAACACTTTGCCTTCACGCGTGCGGATGAGGATAGGAGCCTCGCCACCCCAGCCGAAGTGCGAAAACTCCGTCACCGCCGCGGCCCACATGGCAGCCACGCCGGCGTCCACCGCGTTGCCGCCCACGTAATACATC
Organism: Bryobacteraceae bacterium; assembly: GCA_036557125.1. Classification (GTDB taxonomy): domain Bacteria; phylum Acidobacteriota; class Terriglobia; order Bryobacterales; family Bryobacteraceae; genus PSRJ01. The sequence goes on along the minus strand of DATBID010000178.1, from coordinate 10,592 downwards.
CGCATGCCGGCATCGGTGGCGAATTCGGTGCCTCCGGCCACAGCCCCACGCGTGCCACGAAAATCCAGGTGCAGAGGGCGGTCGCTATATCGCTGGGCTTTGAGGGAATTCGACGGCAGCAGGCAAAGAGCCAGAGTCGCCACAAGTGCTACAGGCTTCCATCCCATATAGGGACTATTGTAGTTATAATCGGAGCGATCCATCCAACTCATGCCCGATTTACCCACTCTTCTCGAACGATTCCGCCGCGGCCCCGAGTTGCTTGCCGTAGTGCTCACCGGCGTCTTTGGCGAAGAAGAAGATTTCATCATGGCCCCCGGCAAGTGGAGCATTCGCCAGATTGTCGCGCACCTGGCGGATGCTGAGTTGGTCTTCGCCCACCGCTTCCGCCAAGTTATAGCCGAAGACGGCCCGACGCTGATCGCCTTCGATCAGAATGCCTGGGCGAGTAATCTGGATTACACCCGCCGCAAGCCGAAAACCTCTCTCGATACCCTCCGCCGGCTCCGCGCCGAGAACCACGAACTGCTGAAGGACCTCCCCGAGACCGCGTTCGCCCGCACCGGCAATCACACCGAGCGCGGGCCGGTCAGCCTGCTGCAGATGGTGGAGGGCGGCGCGGATCATTTGGAATCGCACGCGCGCCAGGCGCAGGCCATACGCGATGCTTACAAGGAAGTTAAGGGCAAAAAGTAGCTATTTCGCTTTTCTTTCGCCTGAGATAAACTGAAGCGAATGCGGCTCATCACCGGACCTGCCGGTTCGGGCAAGACTGCCTGGGTTCTCGATCGTTTTCGGGAAGCCCTGCGTGCCAATGATCACGCGGTGCGTTTGCTGGTGCCCACGGCCACCATGGCGCAGCACCTGGGAAATCAGATCGCGCGGGAGGGTTTCGTTTTCCGCCGTGGGCTGATTGAAACGCTCAATAACTTTATCGAAAATCAAGTCAGCGATTTCCCGCAGGCCTCCGATGAAGTAGTCTACCTTCTCGTGGAAGAAGCCATCGCGCGCGTGAATCGTCCCGAATTTCGCCGCGTTGCCCAGATGCCGGGCTTCTGCGCGCGCGTGGCCCGAGCCGTTCTGGAGTTTTCCGCCACCGGATGCGACAGCGATCGCTTAGCGGCCTGCCTTCCAGAGGCCCCCTTGGCCGCGGCATTCTTCGCGGTTTACCAGGAAGTGGATCGAGCGCTCGACCGGCGCGGCCTGCTCCTGCGCTCCAAGCGCCTCGAATGCGCCGCTGCCCGCATTCATAACGAGGGAATCGCAGACATCCGCACCATCTGGCTGGATGGCTTCCACGCCCTGCCCGATCCGGAATTGGTGATGGTTCAGGCGTTGGGCGCCCACTTGGATCTCACGCTCACCTTTCCGGATTCGCCCACCACAGCCGCTCTCCGCGCGCGCCTTGCCGGCGGCGGCTTCCGCGAAGAGCGCTTCGAAAAAAGACGCGCGGCGCCGGCCGCCGTCCTCGTGAAAGCTCCGCGCATGGAACGCGAAGTGGAAGAGATTGCGCGCCGCATCCTGGAACAGCACGCCGCCGGCCGGCCCTTCCGCGAAATCGGCATCATCGTGCGCGCGGAAGGCTACGTGCAGCTTCTGCGTGCCACGCTCGAACGCTTCTCAATCCCCGCCCGCTTCTATTTCGATACACCCGCGGCGCAACACCCGGCTATCCGCTTTCTGACCGGCGCGATCGATGCGATGCTCAGCGGATGGGATCATCGCGCCACCCTCGGTGTTCTGCGGCTTGCACCGCGTTTCGCAGACTCCTATTTGCTGGATCGCCTCGATTTCAAAGTTCGGGAGCAAATACCGAACAAGGGTCTCGGCGCTCTGAAGGCCCTTTTGCCGGACACGGAAAGTTCGCTCGCCCGCTTCATCGATCGCCTCTCTGCCCTCGACGAACTTCGCTCATTCGAACTGACTCCTACGGATTGGGCCGCACGGCTAAGCACGCTTCGCGATCTTTACCACTTGCCGCGCGTGCCGGATGAAGCCACTTCCGAAGCGGCTCTCATCTGGCGCGGTCATGCGGAAGCCCTCAAACTTTTTGACAAAGCGCTAGCGGATGCAGCCGTGGCGCTCGAACCGGGCCGTCTGCTGCGGGTTGCGGATTTCTGGCGCGCCGTAAAATCCGTGCTTCGCCTCAAACCGCTCCGCGTCTCCGACTCCCGCCGCGATTTGGTGCACGTCCTGAGCGCCCCCGAAGCTCGCAACTGGGTGCTTCCGGTGGTGTTCGTCTGTGACCTCGTCGAAAGGCAGTTTCCACAATTGCCTCCGCAGGATCTTTTCTTCCCGGAGGCGGCGCGGCATCGTTTGCAGCAGGCCGGCATCCGCATTCGTACGGCCGCCGATTTCGAACAGGAAGAGCGCGCGCTATTCGATTCTGCTGTCTCGCGCGCGACCATGCTCGTCACCCTTTCGTATCCCGAGTTCACCGCGCGCGGCGAGCGCAATCTGCCATCTCTCTTTATCAATCGCCTTCTGCGCGCAGAAGCGTCCCGCGTGGTTCGTCCAGCTCCGCGCTATCGGGTGCCCGCCGCCTCCATTGCCGCGATCCATTCCCCTGCGCTGTTAGCCGCCGTCCTGGAAAAAACCGCCGCCGTTTCTGTGAGCAACCTCGAATCCTGGCTCGAGTGCCCGTTCCGTTATTTTGCCGGAGGATTGCTCAAACTCCAAACCACTCCGCCGCTCCCGGAAGACCGCCTCGATTACAGCTTGCAAGGGCAAATCGTGCACGAAGTGCTGGCACGTTGGCTCGCGCAGCGTGAGGACATTTCCAAAATCTTTGCCGAAGTTTTCGCCAATACGTGCGAGCGGAAGCAGATTCCGCAGGGCTACCATACGGAACGCCTGCGCCTTGCCATGCTGCGGGACCTGGAACGTTTCGCCGCCGATACGCAGTGGCAGCGATCCGGTTTCGCTTCCCGCCCGGAAGAAAAATTCCAGTTTGCATTGAACGATTCACTCGCAATCTCCGGCCGCATTGACCGCATCGATACCGATGAACAGAACGCCGGCTACGTCATCGATTACAAATACAGCGCTGCCGAACAGGTTAAGAAAAAACGGAACGGCAACCAGCTTCAGGGGCCGCTCTATCTGCTGGCGGCTGAAAATCAATTCGGCGTCCGTCCCACGGGCATGTTCTTTGTCGCGTTGAAGGGCGGTGTGGAGTATATCGGGTGGAGCGAAAAGGGAGTGCTTGGCTCGGGTCCCATCCCCGCGGAATGGAGCGAAGCGCCGGAGCGCGTCACTCAAATCGCCGGTCAGATCCGCCAGGGCCGAATTGCACCCATGCCCGCCGACCCGAGGACCTGCGGCTACTGCGATTCGCGCGATATCTGCCGCATCGAAGTCACTCAGGCTACCGGCCTGGCGGAGACGGCCGAACAGTCATGAGCTTTACCGCCGATCAGCTCCAGGCGATCGACATCGCGCATAGCCACCTGGATAGCTGTGTCACGGCCGGCCCCGGCTCGGGCAAAACCACCGTTCTGGTCGAATATTTCCGGCGTCTCGTCGAGAGCGGCGTAAACCCGCAGCGCATACTCGCCATCACCTTTACCGAAAAAGCCGCCGCCAACATGCGCGAAAAGCTTGCCGCTGCCTTCGAAGACGACGATGCCATCCGCGCCTCTCTGGAGCGCGGCTGGGTCTCGACAGTCCACGGCTTCTGCGCGCGCCTCCTCCGCGAGAATGCCGTTTTTGCAGGCGTGGATCCGGATTTCTACGTCGCCGACGAGCGGGAACAATGGCGCCTTCAGCAGGAGTCGATCGCCGATGCGCTATCCGGCGAGTTCGCGGAACACCCCGACGCGGTGCGCGCGCTGATTCGCGGTCTCGCCTCTCGCGACTTCGATACTCTCGCGCTTTCCGCATACGATGCCATGCGCGGGGCCGGCATGACCATCGAAGAGGTCGCCGCTATGCCGGGGCCGCCCGATACCGCGCCGGCCGAGCTTGCCGCAACCTACGCCGCCCTGAAAGCCGATCCGCTCTCCGGCTGCAACCCCGCGCAGAAGATTCATGTCCGCACCATCTGCGGCGATCTGGAGCGCATCCTCCACGCCGCCACACCGCTCGAAGCGCTCCAGGCAATCGAGGCCTACTCCGGCAGCGCGGCCAAGGTCAAAGCCGGCACGTCCGCGCGCGAACTGGCGAGCGGCCTGCGTGACCTGCTGAACCGCCTCCGCCACACCTACATCACCACTTTCTACCGCCGTGAACGGGAAACGCTGCTCGATATTCTGCGCCGTTTCGACCGCCTTTACCGCGAACGTAAACAAGCTCTGGGTGCGCTTGATTTCGGGGATCTTGAAGAATTCGCTGTTCGTTTGCTCGCCGAAAACGCGGAAATCCGCCTCCAGGTCGAGCGGCAGTTCGATCACGTTCTGATGGACGAATTCCAGGACACCAACGGCCAGCAGGCGCGGCTGCTCAGCTTGGTGCGGCGGCCGGGCAACTTCTATGCGGTCGGCGATGTCAACCAATCCATTTACGGTTTCCGCCACGCCGAGCCGCAAGTGTTTCGCGACTATCGCTACAGCGTGCAGCAAGCCAGTAAGCGGCTGATCGATCTCGCGGATAATTTCCGCAGTCGCGCCGATATTCTCCGCGCAATCGAAACCATTACCGGCCACGCGGAAGGTGTTGAGCCGCGGCCCTTGATGGCGAGCCGCACGTTCGCCGCGGAACGCCCGGTTGCGGTCGAATTGATGAGCGTTCTAGGCCCGGATGCCGAATCGGCGCTGGAAAACGAAGCTCGCTGGGTGGGCCGCCGCATTCTCGACTTGACCGCCGGCGACGCCCCTTTCCGCTTCCAGGACATCGCAGTCCTCGTGCGCAACAGTGAGGTGATTTCGCAGTTCACCGCTGCTTTTGATGAAGCCGGCATTCCGTACATCGTCAATCGCGGCAGAGGCTTCTTTGAAGCGCGGGAAGTGAAAGATCTCTACCATCTGCTCCGGGTAATCGCCAACCCGCGCGATGAAATCAGCCTCGCTGCCGTGTTGCGCTCCCCCCTGGTGCACGCCTCCGATGAGTCGCTGCTCGCTCTGCGGCTCCAGGGCAACATCGGCGAATCGCTCCTGCGCCTTGCCGATCGCCCCGAAGCATTGCCTCCGGAGGAATACGAAAACCTGATCCACTTCCGCGATCGTCTGCGTGAGTGGCGCATTCGCCGCGAGTCGGTTTCTTTCGACCGCCTGCTGCTCGAAGCCATCGATGACTGCGGGTACCCTGCCCGCTCCTGGACCAATATTGAGAAGTTGCTCTCTCAGGCGCGCGCAGCCGCGGTCCGCATGCCGCTCGATGAGTTTGTGGAAATCGTCGACCAGTTTCGTGGCGACGACACTCGCGAGCCCGAAGCGCCCCCCGAAGACGTCACCGACACCGTCAACATCATGACCGCCCATTCGGCCAAAGGTCTGGAATTCCCCGTGGTATTCGTGGGGGCGCTGCACAAAGGCACGCGCAATGAGACCACCACACTCTCTTTTTCCCGCAACTACGGTCTGGGCGCGCGCTGGCGCAACCCTGCCACCCGCGAAGACAAGAACGATCTGTTCCAACACGCCATCCACGAAGAGCGCAAGCAGCGGGAAAGCGAAGAGACCAACCGCCTTCTGTACGTGGCCATGACCCGCACCGAGGAACATCTGGTCCTCAGCTTCTCCGGCAGCCCCACGCGCAAGCCTGACCATTGGGCCAAGGCGGTTCTGAGCCAGCTTCCGGGCATCGCGGCCGACAAGCCCTGCGACGAAATCGTGACCTTCACCTCCCCGCGCGGCGAAGAGTGGAAGCTGCGCGTCTTTGTGACCGATCAGCGCCCCGAGCGCCTGCCGCTCCCTGCCATCACCGAAATGGATGACAAAGTAGAGTGGCTCGAACCTCCCGAGCCTTCCGAATCGCATGACGCCAACGCCACCGTCACCGGCATTGCCGCTTTCGCCGCCTGCCCGCGTCGCTATTACCTCGCGCATTATCTGGGCTTCGAAGGCCGCGTGGCCGGCCGCGAACACAACGGCACTGTTGGCGCGGCTGCTTCCGCCGGAGAATTCGGTTCCCTGGTGCATGCCGTCCTCGCGGGCAAACCTTTGAAGGACCTCGATCCGCAGGCCGCCGCCATGGCCGCCGCCTTCCAGCAGAGCACTCTCGGACGCCGCGCTGCCCGGGCGTCCCGCATTGAGCGCGAATTCGATTTCGTTATGTCCGTTGAGGGAATGGTGCTGCGCGGGCAGATCGATGTTTGGTTTGAAGAAGGCGGCGAGCTAGTTCTGGTGGATTACAAGACCGATGGCGTAACCGCCATCGAAGCGCATCAGCGCGCCCACGAGTACGCCATCCAGCTTCGCCTCTACGCGCTCGCGCTGGAACAGATCGCAGGCCGCGCGCCCGACCGCGCCTGGCTGCACTTCCTCCGTCCGAACACTCTGATTCCGGTAGACCTCACACCTTCCCTGCTCGATTCTCCCGAGCAGGTGGTCCGCGAGCTGAAGGAAGCGCAGGCGAAGCAATGTTTCCCGTTGCGGGAAGAGGAACATTGTACCCGCTGCCCGTTTTTTCACGGTCTATGCGGTTCGCAATACAAAGCCTAGCCTTATTCTTTGCTGCGTTGCCCATGCACGCCGGGCCGCCGTTTCAAACTGACGATCCTGAGCCGATCGACTTCCGCCATTACGAGTTCTATACCTTCGCCAGCTCCGACGGCACGCCCATTGAGACCGACACTGTAGGGCCTGCCTTCGAGTTCAATTGGGGCGCGGTTCCGAACGTCCATCTGCACATCATCGTTCCAGCCGCGGCGGCATTCCCCGCAAACGGCCCACGGACCTTCGGCCCCGGCGACACCGAAACCGGCGTCAAGTACCGCTTTGTGCAGGAGACCAAACACCGCCCGATGATCGGGACGTTCACCATGATCGAATTGCCAACGGGGAGCTCTAGCCGCGGCTTGGGTGTCGGACGGTTATGGTTCAAACTTCCGCTCTGGGCGCAAAAGAGTTTCGGGCCCTGGACTACATACGGGGGTGGCGGGGAAACGATCATCCGGGCTCCTGGTTACCGCAGTTTTCCCTTTGCGGGTTGGCTTATCCAACGCGACCTTCCCCATAAATTCACGCTGGGAACGGAGGTCTTTTATCACGGCGCGGAAGGCATCGCCACACCTCAAACTCGCGCCTCCACCCTGCTCGATCTGGGGGGCTATTACAAGTTCCGCGATCCCGGGTTTCAACTGCTCTTCTGCTACGGCCACAGCTTTGCCGGCCAGTCGGAGACCTATGCCTACCTTGGTCTCTACTGGACGTGGGGCCCCGACAAGTCGGCCAACCCGTTCCTCGGCAGAGCGTTAGCTAGAATAGAACCATAGACTTGCAGGTGACGCGCCGTCTCACTGCTGAGCCTGTAACATACTCAGGTATCTATCAATCAGGTCCGGTCCATGTACAGCCGACCAGTGACCGGCGACGATTATTTTAATCTTCAATTGCATCATTTTGAGCCGTTCCAGCGTCTTCGGATACTCACTAAGATTGGCGTCTGCCAGGTTGCCTAGGTGCTCCTTTACGATCGAGCCGGCATCGAGAACCTGCTCCCGCGGAAAGTAAACGAAGATGTCACCCGGGGTGTGCGACGGCCCAAGATAGAAGGCACGGACATTGCCGTCCTGGAGCTCAAAGTGCTGCGGGAAGACTTCCGTCGGAAGCACGAGGGGAAGATCCGGGTATCCCGGATGATTGGTTTGAGCTCTCCGATTTCGATCTGCCCAGGTATTCTTGAGCAGATCGTAGGTAGGCTTCAAGGCGAAAATTTTCGCTCCTATATCTTTCCAGTACGCATTGCCTCCCGACCATTCCGGATCGGGCGATGTGTCGATAACCTCAGTGATCGGCGCCATGGTTACTCGTTTGATCCTCGCAGCAAGTTCGCCGGCCGTCTGCGGGGTGTAGGTAGCACCGATCACGGTCACACTTTTCGGACCGATATAGATGACCGAATTGGTGCTGGCGTAGTGGGGATCGACTACCAAGTAGACCGGTCCCCTGAGCCGTTGTAAGGAAATCTCTGCCGGCTCAGAATGAACAGCGGAACTGCCGGCCCCGACGGCTGCATCGTAAGCCGCTCTTGCGATGCGGGCGATTACCAAGTCGCGGGCGGCCTCATCCGCAGTGGAATCCGTAATAAAAATGGCGATCGCTAAACTCCGGTGATCCGGCAACGTGATGAGGCCGATATCGTTTGTGGCGTATGCGAGCCCATGATCCGTGCCCGAGGTTCCTGGTTTGTGCATGACGATGGTGCCCGGCGGCAGCCGGCCCTTGATTCGGTTCGGCGCACGGTCAGTATCTCGCATCCAGGCGAGAAGCATCGCCGCATGTTCGGGCGCCAGCGGCGGATTGTCATTCAGACGGCGCAATAGCTGCACGGCGGACTGAGGTTCCCACCAGTCTCGGTACTGCGCCGCGACATCACGATGGAGAGCGGCTTCGTTATCTTTCAATTGAAAGTCACCGATACCGATACTATTCAGATAATCGACGACTACGCCGGGACCACCGATCGCGCGGAGGACAACATCGGCGGCCGTGTTATCGCTGAGTAAAACGGTCAGACGCAAAAGCTCCCGCAGCGGAATCTCAACCTCTGCGCCCGGGTACTTGTCCTGAAGCGGACTGTAGGCGTGGGGCAGGATGCGATCGCTCGGCAGGAAACGGATCGGTTGGTCAAGCGACAATTTGCCAAGCTCGACTCGGTGAAGAGTAGTGACAGCGAGGGGAAGCTTGAAAACGGATTGCATCGGCGGGTGTGCCTGCGGGTTCAGATCGCAGTTTAACGAGGCGCCTGGTAGGGAGCAGGCGACGGAAACCTTGCCATGAGCATCGGCAGCGATAGCGGCGATCTGGCGCTGGAGAGCCGCCTGAGGGAATGCCGGGATGCAAAGGAACAGACCGAGCGATGCCGAAAAACGGGAGCGCATGAGCATAAGGGCCATTGTGGCAGGTATGCTTACAGCGCGGAGCGGAGAGAGGCTGGAACGATTCGGAAAAAAACCCGTCGCGGAGGGCGTCACCCGGTTGGCTAAAATAGAGCCATAGTGCCCGCGAAAACCTTCTACATCGAGACCTTCGGCTGCCAGATGAACGTGCACGATTCCGAAAAAGTGATCGGAACGCTGCTGGCGGAAGGTTATTCGCAGGTGGACACGCCGGAGGCCGCGCACCTGGTCCTATACAACACGTGCAGCATCCGGGATAAAGCCGAGCAGAAGGTTTTCAGCCGCCTGCAACAGTTCAAGCGCGAAGCCGGCAAAGGAAAATTGTTCGGCGTGCTAGGCTGCGTCGCGCAGCAGGAAGGCGAGAGAATTTTCGATCGCGCGCCGCATGTCAGCCTGGTGGCCGGATCGGCCAGTTACACCCGCCTGCCCCAGTTGTTGGTGCAGCTTGAAGCCGGCGATAAACGCGTCACCGGCCTCAGCCTCGATACGGAGGAAACTTTCGATACTCCTTTCACCCGCCGCGACAATCCGCATCGCGCCTACATCACCATCATCGAAGGCTGCGATAAATCGTGTGCTTACTGTGTGGTTCCTTTCACCCGCGGTCCGGAGCGCAGCCGCATTTCGGACAGCGTGATGAGCGAAGCCAGGCGGCTGGCCGATCAAGGCTATACCGAAATCCAGTTGCTGGGACAAAACGTCAACAGCTATCGCGATCCCTCGCCTGCAGGTTGGGATTTCGCTACGCTGCTCGCGCGGGTTGCCGAAGTGCCCGGCATCCGCCGAGTCCGCTACACCACTTCCCACCCACGCGATTTCGTGCGCGCAATTGTGGATGCCATGGATGCGAACCCGGTGCTGTGTGATCACGTGCATCTGCCGGTGCAATCCGGATCGAGCCGCGTGCTGGCGGCCATGGATCGCCTCTACACGCGCGAGCAATACCTGGAACGCATCGCGTGGCTCAAGAGCGCGCGGCGCAACTACTCCATCACGACCGACATCATCGTGGGATTTCCAGGTGAAACCGAAGAGGATTTCGCCCAGACCCTCGACCTTCTCGATAGCGTGCAGTACGATTCGCTGTTCAGCTTCAAATATTCGCCGCGCCCGAACACGGCGGCGCTGGCCATGCCTGACGCGATCGCCGACGAAGAAAAGCAGCGGCGCTTGGCGATTCTTCAGGAAAAACAGCGCGCCATTCAGATCCGGCGCAATGCGGAACTGGTTGGCAGCGTGCGCGAGGTAATGGTGGAAGGGCGCAATCAAGCCCTGGGGCAGTGGATCGGACGCACTTCCGACAATCGCACGCTGAACTTCACCCACCCGGAAAAGGAAGGGCTCGTAGGCCGATATCTGGAAGCGCGTGTCACGCGCTCGGGACCCAATTCACTGGTAGGTGAAGCGGTAACCTGAACGTCGGCCTCGGTATTAGCGGTAACTGTGGTGTAATGAGGTCTGGAGGGCGTATGGAAGAGAAGGAAGTGCTGCGGGAAACGGGAAGGTCCGGAGCAAGGCATTCGCCCTCGGAAGTTGAGATGAAAATCCGCGGGCTGATGATGGACCCGGTTACAAATATGCCAATCGTCATCCT
>DATBID010000177.1:0-8686 GCA_036557125.1 Bryobacteraceae bacterium | reverse complement strand
TTACAGCCGATGTCCAAGACGGTTTTGCCGGTAAGATCGGCGGGTATTGCGTGCGCGAACTGCCGCCATTTAAAGGATGGATAATCGCCGAGGAAGTGATCCGGCGCGGTCTCGACGCCGGCCAGATTCATGTTCTGGAACCAGTCACCCAGCTCGCGAACGCGATGCTGGATCTCCTCTTTACTGAGCAGAGCGGCCTCGGGCAGGTTCACGCGGGGACGCTCCGCAAGGATTGAATCGCAGACCGGTAGCCCTCCAGCGTGCCGACATCTACATACGAAGTTCCGGCGCGCAGGCCCCAGGCACATCCGCCCTGGGCGAGAAACGCATTCACCAGAGTGCCGATGTACTCATCCCGGCCTGCGCGTTGGCGCCAGAGATCGAACAGTTGGTGGAGGACGGCTCCCGGCATTTTGAACGCGCCCCACACCCAATGCGAGCGCGCGCCCAACTGCTTCACTTCGATTTCGCGTACCGTGCCGTCCTCATCGGTTTCCACGGCATCGAAAAACTCCGGCCGCTCCACGGGAAAAAGCAGAAACGAAAGGCGGTCGTCGGGCAGGTATTTCAGGCCGTTCTCCGGGAACCAGATGGTATCGGGTAATCCGACGAGCACCGGCTCAGAAGGGTGAATCAGCGGCAGGGCGCGAAATAAAGCGTCGCATAAGCCCACCGCCTGTGGTTGTACCGTGTAGCAGATGTGGGCAGCAGGGACTACGGACCGGCTGTAATATTCGAGAATGTCCGATTTGCCCGGCGAAATCACGAAGCAGATGCGGGTTGCGCCGCCGATGACGAGCCGCTCAACCAGATAGTCGCTGACCGCGCGCGGCCGTTCAAATCCCCCGTCGTTGCGGCTGCCGACGGGCAGCAATTCCTTAGAGAAGGCCAGCGGTTGAATACGGCTCCCCTTGCCCGCTGCCGGTATGATGCCCCACATAGGTTGACTCCAGAATTTGTTCCAATTCGTACGCGCGGATATCGGAGGTGTGGCAGGCGAGCACACGCTCGCGGGCGGCTCGTCCGACGCGATCCAGATCCGGCCGATCCAAAGCTGCCAACACGTCCTCAGTAGTATGTGCCAACAGAATTTCCCGGTCCGGTTCAAAAAACTGCTCGATCCCCTCCCAGGTGTCGCTGAGGACCGGCACGCCGCAGGCCGCAGCCTCGAAGAGCCGGCCGGAAGGACAGAAGCCCATCTCCGCCATTGCCTGCCGCGTCACACTCAAAGTCAATCTGGAAGAGCAATAAAAAGCTGCGTGTTCGGTAGGCGGAAGATGCCGGACAAAATAGATATTCGGTTGCCAGGGGAACGCGCCATCATACATCGAACCGCCCAGGACAAAGCGGCGCTCGGGCAGACGGCGTGCGGGTTCTACAAACAGGCGCTTCAGCGCGTCATTGCGGTCCTCGGCGTAAGTGCCGAGATAAGAAAGATCAGCCGCATAATGCGGAACCGCGGCCACTGGCCGGTGCACGGCCGGATCGACGTGGCCGTACAGGGGCGCCACCCGGTGGGCGCCCAGGTGCTCGCGGAGCTCTTCCAGCGCCAGACCGCCGGTATAGCTGAGCACCAGGTCGAAATCAGTCAGGCCGCGAGGGCCGATGTAGGCTACGGGTTTACCGCTGGACAGGCGTCGCAATGTTACGGGAGTGTCCAGATCGTAGAACGCTCGCAGCGGCGCAGGAGACGAAAGCACCAGGTCCGATGCCGCGATACCATCGGGGCAGTACGACGTCACCATCCCGACATCGGCATCGGCTAGTTCCAGTTCGGCGAGTGACAAGATTTCGGTCCAGTCCGCATAGAGATGGAGCTTGCCTCCAGGAAGATCATAAAGATCGCGATGGGCGGCGTAATAGGGGACATCGCGTTCAAAGAAGACTACGTTATGACCGCGTCTGCCCAGCGAAGCGCACAGCCCGCGCCAAAGGGTGGCATGGCCATTGCCCCATGACGAGCTTACCGACAAGCCGAAAACCACAATTTTCATAGCTCACCCGCATCGTTCACGCGCAGCCGGAGCCGCAGGCCGAGGAGGTCTGCCGGTTCCTTGACCCGCTCCAGAGGGCTGCTGTTTCAGACTGCCGTTAGAAGGGATCTCGCCCGGTGTTGCGCCGGCAGCTCCACCTGCTGCAGTCCGGCGAGGGTATTTCCTATTTCCATTCGCACGTGTCGAAGCAGTCAGAACGTAGTCCTGGCGGTTTGCGCGCGCCTCCTGAAAATAGCTTTCGAGCTGGGCGGCGCGGCGCTCGGGCGTATGCTCCGCCATCACCCGGGCACGAGCGCGCGCGCCGATGGTCCGGCCCTTCTGTTCCGGCAGATCGCGCAGATAGCGCAATGTGTCTTCAGCCGATTCGGCGATCAGAATCTCTTTGCCCGGTTCGAACAGCGTTTCCAACCCCTCCCAATAGTCGCTCACGACGGGCACGCCGCAGGCTCCCGCTTCAAAGAGGCGCACGCTGGGCGCGTATCCGGCCTCCACCATTAGCTCTCGGGTTACGTTGAGCGTGAAGCGCTGCGAGGCATAGAATGCGCGGTGCAGCGGCGGCTCCAGATGGACGGTTCGGGTGACATTCCGCGGCCACCGGATGGTATCCGGATACAACGGTCCGGTTACGTTGAATCGTCCCCGCCTCCACTCTCGTGCCGGCTCCAGCAGCAAACGCTCCAGTACAGGCTGCCGGTCCGAACTGTAGGTTCCCAGGTATCCGAGGTCCCAGCGATAGGGCCGCTTCTCCGGACAATAGATTTGCGGAAGCACGGAGCAATACAAAACCCGCGCCATCGGCGAGCCGTACCGCCGCTCGATGTGGCGCGGCGTTGGCCCGCCGGTAAAGGAGAGATACAGGTCGTACTGCGAGACCAGGTCTGGAGAAAGGTAGTCGTGATCGCCGCTTTCCAGTTTGGCGAGTGTGACTGGGGTATCGATGTCATAAAAAGCGGTGACTCCCCTAGCCGTCGAGATTGCCCAGCGGCCTACCGCCGCCCCTTCCGGAACAAACGAGCCGACGATCACCAGGTCGGCCGTCCGCACCGAGCGCTCGAAACGCGAGGCGAGATCTTCCAGGCCGAAATAAAGTTCAATCCCGGCGTCCCGCATGTAGGGCTGGTCGCGATTACCGGCGTACCAGGGGACATCGCGCTCCAGGAACAGGATCTGGTGGCCGCGCGCGGCAAGCCCGTGGATGAGGCTGCGGTATGTAGTAGCGTGGCCGTTACCCCACGACGACGTGACCGAAAGCCCCAAAATGACGATCTTCACGAAAGCGCCTCCATGCCTTCGAGCACAGCTTCCACTTGTGCAGCACGATGGCTGTAAGTGTGTTGCGCGAGCACACGCCGCAGAGCGTTTCGGCCGATGGCAGAAGCTCGGGCGGGTTCCCGTGCCAGCTCTTCGAGATGCGCGGCTACCCCGCCAGCATCGCGCGCCACAAGCACCTCCTGGTCGGGCTCCAGAAACAGATCGATTCCTTCCCACTCATCGGTAATCAGGCAGGCGGCCGCCCCAGCCGCCTCGAAAACGCGTGTCGGCGGCGAGAAGCCGTTTCGTGCCATGCTTTCCCGGGAAATATTGAGCACCGCCAATGGCGTGGAGTTGAAGGCATTGTGGTCGTGCGTATACACGTGATCGAGATAGCGCACGTTTGGGGGCACGGGTTTGTCACCCCAGCCCGCTCCTCCCAGCAGGAACCGCCGCTGGGATATTCCGGCGGGGCGCAGGAAGAATTCGTCAACCCGCGCTTCGCGATCGGGCAAGCGGTTGCCCAGGAAGGCCAGATCGCAGGCGAAGCGATCGTCCGGCGGCTCCGGATAGTGGGTCGACGGATCGAGCGCGTTGTACACCGGGATACATTCGCGAGCGCCCAGTAACTCGTACGCCTGCACCACGGGCGCCCCGCCACCATAGGTGAAGATCAAATCGTATTGGCAGATCAGCCTGGTGAATGGATCGCTCGGGTTGCGGCGCAGGCGGTCCAGAGTCGCGGGAGCATCCACGTCCCAAAATGCCACGAGGCGCGTCGAACCCCGCATTGCCGGAACCGCGGCTTCCAGTAATTCGTCAAAGACACCCACTCCACTGGCTTTTACTACCAAATCGGCGTCCTTGGCTGAATTCAGCGCAGCGAGCGCATCCGATTCATGATGGGCAGAGTAGACCACTACCCGTGCCCACGACGGGTCGGTAATATCCCTGTGCTGCTGCCGTTCGAACGCGTCGGGCTCATAGAATGTCACCTGGTGTCCCCGCGCTGCCAGGGCGCGAATGATCCCGCGGTAATACGTGGCCGCTCCGTTCCAATAAGCCGATACCAGGCTCGAACCGAAAAATGCGATCTGCATGTGGTAGATCCTCTACGAGATTCAGCAATTCATCGACGCGATGCCCGCACGTGTGCCGCGACCGGATCGTCGCCAGCCCGTGGGCAGCCATTCGCCGCGCCAGTGCTTCGTCTGATAGCACGCTTTTCAGGAGAAGTCGCATCTCGCCGCCGTCTCGCGCAACCAGATAGTCGCGCCCCGGCGCGAATAGGTGTTCGCAATCGTCCCAAGGAGTCGAGATGAGCGGGATTCCGCAAGCCAGGGCTTCAAAGACCCGGATCGTGGGGATGCCGGGCAGCGCCCGCACATACGGCCGCCGCGGAATGTGGATTGTGACCCGAAATTGCGCAAACACTTCAGGAACTTGATAATTGGGAAGCCAGCCGCCGTATTCGATCCCGGCGCGCGCCAGCTTATCGAGCGCATGCGCCGGATAACGCACGCCGTATACCCGCGCCCGTAGTCCTAATGCCTTCACAGGCTGAATCAGAAATTCTTCCAGCTCCTCGCTGCGCTCTCCATCGCCCCAGTTCCCTATCCAGACCAGGTCGCCGGCCCGTTCAGCGGTTCTCGGGTAGAAGATGCGCGTATCGGCTGCTTCGTGCCAGGTCCATGCACCCGCGCACCAGCCTGCGCCACGGTAGATATCGCGGATGACATTCCCGTAAGCCAAGACGCCATCGTAATGACTGAGATCGTACTGCTCCATCGCGGACCGATCCGTGACACTGCGATGGTGCGTATCGTGAAATAGGAGCCCGTAATTTCCGTTGCGGGCGCGATGCTCTCCCAGCCGGCGCACCAAGTCGTGGGAATTCCACTCGTGCACGATCACTAGGCCGGCCCCTTCCAATTCGCGGTCCGCATCCAGACTTGCTGCATCGTAGAAGCGGCTGCGCAGATCCGGAAATGCCCTGTGGAACGACTGGATCGCCTCCACCCCATATTCTGCAAGCAGGTTTTGGAGGCTCCAGCCATCGCGTGGCTCGAGAATTCGCACATCGTGGCCGCGGGCGATCAGCTCGGCGGCCACGCCGCGCAGGAAATGCGCGTTGCCGTGATTCCAATCGGAGATCAACGAATGTGTAAATATGACTACGCGCATAGGACCTTCGCTTCGCGCCGAGCCTTGTCACGAAGGCCCCGGTTACGAAGAGCTTCGCGATAGAGAGCCAGATATTCGTTTGCCATGCGCTCAGCCGTAAGCTCTTGCGCCCGCTCGCAGGCCAACTCCGCCAGCGCCGCCCGCTGAGGCGCGTCCCGAATTAACGCTTGCAATGCGTGTTTGAGCGCCGGCTCGTCATCCGGCGAAACGTAAAGCGCGGCGTCCCGCCAGACTTCGCGCAGGCTCGGGATATCTCCCAGCACGAGCGCGCAGCCGGAGAGCGCCGCCTCCAGCACTGTGAGTCCAAACGGCTCATAACGGGCCGGCAAGGCGTAAATGGTTGCGCGCGCATACCACTCGGCCATGGATCTAGCCGACAATTTTCCCAACGTGCGGCAGCCCGGAAAGTCTAAGCCGCCCGCATCTCCTGCCAGACAGACCGGCCATTCGAGAGACGAGGCGATGCGTGCCAGCGCCCCCACATTCTTGGCTTCGTCCCACAGACGGCCAGCGCCAAAAATCAGTGCTTCCTTCGGTCCCCGGCGAAACCGCGAGGGATTGCGGCCATTCAGGATTACTCGGGCATGCGGCAGCGCGCCATAGTTCTTTTCCAGTTGCGCGAGCATGGCGCACGAGGGCGCCGTCACGATATTTACGGATTGGAGGGCGCGCGCAACCGTAACGGCGTAACGGCCCCAGCAGAGCGGAAGCGGCTCCCTCTTCACCGCCGCCCACCACGAGAGTACGCATGAGTGTCCCGTGAGCAACACCGGAGAGGACCAAGGCAGGGCGCCATGCCCGTAGGAGTTGAGGTGCACCAGATCCGGCGCCACCGATTGCTCCAGATTCAGTAGCCAGGCTCCCGCCGCCGCCACATCGCTCCACGGAGCGTCCATCCACTCCAGTTTGAAGTCGCTCTCCAGCAGTTGCAGATTTGGAATGCGGGCTGCCTCCTCGCGTTGGTCCATGGTGGGTAACCCGCCCATGGATGCGAGCACGATTTCGATTCCGTACCGGCCCAACGCTTCCGCCAAGTCAAGAGTGAACGTCCAGACCCCGCCTACGGTGTCGGTCGTTGTGAGCACTCGTTTCATCGCGCGAGTTCCAGTTCCACCAAGGGCAGCGGCTTGGATTCCTGCACATCGCTGAACTGATCGAAATTCCGCAAATAGTGTGCGTGGGCCCGTTCCCACGCATGCTCGTCGGGCGCTCCCCAGCGCCGTGTGTAATCGGGCGAGCCTGGGTATGGAAACAGCGGCACCGGCTCATTGGCCCAGACGCCGAACTTCTGCAGCCGTTGGCGGAACTTTTCCACTTCCGCCGGATCATCCGCTTGCGACTCCAACAGGTTGGCTTGAACGAACGGCACGCGCGACTTGGCGTAAATCAGCCGGTCGGCCAATTCATCCGTGGAAAGCTTACATTTTTTGTCCAGGGCCTCGCGTCCCGGCTCGGTGATACTCTCCACTCCTGCCTCGATCGAAACACAGCCTGCTCGGCCCAGCAGATCGATCATCTCGTGGTTCCATAAGTCAATGCGGGTCTGGATGCCGAACTTGATGCGGCGGGCGGCGATCATTTCCAGCACATCGCGATATGCCAGAAATATCTCGTCGATGAAATACACGTATTCGACACCGGCTTCGAGCAGACCATCCAGCTCAGCCGCGATGGTATCTATAGGACGCCGGCGGAAGGCGTTGCGAAAATTATCCTTGGCGCAGAAGGTGCAATGGTACGGGCAGCCGCGCGATGCCTCCATTTCGGCTCCAGGGCGGGCCGGCGGCGCGTCAAACCGATGGTGATGATGCGAGTGTCGCGCAATCGCGGCGCGGTCCCAGGAGAGCGCCGGCAATCGAGTCATATCTGAGGCGTGCGGGGCCCCCTGGATACGTGCTGCTCCATCCTCACTCCGGTAACAAAGAGAAGGGACACTGGTCCAATCGCCCGTCAGCAGAGGCAGGATCTCTTCGCATTCCCCCATGACGGCGACATCGACGGCGAGTTTCCGCAACACGGCGGAGGGTGTCGTGGAGCCATGCGGACCGACCACCACGAGCACTCGCGCCACGTCCCGGATCGCCTCGACCATACGCTGCGGGACGCCGAGCTCGGGAGGCGCGCAGCGCCAGAACAGGTAGCTGGGCGCTGTCGTCACCACGGCGAAGTCGGGCGCGAACGCCGACACGCGCTCCCGCACTTCTTCAAATGAAAGCCCGCCAAGCTGCGCATCTACCAGTTGCACGTCGTGCCCCGCGCGTTCGAGCAGCGCTTTCGAGTAGCCGTACTCCAAAGGCAAGTGAGGCTCCCGGCATCCGAAGTAGATGCTGCCTTCAAACGTCCACGGAGGATTAATGAGTGAGAATTTCATAAGGGCCGTCTGCGTCTCATATCACGAGCCCTCTAACTGCCAGTTCCTCGCGAGCCTCCACGACACGATCGACCGCTGTCTGTCCCTCCAGCCACGATGTCAGGTCGGCCAAGCCTTCTTCGAGGCCGACGCTCGGCTCCCAACCCAAAACATTTCTCGCCAGCGTAATATCCGCAAAGCAATGCCGGATGTCCCCGACGCGATATTTGCCGGTGATCTGCGGCTGGAGATCGCTGCGTCCGAGGGCGTGAATCGCTCTCTCTGCCGCTTGCTTCACACTCATCTGTACGCCGCTGGAAATGTTGAACACTCCTCCGGCGGCTTCCGGCGTTTGGAGCGCCAGGCGGCAGGCCCGCGCAACGTCATACACACTGACGAAATCCCGCTTCTGCTCGCCATCTTCATAAATCAGGGGTGGATTCCCATTCATCACCCGAGACGCGAAGTTGCTGAGCACTCCTGTATAAGGATTGGACAGAGCCTGGTTGGGTCCGTACGTATTGAAAAACCGCAGGGCCACCACCGGAATAGAGTATGCCCGCCCGAGCATCAAACACGTCTTTTCCTGGGAAAATTTGGAAAGCGCGTAGACGGAGGTCAATGCCGGCGGCTTATCTTCCGGCGTAGGAACCGGACTGAGTCTCCGTCCCTGCTCATCCTTCATTTCCCAATCGCCGCTCATCAGTTGCCGCAAAGTTCGCTCCGAAGGTGTCCGGCACTTGCCATCCGCATCCCGGTAAAGGCCTTCGCCGTAGATGCTCATGCTCGATGCAACCACCAGCCGGTCCACGGGATGAGCGCTCAACTCTTCCAGCAACACGGCAGTTCCCCAACAGTTAACGCTCGTATACTCCGCGATCTGGTACATGCTTTGGCCTACGCCGAC
>DATBID010000176.1:0-2606 GCA_036557125.1 Bryobacteraceae bacterium | reverse complement strand
GCGCTTGCAGCCGGGTGCGCAAGTACCAGCAGCCAGCTTGCATCCCTTTTTACATCGCCGAGTAATGGCGCAACAATGCGCGCTTCCGGTTCGTTTTCCAGTTCGCCCGTGCAGTCCAGTACGGTCGGGCGGCCGCCCGCTTCCTTCGCCAGTCCGTATGCCTTGAGTGCGCCGGCTCGCGACCCGGCCGCCAGGATTGCGGCGTAATCTGGAATTGCCTGACTTTCTAACGGCTGGACGTAAACCGCCTCGCCCTCCTCGCCTTCGGGATTGCCTTCCGCGAAGCTGCCCTCGCCGCTTGCGGCATATGGGACGATTTCAACACCCGTTCCATGGCCTCCGAGGACTTCCTGCATCTCGCGCCCAAGCAGCGTGTCGGCGCCAATAACTGCAATCTTCATCGAATCTGCTCTCAACCGGCCCGGCGCTCCGGAAAATGACTAGCGGAACGCGATCTTCTCCATCGACGGATCAACCCGCCAACCCGAATGACGATCCCGCTGCCCACGTATGCACACGCGGCCGCTAGAAGAAAGGGCTGCGCCCATTCCCAGATCAGAAATGCGATTCCACCCACCATCAGTACAATCAGCGGCGTTCGCGGCTTCGAGATATTGATCTGTTTCGCGCTCGGGTAGCGCCAGGTGCTGACCATCAGCAGGCCCACAATTGTCACCACCGCCAGCCACACGATGGAAAAGGCGAACGAACGAACGGGCGAGGTGTCCATGAACACCACGGCGGCAATGAACGCAGCGCCCGCGGGTATCGGCATGCCGACGAAATACTTGTGATCGGGCCGGCCCGGATTCTTCGGAACGGGATTCGTCTGCACATTGAATCTCGCCAGCCGTACCGCGCCGCAAAGCAGGTAGAAAAACGCGACCAGGTAGCCTGCCCGCGCCAAGTGAACTTGCAGATTTCCTTCTGCGGGAGCTATCACGAAATGCACGCCCCAAACGAAGGCCAGCACTGCCGGCGCTATCCCGAAGGTAATGACATCCGCGAGCGAATCCAGCTCCCTGCCGAAGTCGCTTGTCGTGTTTGTCATGCGCGCGATGCGCCCGTCCAGGCCATCCAGAAAGACCGACCATCCCAGCGCCTTCGCGGCGAGTGAAAAATGCGCATTCTGGCCCAGGTTGCCGCTGGTAGCCTGCATGGCTCCTTCGAACGCCTGGGCGATGGCGACGAACCCGAGAAAGATGTTTCCGCTGGTAAAGAGGCTGGGTAAAACGTAAGCGGCCCGGCGCTGCCGCTTGGTTACCTCTCGCGGACCCATCAGACGCTCTCTAACCGTCAGAAGGCCTCCGCGATGCCGCGCGATTCGCCAGCACGCTTGCGCCCGCCGAAACCCGATCGCCCACCTTCACCGCCGGATTCCATTCCGGGCCGAACAGCACATCCACGCGAGACCCGAACTTGATATAGCCGATGCGCTCGGCTGCCCGCACCGCATCGCCGGCCCGCTTGTAACAGACAATGCGCCGCGCAATCAAACCCGCAATTTGCCGGCAGACCACCCGCGTATCGTCCCCTTCCACAATCAGCGTATTCTGCTCGTTTTCCGTGGAAGCCGCATCGTGACTGGCGTTCAGAAACTTGCCCTTCTGGTACACCACTCCCGTGACTTTGCCCGGAATGGGCGTGCGGTTCACGTGCACGTCGAAGATGTTTAAAAAAATGCTGATGCGCGTCTCTCCGGGGCCAAGTTCGCGAATGGCGACCACTTTCCCGTCGGCCGGGGCAACCATCACATCGCCGGCCGGCGCAACACGCTCCGGATCGCGAAAGAAATACAGGCAAAACATGGCGACGACATAGAGCGGCACGCCCGCCCACGGCGTCAGAAAGTACGAGAGAACAATTCCCACCAGGGCCAGACCGCAGGCGTAGTAAATGCCGTCACGGATGATACGCAAACTAGCATTTTCTCATGGGTAACTCCTGTGCTCCTCGGGTTTTGGCAGGTTGCCGCGGCTTGGCCGCTTCTCCAGTTCTTTCTCTAACTTGCCCGCCCGGTCCTTCCACCACTGCGCATGTCTGTCTTGGCGCATTAGGTCTCTGCGTAACTGCAGCAATGCGTTCAGCGACCGGTAAAACGATCGCTCTGCTGCGGTCTTATAGCGATGTATCAGCTCGACGTTTCCTTCCTCTGCTTCGGCCTGGTGCAGTCGGCGCATTACTCTTCTGAGCAGCCAGTCGTTCTCGACGAGAATCTCCACCAGCCGCCTCTCCATGTAGGTTTCTGGTCCGAATTCGTCCGTCCAGCCGCGCTTAACCTCGTCGAACTCCTCCTGCGTCTCGTCGTCCAGGATGCGCGTCTTCTTTGCCTGGCAGCCGTTCGTGATCGCGTTACGCGACGATTTCGCCTTTCCCGTCTCGCTCTTCGGCCCGCCTCCCCGCTTCTTCACCATCTCGCCCGAGTATCGGCATCGCCGTCACCGCCCTTCACGCCAAATTCCCCCCAACCCATTGATTCCCCTCGACAAACAAAAATTGAAAAAACTGTGGCGCACGATGAATCTGAAAAAATCTGGGGACACTCCGGGCTGGCGTCCGTATCGCTGCCGCGTCCGATCAGCAGGCGTGTCCCCAGATTTTTTCCC
>DATBID010000175.1:0-4618 GCA_036557125.1 Bryobacteraceae bacterium | reverse complement strand
CCGCGACCAGCACTCCAGCGATGGTGCGTTCGGCGGCCACGGTGTCGTTGATTTCGCCGAGCATCTGCTGCAGGGTTTTCAAGGTTTCGATGCGCTCGCGAAATCCCGGCCCATAGCATGCCTTAAACAGTTCCAGCGTGTAGCGCAGTTTTTTGCTCGCCAGGCGAAGTTGGTGCAGCGCGGACGGCGCCGGCTCGCTCGCCAGCACCTCGCGCCCGAGCGCGAAATACTCTTCCACCAGCTTGGGCAAGACGGTCCGCGCGTTGACGATTGCGTCGCTTGATTCGTCCCACTCCGGCTTGCCGTTCTTCATGCGTTCCGCTTTATGCGTTAAGCTCTCTGGGTCTAAAGCTTTATGCGTCTAACCCCAGTGCGGTGCGCCATTTCCTGGAAAAGCCGCGCCCCTTCCAGAGCCGGACCTCGTGCAGCAGGTTCCGCCGGGCTTGGCGGCGCACCTCCGCCATTCGGTACGAAAGCGCCGCTTTCCGGTCGACACCCGCGTCCGCCACCAGTTGGATCGCGACATCCAGGTCGCGCACGTGTCCGGCGGCTTCCATCAGAGTTTTCAGACGACGCCGGAGCTTTTTTCCGGAATTTCCCGGGTAGAACTGCGAAAACACCTGCAGACAGCGGTTCAACCGCCGGATGGCTACTCGCAAATCGTGGACCGCTTCCTGGTCGCACGATTTCGCCGCCTGGTTTAACTGGTAGGCGCACCGCCGCAGCAAAGTGGACGTCTGGGCGCGCACGTATTCCTGCATAGTCATCCTACTCGCGCGCCTGGACTACCGAGATGGGCCGTTGATAAACCTGCTCGAACGCCGTGGCGGCCCGTTCCGCCGCCCACTGCTCCAGGTCGATATCGCCCTGGGCCCGCACTTCGAGGCGTACCTGGCCATTGCGAACGTGGCATTCCACGGCGTGAATTCTTTGATCGTGGCTGCGGTCGAGGTTGTCTGCCAGCCGAAGAATCGGGAACAGCAACATCATTGTGCGTGCCTCTTCGGCAGTCAAGGCCTGGTAGGCCGTATGGTCGGGGCTGGGCAGCGACCGCCGATGATAGCGGCAGATGGCCGCGATCAGCAGCCGTTCCCGCTCCGTAAAGCCTGCCAGATCCGAATTCGCCACCACATACCAGGAATGCTTGTGATGGCTGGCGTCGCTCACATAATGTCCTACGTCATGCAGGTAGGCCGCGGCCTCGAGCAGTTTGCCGGCGCCCGCCGCCAACTCGTGGAGCGGCTCGAGAGCTGTGAACAAGAGGTTGGCAATCTCGGCCACCTTGCGCGCATGGTCCAACTGCACGCCGTAGCGCCGGCCCAGAGTCTCTACTTCGCGACGCTGGTCGCGGCTCAAGCGCGACCGTTCCAGTCCCACGTTGCGCGCGGCCAAATCGGCGATGATGCCGTCGCGGACGCCGGCCCGCGAATAGTAGATCGCCGGGAGCCGGAACTCTTCGAGGAACTCGAGCAGCACAGCTACGCCCGGCACGATGATTTCCGCCCTCTTTGGCCCGATGCCGGTTACTTTCCGCCGCGCAGATACGTTCATCTCCGCCAGTTTCTGGTAGAGCTTACGGATCTGGGGTGTCGCCATGCGCAGCCGGTCGATGGCATCGCGTTCGGCCCGCGGCACGCGCGCGATCGCCCCGGCCAGCGCCGCCGCAGTTGCCGAAGTGGCAATCGCCCGTTCCCAATTCGTGGTCCCCAGGCGCGCCAAGGCTCCTTCCAGCTTCTGTTGAATATATTCGTGCATCTGGTGCAGTTGCCTTGAGGCGGGCGGATCCGATTTCAAAAAATTCTCCCGCAACCGCACCGCACCCAGGGGTTTCGAAAACGATTCGACCAGGCGCCCGTATTCGGCGGCGATAATTTCGGCACTACCGCCGCCGATATCGATTATCAGCAGGTTCCGGGTCTCCTGCGGCCACGTGCTGGCGACTCCCAAATGGATGAGCCGTGCTTCCTCGCGCCCGGAAATAATCTCGACCGGAGCGTTCACGGCTGCCGAAGCTCGCTCGATGAACTCGCGCTGGTTGCGAGCATCGCGAATAGCGCTGGTAGCCACTGCGCGGACTCCGGCCACATCTAACTTGCGGTACAGCTCCCCCATCCGCGCCAGCACGGCGCACGTGGCCGCGATGGCTTCGTCACTTACCGACCCGGTGCGAAAAACGCTCTCGCCCAGCCGCGTCACTTCGCGGTCCGAGGCAAGAATGCGGGCGGGCTGCCCCGGCTTGACCTCCGCCGCCTCCATACGGATCGAGTTGCTGCCAATGTCTATCGCCGCGTATCGCGCCACGATTTTATCGTAACGGGAGTGGGGCAAGCTTTGGTTGCGAAAACGGTAATACGCTTCGCGATCAATGCCGCGGCACGTGCAAAGACATCAGCACCAGGGTTCCATTGATCGAGCTGAACCAGTGCGGTGTGTTTTCCGGGACGATGACGAAGTCCCCTTTCGAAATCGGTTGTGAGTTGCCGCCCTCAATGCCCGTTCCCGTAAGGTTCTCCGCGTTGGTGCGCGATTCTTTTTCCAGCTTGCCTCCGGTGACCAGAGTCGCGCTGCCATCGATCACGTAAAACATCTCGGCTTCTTTTTCGTGCACCGCCGCCGGCCCCACGGCGGCTCGATATTCGAGATTGGCGTTATAGGGCGCGAGGCGCAGAATCGGCAGCGCGACCAAGGGCTGGTTTTCTTTCCTTTGGCTCTTCGCTCTGGCGATCAACGCGGTGATCTCAGAAGAGGAGGTGAATGTCTTCATCTGTGCCGCGGAAGGCGCCCCCTGTGCCCAGGCAGAAGCCGCCAGGAAAGGGGCGAAGGCAACAATAAAACCGGCTATACGCATTGAAAACCTCACTCGCGTCCGCATGGTGGAACGCTCCGAAAGATCGTATCACAGCATGGTGCGGGTGTCCCGATGGACGGATATCAGCGTTTGGGCGCGGGGATTTGGGGGGAGGCCGGCCGAGGCGCGCACATGCGCGCGGCCAATTCGCGGAACCATTCGCCCATGCCGAGGGCGATTTCTAGCACGGTGCGCTCGCTTTCGATGGTGCGCTGGCTAAGGCTGGCGAGTTCCTGGCGCATGGCGGTGAATTCGGCGTTCCGGGCGTCCAATCGCTCAATCAGCGGGTCGATGCGGGCGGTGGCGGCGGTTTCCACCAGGGTGCGCATGTTAGCGGCAGTAGTTTCGAGTTTTTCGGAAACCTCTCTTTCCACCGCGGCGGCGATTTCCGCGGCGAATTTGCGCTGAAATTCGGCGATTTCCTGCCGGAGGGAAGCCAGATCCTCTTTTCTCTGCTGCCAGAGAGCCAGGGTTTGTTCATTCCACTGCTTCTGGGCCAACTCGAGCGACGTATCGCTACGTCCGGCAAAAGCGTCCGCTTGCTGCCGTAGGGCATTGATTTCGAGGGCCAGAGCGGCTTCGAGATCGGCGAGACGGCGATCGACTTGTGCTCCCTGTTCGCGAAGGCGGGCCTCAACGGCATTTACCAGGGCATCCATGGCCCGGCGGTCGAGGGCAGGCCGGCCGGAATCGGCAGTACCGTTCGAGCTGGAGGCCGGGTACGATTCGAGGCAGGTCTCCATATAGTGGGCAGTGGAGCCAAGCCCCGGAAGTTCTACAAAAGATTTAGCGGGCCGCCGCAGCAGCGGGATACACCGGGAGCGTGACGTGGTCGCCGAACGCGGCTTTGAGACCTTCGATCGCGCAGGCTTCGTCGCCTCCCCCCGCGCCGCCGCCCACGCCGATGGCGCCGATCATCTGGCCATCGACCACGATCGGAATGCCGCCGGAGTTGGTGAAGAAGTTGAAGAAATCGATCTGGCGGGGGATGCCGGCCGGATCGTTCTTGAGCTGGGCCGTGCGGATGGAGGTGGGTTGACGGGTCTTCAGGGCCGTTTGTGCCTTCAGCAGGGCAGTGCGGATATTGTTGAAGACTTGGCCATCCATGCGCTCCATGTGGACTAACTCGCCGGCGTCATCGATGATGTACAGCGACATGGTGCCGCCTTTGGATGCGGCCCAATCGCGGCAGGCGCTGGCGATTTTCTTGGCGGCCGTGAGGGAAATCTGGTTGGCATCGAAGACACTGGCCGCGCCCTTGCCGCCGACCACCCATTCCGCCGGAAGGGTGGATTTGGGCGTCGCGGAGGCCGCAAAACGCGGGACCGGCGCGTTGCCCGGGTTGGGATTCCGGCGGGGAGGCAGGTCTTTTTCGAGCGGCGGGACAGAGTTGCCGAACACTTCGACCAGAGCTTTGTGAGCACAGATTTCATCGCTCCATACAGGCACGCGCGGAGCGGAGCCTCCCACGCCGACGGCGCCGATCATCTGGTGATTCACGACAATGGGCAAACCGCCGGAATTGGCAAATTCGCCAAGCTGCATCAACTGTAATTCCGAGTTCGGATCTTGGATCACGCGGTTCATGACGAGCTTGCTGGGCTGGCGAAGCATGAGCGCGGTGCGGGCCTTCATTTCGGCGGTGACGATGTTCAAGTAGCCTTGGCCGTCCATGCGGTCCATATAGATATGGTTGCCGTCATTATCGAGCACCATGACACTGATGCCCACGCCTTCGGCCTTAGCGGCGGTTTCGCAGGCTTCGGCGAT
>DATBID010000174.1:0-3448 GCA_036557125.1 Bryobacteraceae bacterium | reverse complement strand
ACCTCCCAGGACGAAAGCAGTTGGCGAATTGAATTCGACGCTGCTGTAAAGGTTTTCACCGTGCTCATCCAGCCCGTAAATCCAGAATCCCGCCAGCTTCAGCTTTTCTAAAGCCTGACTGACATTCCCGGTACGCGCAATCGTGACGTACTCCACTGCCCCGGCTGACGCCTTCGCGACGGCGTCCGTCAGGCCGGCGGCGCGGCGCTCGGGGAGGACCACGGCGCCCACGCCGGCTGCGTCCGCGCTCCGGATAATAGCGCCCAGGTTGTGTGGATCTTCGACGCCGTCCAGCACCACGATCCCGGATGCCGTGCCGATTACATCTTCGAGGCTGGCGTACTCGCGTGCAGCGGCCACCGCGATCACCCCCTGGTGCGAGGGCGTGGCCGCGGTTCGGTCCAATTGCTCGCGGGGCTCGAAGCGAAGCGGAATACCCCGCTGGCGGCACAAGTCAATGATCTCCTGGAGCCGGGGACTTCCAGCCCCTTTCGCGACGACAACCCGGTCCAGAGGCCTCCGGGAACGCAATGCCTCTTGAATCGGATGGATTCCCGCGAGAATAGCCACTAAAATAATGGTATTCCCATGGCTGAGGCGGCCATAACACCAGTAGCCGAGGAACTGCCGGATAAGCTGTATTTCCGTATCGGCGAAGTGAGCCGGTTGACTGGCGTCAAAGCCTACGTCCTGCGGTTTTGGGAGACCGAATTTCCCGGCCTGGGTCCGCGAAAGACGGGTTCCGGCCATCGCCTCTACCGCCGCAAGGACGTCGAACTCGTGCTCGAGATCAAGCACCTCCTGTACGAGAAGCGATTCACCATTGAGGGAGCCCGCAAATGGCTCGAATCGCATCGCACGATTGAGCCCGCGCCGGCTCCGTCGCTCGATTCGGATGGCAATTCCGCGCACGTACAGGGCGTTTTGTTTCCGGTTCCCGGGCCCTGGCTGGATGAGCTTCGCAAGGAACTTCGAGACATTCTGAAAATATTAAAATAGAGCGGTTGCGCAACTTACTTCTGACTCACATGAAAAAACTCGCCCTGACCGGTTCCGTGCTGGCGCTGATATCGACGGGATGTTCGAATACTCCCCCTCCGGGGCCACGACACACGGGGGGCGGCGGGATCACGTACCACGAAGATCATTCCGCCCGGAAGCAGGATGCCAGCGGAACCGGCAGCTCGGCCGGCGCGTTTGGGACGGGCCCTGTGCCAGGCAGCGGCGCAAAGGAAGAGCACGGCAACGCTCAGAGCGCGTCGGAGTCAAATGGCGGCGTGCCGGTGCGCTCGAATCCGGATTCCACAACGCTCTGACGGTGCGCCGCCCTCCCGCTAACACTCGTCGGGCGATAGAATAACGGCCTTAGCTCACGCCGCCCCCGGTCCGTGTTTTTGCGGAGTTGGCGTAGCTCAAAGAACAGGAGCTTCGCCAACGAATTTCTTCGACCATAAACCGCTATTGGTTCTGAGATTGCATTTCTGCATAACGGTGGCGGCCCTTCTCGCCGTCAATGGATGTGGCTCGCAGAATCGCGATGGCAATCTCGTCCGGATTGCCGTTACGAGCCGTGCGGCGGTAGCCTATCTGCCTCTCTACGTGGCTGATCCGGCAGGGTGCTTCGACCGGGAAGGGACCCGCGCGAGTCTGGATGAAACAGCAGGAGCCGCAAAATCAGTGGAGGCCCTGCTGGGAGGAAGTGTGGATGTTGCGGCGGCTGATTATTTCGTTCTATTGGGCGCGGTCAGCCGTGGACAGCCTATACGAGAGTTCGTGCTGCTCCAGAAGGTTCCAGGATTCGTGGCGATTGTTTCTCCAAAGGCCTCCCTACCGATTCATAAGATTGAGGATCTTAAAGGCCGAACCATCGGCGTCACAGCTCCCGGCGGCGGCTATCACCGCCTGTTGAACCATATGTTGCTGCTTCATGGTGTGAAGCCGGAGGAGGTCAGTGTCGTCGGAGTAGGTGGAGGATTGTCGCTCGCCTTGGCGCTGGAGCGCGGCATGGTTGATGTTGGCCTGGGCGCCGGTCTCACACTCCATTATCTGGAGCGCCGTTATCCAGACCTGAAATTTCTTTTCGATACACGAACAGCCGCGTCCACAAAAGCGGCGCTGGCCGCTGAAGAAATCGCCTTCTTTATCCTTTGCGCACGAGCCGACTGGTTGAAAGCGCACCCGGATAAGGCGCGTCGGCTGGCAGCGGCTACTCAGTGCGCCCTCACCTGGATTCAAGATCACACCCCGCAGAGATTCGTAAGCTTCTCCCGGATTCAACTCTCTCTCCGGATGCGGGAGCAGACCACGAGTGGATTGCCGACGCAAAAAACGCGCTGTCGAAGGACGGCAGGATGACAGCCGAAGCGCATGCCGCCGCCGTTCGCGTTCTGACCTCCCAGGAGTCGGCGAAGCTCAACGGGCAGGAGCTGTTCACCAATGAGTTTCTTAGATAGTAGACTGCTGTTGGCGCTGAGTATCTGCGTTTCTATCTCGTGCGGGCGCGGTCCGTCTTCCACGCGATCCAAACGCACGGAAGTGCGGCTGGCGGTCACTCGTGGGTCACTTCTCTACATGCCGGTTTTTGTTGCCGGTCCAGCCGGCTGTTTCGAGAAGCAAAACCTGACCGTGAAAATCGAACAGACGGAAGGGGCCCCGAAGTCGGTGATGGCGCTCCTGGCCGGCACAGTGGACGCCGTCGCGGGCGGTTACCTGCAAGCCCTCGACCTGGTCTCCCAAGGGCGCCCGTTGCGCGCCTTCCTGGTTATGCAGCGATTTCCGGGCTTTGCCGCAGTTGTTTTGCCGAGAGCATCCCAACCCATTCAAACCATCGAAGACTTGAAAGGTGCGAAGGTGGGAGTCTCGGCGGTAGGAGGCGAGTCTCACCGGATTCTGAAGTACATCCTGCGCCAACACGGGATGAAGCCGGAAGACATCAGCGCGATCAGTTTAGGCCCATCCGTGACTCAGGTTCCCTCCTTGGAACGGGGCAGGGTCGATGTCTTGCTCGCCCAGGGCGTAACGATCAGTTTCTTACAGCGGCGCCACCCCGACCTGCGGCTCCTGTTCGATACCAGAACACCGGAGCTGACAAAGGCCGCATTGGGTGTGGAACAGGCGCCTGAATCGGTTTTGCTCACCCGGGAAGATTGGCTTCGGTCCAGTCCGGACACCGCGCGGCACCTGGCGGGAGCCTTCCAATGCGCGATGGCCTGGATTCAAGAACATAGTTCAGAACAGATCAGGGAAGCGCTTCCTGAGTCGTCACGATCACCGGATACCGCCGCTGATCTCGATGCGATAATGTCGGCGAAACGCATGCTTTCTCCTGATGGCCGGATGACGCCGGAATTGCACGAAGCGGCGGTGCGCGTGTCAGGATTAGTCAGTCCCAACTTGGCTCAGGCATACACCAACGATTTCCTCGATCGACAATAACCCGGAGGAGAGA
>DATBID010000173.1:0-4923 GCA_036557125.1 Bryobacteraceae bacterium | reverse complement strand
ACGTCCACAAGAGTAGGCGCATCAGGCATGCCGGATTCGGGGACTTAACGATGGAGACGCCTGCGGCTTACCGCATGGAGCCGGCCGGATTGCCTGCCATTGAATTCGAACGCATTTTTCGCGAGAACTATGCGGGCATCTATCGTGCGGCATACCGGATCACCGGAAATGCCGAAGATGCCGAGGATGTGCTGCAAACCGTGTTCTTGCGCATCTGGAAACGCGATGCCGCGCAGGAGCGTGTGGAGAACCTCTCCAGCTTTCTTTACCGCTCTGCGATCAACGCGGCGCTCGACGTGGTTCGTTCGCGCCGCCGCAAACCGGATGTGCCACTGGAGGGACTGGAACCGATCCTGGCCGAACCGGCCCACCACCGCCCCGATCGCGCCCACGTAGGCGGCGAGATCCGGGAATGGCTGCGCCGTTCTCTGGCTCGGCTCAATCCTCGCGAGGCGCAAATGTTCATCCTGCGGTTTTTCGAAGGCAAAGACAATCCCGAGATCGCACGCCTGCTGGATACCACTCCGGGAACGGTCGCAGTGACTCTCTCGCGAACCCGCAGCCGTCTCGAAAAGGAATTTCGCCTGGGAGGTATCTCGTGATTCCGGAAGAGACTCCTATGGAACCGTTGTTGGAGCGGGCGATTTCGGAAATCCGCGGTGAGGAGATCGCCGATGCCGCGGTGGATGCTGCCGCCGAGCGCGTGTGGAACCGCTTGACGGCCGAAATGGAAGCCCGCGAAATGGAATCGCCGCCTCCGGACCACATCCGCGACTGCGCCGCTTTTCAGGCGCTGATTGCCGATTACCGAGCTGGCCGCTTACCGCAAGCGCGGGCCCTGCTGGTCCAGGATCACTTGCGCGAATGCATCGCCTGCCGCCATGTGTACGATGGCAAAGTCGCAGTCCTCAACCCGGTTCCGAGCCGCGACCGTCAGGGAGCGGTCAAGCCTTTCGCCATCGCCGCCGGCGTCATTGCCGCCGCCGGCCTCACTGCCTGGTTCGTCATCGTCCAGCACGGCAACCCATCCGGACCTGCTACGGTCCGGTCCGTCAGCGGAAGCCTCTACCAGGTCTCGGCAGATAGCCTCCGCCCGATGACGGCCGGGGAAGCCGTCCCGGACGGTGTGGAAGTTCGCACCGCCCGCGGCTCGCGCGCGACCATCGCCTTGGCCGATGGATCGATCGCGGAAATGCGCGAGCGTTCGGACCTCAAGACTTCCAGCGCCGCCGGAGAAATTACGCTTCACCTGGAGCACGGCAGCGTGATTCTGCAGGCGGCACATCGCACCTCGGGCCATCTCTACGTCGCCACCGCCGATTGCCGCGTGGCCGTTAAAGGCACGGTGTTCAGCGTGAGCGCCGGCGTGAAGGGCTCGCGCGTTTCCGTCGTGGAAGGCGAAGTGAGCGTGAGCCATGAGAACCGTCAAACCCTGCTCCGCCCGGGCGATCAGTGGTCCACCAGCGATACTTTGCAGCCACTTCCGGTGCGCGAAGACCTTGGATGGAGCCGCAACACAAAGCTCCTCCGCGCCCTCGCGGTCCTGCGCGACAGTTTGAGCCAGGTGAGCTTGCCACGCGTCCGCCACGATAGCCGCCTCCTCAAGCTGCTGCCCGAATCCACCATCTTCTACGCATCCATCCCCAATCTCTCCAGCTATCTGGCGGAAGCTCGCGATGTCTTCCGCCAAAAATCGCGGGAGAGCGCCGAGTTGCGGGACTGGCTGGCCGGACCGGGCGCTTCCATTGATCCTCTCCTCGACAAATTGCAAGCCGCCAATGAGTATCTGGGCGATGAGATCGTGGTATTTGCCACCGCGGAAGCGCCCTCGCCAGTCGTGCTCGCGGAAGTGAAGCGGGAGGGTCTTCCCGAATTCCTCAATGGCCTGGGCTTACCCATGGCGAGCGAAATTCGCGGCGGCTTGGTGCTGATCGGTCCCAATCCCCATGCCTTAGCTGTCCATCTTGATTCCAGCTTCGCCAAGACTGCCTTCTATCAGCGAATCGCTGAGGCATACCGCCGGGGCGCTGGCCTGTTGCTCTGCGCGGACTTGCGGCGTGTGCCGCCGCCTCCCGGACCGCATTTCGAGCCTGCGAGTCCGCCGAATCTCGGTGGCCGCTACCTCATCGCGGAACAAACGCAAGTAGCCGGGCACACCGAGACTCGCGCCGGCCTCGGCTTCGATGGAATACGCTCGGGGATGGCGGCCTGGCTCGCTCCGCCGGCGCCTATAGGCGCGCTCGATTACGTCACAACCGATGCCACCCTGCTCGCTGCATTCACGGTTACGGACGCGGACGCCGTCCTCGATCAGGCCGCCGGGTCGCTTTCCGAGCCCGCCACCGACTCGGCAAAAGAGCAGCGGCTCGAACTCCGCCGCCAAATTGCCGCAACTCTCGGAGGCGAATTCGCGGTGGCTTTAGACGGCCCGCCTCTGCCCGTGCCCTCGTGGAAACTGGTGGCCGAAGTCGATGATCCCGCCCGCTTTGAGGCATCGCTCGAAAAATGGGTCGCTGCTTATAATCAATCGGCCGCCTCCGAGGGCCGAGTTCAGTTGCGCACCGGACGCGAAGTAGCCGATGGCCGGACTTGGTACCTGCTCGGCTGGGGCGCGCCGAATCCTCTGAGCGAAGCGCATTACACGTTCGCCAGCGGCTATCTCATCGCAGCGCCCACACAGACGCTCGTGACGCGCGCGCTCGAAGCCGCCGTCAACGGCACCGGTATCGCGCGCTCGCGCGCATTCACAGCTCTGCTGCCCCGCGATCCCTACACGGATTTCTCGGCGGTGGTCTATCAAAACCTCGGAACCACGCTCGCCCCCTTCGCCGCTATGCTCGGTCCGAAGGGCGATTCCTTCGCCAACGTCAAGCCTCTGCTTGTGACCGCGTACGCCCAACCCGACCGTCTCACTCTCGCCAGCACCGGCGATTTACTAGGAATCAGCCTGAACAACCTCGTGACCGGCGGCCTGTTCGGAATGGCAAGAGACATGCTTCCCATCACCGGTTTATTGGGAACAACCCGCGGCCCAAACTCGTCTCGCTAAGATGTGAAGTACAGGAAGCCGTGAAGGACGGGCCTCCGGGCCGTTCCAAAGCATGAATCCGGTTATTGAACTCGACGCGCTGGAGGTTCGCTTTGGCGGGCGGCCCATTCTCAAGAAACTCAACGCTTCGCTCAACGGCCGCTCCATCGGCCTGCTGGGGCCGAACGGCGCTGGAAAATCCACGCTTCTCAACACCCTTATGGGCTTCCATAAGCCGTTTTCCGGTACCGCGCTTGTCCTTGGCCACGACGTTCGCCGCGAAGCCCGCGCGGTGCGCAGCCACATCGGCTACATGCCGGAGAACGATGCCTTCATCGCCTCCATGAGCGGCGTGCGTTTCGTGCGGCTGATGGCCGAACTTTCCGGCCTTCCGCCCGAAGAAGCTCTGGAGCGCGCCCACGAAGCGTTCTTTTACGTCGGCCTGGGTGAAGTCCGCTACCGCGCGCTCGGCACTTACTCCCTGGGCATGAAGCAGGCCGCCAAACTGGCGCAGGCCATCGTGCACGGTCCGAAACTCCTCTTTCTGGACGAACCTACCAACGGCCTCGATCCGCCCGCGCGCGCCCGCATGATTCAACTCATTCAGGAAATCCGCGACCGCGGCGATCTGAGCCTGATTGTTTCCTCCCACCTGTTGCGCGACGTCGAGGAGTGCTGCGATCAGGTGCTCATCCTCAAAGACGGCAACATCGCGGCCTATTGCGATCTGGAAGAAGAGCGCCGCGCCAACCACCGCTTCCTCGAACTAGAAACGCGCGGCGAATCGAATGGATGTTTCGTCGAAGCTTTGGACCGCCTCGGCTGCCAGACCGCCGCGGGCGCGCAGGGGCGCATCAAAGTGGTGATGCCGGAAGGGCTCGAGGTGCGCTGCCTCTACGCCTTAGCCGCCGAGCAGAACGTCCAAATTCGCCGCCTGACTCACAAGCGCGATTCGCTCGAAGATATCTTCTTAAAAGCCATGGAGACGGGAAATGGCGGTCTATAAAAAAACCTACCGGCCGTACGGAGGCTCATACACCGCTTCTTGGCGACGCTCTCTGGCCATCCCCCGCTATGCACTCGAAGACCTCCGCCGCTCGCGGTTCCTCAATATCTTCTACATCGCCAGCTTTGCCTATCCGCTGATTGCTGCCATCATTATTTATCTGGAGCACAACCTCGCCGCCCTCCAGGCTTTGAACGCGGAAAGAGTCGCCTCGGTAGTTTCAATCGACGCCGGGTTCTTCATGAGCTTTCTTGGCTGGCAAAGCATGCTCGCTCTGTTCCTGGCGGCATTCATCGGTCCGGGCCTGGTATCTCCCGATCTTTCGAACGGCGCCCTGCCGCTCTACCTGGCACGGCCGTTCTCGCGTGCTGAATATGTGCTTGGTAAAGCGGGTGTACTGGTGCTGCTGATCTCGCTCATGACCTGGGTCCCGGGCCTGCTGCTGTTCTCCTATGAGGGCTATCTGGAAGGGCGCGTCTGGATTCTGGCGCACACGCGCATCGCGGGCGGCCTCTTCTTCGGCGCATGGATCTGGATCGTGTGGCTCACTCTTCTAGCGTTGGCGCTCTCGGCGTGGGTGAAGTGGAAGCCTGCGGCCGGCGCTCTGCTGTTCGGAGTCTTCTTCGTGGCCGCCGGATTCGGCCAAGCAATCAACCGCGTAGAAGACACCCAATGGGGCCTGCTGCTCAGCGCGCCTACCGTGGTAGGCACGCTCTGGGAGTCACTCTTCGAAGGCGGCCACCCGACCGGCAACGGCGGCGCTTTCTTCCGTGTGAGTCCGAGCGCAACCATTCCCGTCTGGACGTGCTGGGCCGCTCTCGCCGCGGCATGCCTGGTTTGTCTATTCATGCTCGATCGCAAAATTCGCGGCGCGGAGGTGGCGAAGTGA
>DATBID010000172.1:0-7993 GCA_036557125.1 Bryobacteraceae bacterium | reverse complement strand
GGCGATGGCGCGCATCGCCTTGACGTCCTTCTCCAGCCTGAGGTTCAGCACCGGCCGCACGTGCAGACAGCCCACCGAGGCGTGCGCATAAATCCCGGCTGTGGTTTGATGGTTCCGGACAATTTCCAGGAAGCGCCCAATGTATTCACTCAGCTTTTCCGGCGCAACCGCGGTGTCCTCGACGAACGAAATCGATTTCGCGTCTTCCTTCATCGCCATGGAAAGCCCCAACGCCGCTTCCCGGAGGCTCCAGACGCGCGCTTGCAGCACAGGGTCGGTCTCGCTGTAGTAAGAACAGCCTAGATTCTTAGCACGCAGATCGCGCTCCAGTGTTTCCAGCCGCGGCGGCAGATCCTCTTTGCGCTCGGCGTAGAACTCCACGCACAGCGTAGCTGCGGGATCGCCCTCGATCACACTCGCGCGGATACGATCGAGCGCAGAGTTCTGGCGGGTGTTGTCCAGGATGTGCTTGTCCATCACTTCGACAGCCGAAGGCTGGTGCTGCAGAATAGCAGGAGTCGCCGCCAGCGCTTCCAACAGATCCGCGAAGCCGATCACCATCACCGCTTTCGCTTTCGGCAGCGGCACCAGGCGCAACTTCGCCTCCAGCACTACGCCCAGGGTTCCCTCCGAGCCTACAATCAATTTGCTGAGATTGATGGGCCGCCCGGCATCCACAAATTCGTCGAGGTTGTAACCGGCCACACGCCGCACAATCTTGGGATAGCGCCGGCCGATTTCTTCCGCATGCTCGCACGCCAGACGCAGCACGGTCGCGTAGCACGCCGCCTCCAAACTGGTTCCCCCTGGAGTCTCACTTCGCGGAATCTCGCGGAAATGCGCCACGCTCGCATCGGACAGCGCAACCGTCGTTTCCAGCACGTGGTCAATGGTCTTGCCGTAGAGAACGCTGCGCGCGCCCGCGGAATTGTTGGCGATCATGCCGCCGATGGTGGCCCGGCTCGCGGTGGAAATGTCGGGCGCAAAGCGCAGCCCCAACGGCGCCAGTTGTGCGTTCAATTCATCCAGCACGATTCCGGGCTCGACGCGCGCCCACCGCTCCTCCGCGTTCACCTCCAGCAGCCGGTTGTAATACTTCGAGATATCTACCAGCAGGCCCTGGCCGATCGCTTGGCCGGCCTGTGAAGTGCCGCCGCCGCGCATCGTGAGCGGGCATCCGAACCGGCGGCAAATCTCGATGGTGCGCACGATGTCATCCCGGTTCTTCGGGATCACCACGCCTAGCGGCTGAATCTGGTAGACGCTCGCGTCAGTCGAGTAGAGCACGCGGGAAATGGTGTCGAACCGCGCTTCCCCCGCAAGGCTGTGCGCGAGCTCGTGTTCTAGGGCCTGGACGTCAATCACGGCGAAAGTCGAAGTAAATACTGTAGCGCGAACCGGCTTCGGCCTTCGAGTTTTGCGCTTTGCCGCCCCGCACCTGTATCGTTTGATTATGTTCCATTACTCCGGGGCGGATCTGTATTGCGAGGATACGCCTCTTGCCGACATCGCGGCTCGCGCAGGCACCCCCGCCTACGTTTATTCCAGCCGCGCCATTCTGGAGAACTATTTCGCTTATGACCAGGCCTTCGCCGGCCTGCCTCACTCCGTCTGCTACGCGGTGAAAGCCAATTCGTCTCTGGCCGTGCTGGCGCTATTGTCTAAAGCCGGCTCGAGCTTCGACATAGTCTCCGGCGGAGAACTGTTCCGTGTGCTCCAGGCCGGCGGCGATCCCGCGAAGGTGGTCTTCTCTGGCGTTGGAAAAACTGCCGCGGAGGTGGAGTATGCTCTCGAAAAAGGAATTCACAGCTTCAACTGCGAATCGGAATCGGAAATGGAACTGATCGACGCCATGGCCGCTCGCCACGGCGTAGTCGCCGGTTTTTCCGTGCGCGTCAATCCCGATGTCGATCCTTCTACTCATCCCTATATTTCCACCGGCTTGAGCGAACACAAATTCGGCATCGCTATCGGGGAAGCTGCGGGCGTCTACGAGCGCTCCCGGCGATTGCGGAATCTTTCCGCCGAAGGAGTCAGTTGCCATATTGGATCGCAGATCCTCGACCCCAGCCCGATTCTGGAAGCGGTCGATAAGGTGCTTGCCCTTGCAGAGTCCCTGCGCGCTTCCGGTTTCCCGATCCGGCATTTGGATCTGGGCGGCGGCCTTGGCGTCTCTTATCGGCCCGGCGAGAATGCGCCGGCCATTCAGGAGTTCATTCAAAGCCTGCATGGCCGCTTGCGCACCAGCGGACTTTGCGTGATGGTCGAGCCAGGCCGGTCTATTGCCGGGCCAGCCGGAATCCTTCTCACCCGCGTCCTCTATCGAAAGAAAAGCGGCCCTAAAGAATTTGTCGTAGTGGACGCCGCCATGAACGACTTGATTCGCCCCTCTCTATACCGCGCGCACCACGAGATCATTCCGCTGCGCCGACGCAATCTCCCGCCCATCACGGCCGATGTCGTGGGTCCGGTCTGCGAAACCGGTGACTTCCTGGCTCGTGACCGGCATATGGATAATGTGCTGCCGGGCGACTTCCTGGCTGTCTGCACGGTTGGAGCTTACGGCTTCGTCCTGTCTTCGAATTACAACTCCCGGCCCCGTGCGCCCGAGGTGCTGGTGGAGGGAAACCAGTACCGGGTGATCCGGGAGCGAGAGACCTATGCGGACCTGGTGAGAGGTGAATCGCTATAAGTGCGAATGCGCATGCAGCACTTTATACTGAGATTTGTCCGAAGACAAACAAGTCCGCTACCAAGACGCTGGAGTCAACATTGACGAAGGGGATCGTGCTGTAACCGCGATCAAACGGCTGGCCCGCGGGACGTTCACGCGCGGCGTTCTGACAGATATCGGAACCTTTGGCGCCGCTTACCGGCTCTCCGGCCTTCGCCGTCCGGTGCTCGTGAGCAGCGCCGATGGGGTTGGCACTAAGGTGAAGCTCGCGTTCCTCACCGGGCGCCACGACACCATCGGTCAGGACCTTGTCAACCATTGCGTGAACGATATTGCGGTCCAGGGCGCCGCGCCCCTCTTTTTCCTCGATTACTTTGCGGCCGGCAAGTTGAACGCCGCCGTAACCGCGGCGGTCGTTTCCGGCATCGCCCGCGCCTGCAAGCTGAACGGCTGTGCCTTGATTGGCGGCGAAACCGCCGAAATGCCTGGCGTCTACGCCGCCGGGGAGTACGACCTCGCTGGTTTTATCGTGGGGGCCGCGGAGCAATCGAAGCTCCTCACCGGCAAAGACATCCAGCCCGGGGACCGTTTGCTCGCTTTGCCTTCTTCCGGCCTGCACACCAACGGGTATTCGCTAGCGCGTCGTTTGCTCTTCGAGCAGGCCGGGTACGGGCCCGACGCGCATCTGCCCGAACTCAAGACTACTCTTGCCGATGCATTGTTGGCTGTGCATCGGAGTTATCTGAAGCCCATTCGGGCTCTGCTCAGCGCCGGATTGCTTGGGGGCGCAGCCCATATCACTGGCGGGGGCATCACCGACAACACACCCCGCATGTTGCCCGAGGGACTGGCCGCCGCTATTGAAACCTCAAGCTGGCGGATTCCCCCGCTGTTTGAACTCTTGCGCGGCCTTGGAAAGATCCCTCACGATGATTACCGCCGGACCTTTAATTTGGGCGTGGGGATTATCTTCGCGGTGCCGCACCGTGGCGCGGTCAAAGCCGAGCGCCTCCTCCGCAGGCTGGGTGAAGAAGCGTTTGTCATCGGTGAAGTAACTCGGCATCGCCGCCGCCGGCCGAGAGTGGAATACCGATGAAGCGGCTGGCCGTTTTGCTCTCCGGCCGCGGTTCGAATTTCGAGGCCATTGCCAACAACATAGCCAAAGGGTCGCTCGCCGCCGAAATTGCCGTCGTCGCCAGCAACCGCCTGGAAGCGCGCGGCCTATCTTTGGCCAGCGAGCGCGGCATACCAACCGTTGCTCTTCCGCCCAAGGGCATGGATCGGGAGGATTACGACCGCACTCTCATCGAGACCCTGCGACCCTACGAACCGGATTTGATTTGTCTGGCAGGATATATGCGGGTGCTGAGTGCGGGATTCATCCGTGAGTTTGCGAACCGCATCCTCAATATCCACCCGTCCCTGCTGCCCGCTTTCCCTGGGCTGGATGCGCAGCGCCAGGCGCTCGAGTACGGCGTGAAGGTTAGCGGCTGCACGGTTCACTTTGTGGACGAATACCTGGATGCCGGCCCAGTCGTGATGCAAGCGGCCGTTCCGGTACACGATGACGATACCGTGGAAACGCTCTCCGCCCGTATCCTCAGGGAGGAACACCGCATTTATTCCGATGCCATTAAGCTGGTACTCGAGGGGAGGTACCGCATCGAGGGGCGCCGCGTGTTATTCAACTGATTTTTCCTGGCGTTTGGCGCGTATCGCCAGAAATTCGGAAAGTTTCATCGGCGGCCCTGGGCCGGTTTCCATTTGCTTCTCTACGGCTTTCTGGTATTGGCGAAGTACGTCAGACCGGCGGCGCCGGTCCAACTCACAATCCGCAATATCCAGCAGGATTTCCACCTCCCACGGCTGAAAATCGTTCCGGGAAATGGCGCCCCGTTGCAAATCCGCCATCAGCCGGCGGAACCGGTTCAGCATGAGTTCCAGGGCTACCAAATCGTCTTCGGCCATCAATGCAACTATCGGCATTTCATCCGGTTGACATTAGGCTCGCGTCTGCTGAGGGCAAGTTATTCGGACGGCCCCGCCGAGCCGGCTGAGGCCTTTGTTTCCGGCCTTCTTCGTAGCCGTCGCGTGGGGTCCTGCACGGCGGGCAGGGATAGGTTCGGGCCGGTTACCAATTGTTGCGTAAAGCTGGCGATTGGCCGAAGAGCGGCCGAAGACAGCTTCCGCTTTGCGGTGAGAACTATCGCTTGATATTCCTGCCGAAATAGAACGCTGGCCCGACGGAGTAGCGGACCGTCCAGCGGCCGTTCGCCAGCAAACTGCTGAACAAGTGGTCCCAGACCACATCCACCTGATTGCGTATGACGAAATGCTTCGTTAGTAAAACGTCGATTCCGCCGCCTGCTCCGATGAACCAGGTGGTATCGGTTGTGGTTCCCGAAGGGGCAAGCCGGGCGACTATGGCGGCGGCAATCGGGTCTGTGGGGTGGAGAGCGGCGGATTCGTGAACGGCGCCGAAAACGACGGGTCTGACGAAGAGTGTCACGTGAGTAAAGTGATGAGATACCAATTGCGCGCCTGCCACAAATGTCTGCGTGCGGGAATGCGTCGGCACGCGCAACTGGTACCCGGGCGGAAGCTGACCCTCAGCGGCCAGTTGCCTTAGTTGCGCGCCCAATTGCTGCTGCAGCGTCTTGGTTAGCAATCCGGGCGTCAGAGTGGTGTCCCCGGACGAGATGCTATAGTCGACACCCAGCACGTACCAAGTCTTGGGCTGGAAGCCGAACTGTGCGGCAAATCCGTTTTCCACCAGGCTAATGCCAGGGCTGGCGAGCAAGGCGTAACCACCATAGGCGTTAAACTGTGAGACATATTTCTGCTCGCCGAAAGCGGGCCAACTCAGGCAGAGCGCGGCGAACCAGACCATCGTCAACAAAGAGCGAGCGTGTACGGTCCATGAGATCTTCTCCACGTGCATGGTAGCAGCGGTCAAAATTGAATTATGACTTTATTTTTGAGAGTATCGACCCTGAAACTGTGGAAGTGAGGACACTGTTGGTGGGGCAGGCGCACAGCAGAGATTCGGGGCGGTGCGAGAGGACACGTGGAACGGACTTAATTAATCAGATTGACACACTTTAGCGGAATTCCTGTGTGTATGCAATAGCTCGTCTGACCCTGAAATCAATGGCTTGAGCAGCCCCTCACTTGGTTTGTCGATCGGAAGCGCCACAGCGTAGAGACCTCCCCATAGGACGATGCGTTACCATTCAGAACGCCTGATCACTATGCGCCTTCTGGAGCACCGGAATCAGTGCTCACGCAGTGCGGCGCTCGTTGCCAATACCCATTGCGCCAAGATCACGTGCGAAGCGATCAAAAATGGTAATTTATATTTTAGCGCATATTTTCCCAGTATGTTCGCGGCGACCGTTGGAGACGAACTTCCTTCGGCACGGCGTGTGAATGCCTTGAAAGACTCAGGGGGTAAGCGAACGTGTGGGAGAGGGAATCTGATATGGACAATGCGACGATTGACGGAGTATCCCGGCGCGAGGAAGACCTTTACCTCAATGCGCCGGATCCCAAAGGGAATGAATTGAGAAGTAGCCATCTGGCTGACACCTACAACGGTTCCAAGCTGGCGGTAAAATTCCTGAACGCTTCCGGATGGGGCCCTCTCTTAAATCTAGGCTACTTTGAATTAAAACGATTACCATCTGTGATCCGCGGCTTAAATCATTTTCAACAATATCTAGTTAAGAAATCGGTTGAATTGTTGAATCCACAACCCAATGAATCGATCCTTGATCTCGCATGCGGGAACGGCTGGACAACGCAGTTTATCGCTCAATATGGCTCTAAGATCACTGGACTAGATCTTTGCGAAGCACATATTAAGTTTGCACAAAGTAACTTTGGCAAAGCGGGGAATATCAGCTTCATTAATGGTGACGCGACACAGCTTGAAAATGTCGCGACTCCTAATAGCATTGACAAGATTCATTGTCTCGAAGCCGCTTTTCATTTTGGCCCTGAGGGAAGGAAAGCGCTATTAAACAGCGCTTTCCATGTACTTAAACCTGGTGGAACGTTTGTTTTGGTCGATATTACCTGGAGAACGAATTATCCAGAACAAATTGATGATGTAGATCCCAAGAACAGCTTTCGAGAAACATGGCAAATGGAGCAATTTGAACCGTTCGAAAGGTACACAAAAAATGCGAGGGCGATCGGTTTTGTCGAGCGACAAATTCTGGACTGGACCAAGCCCGTCATGCGAATTTTGGACGTTGCCGCTTTGGCAATCTTCATGGGGCAGCATTCACTGACCCGGAAAGCACTGGAAATCGTTCGGTCAGAATACTCCGCTATTACGGAACAGGAGTGGAAATTGTTGCTTCAGGAGCTTCGATTGTCACAAAGGGTTATGGGTCACTCACGTTACGCCGCTTATGTATTCACAAAGCCATAACACCTCTATTTACGAGCTGAACCTTTCTAAGGATCGGGTCGGTTCAGCGGAGACATTTACCGCGAACTGATCGATGTCCCGAGGACGAAATGGGGAAAACTTCTAAATCTTTATTCATTCCTAAGAATCCTCCATTGGGACGGCCGCTAGGGAGCTGCAAGCGCGCGCTTCGATAGCCCAGCCGGTCACGCGGACAATTTTGTGTTCTGTCACTGATCGACCGCAAGTTAGATCTGTAACAAATTCGGCCTGCTAAGGGCTTACCATGACTCCGTTTGGTCTCTCCGGCCTGCTGACCGGAATCGCCTCCGTCAGTTTCGGGCTCTTCGTCCTATTGATGAGTCCGAATCGCAAGATTGGCAGAATGTGGTTTTTATTATCTCTGGCGGTCGGTGTCTGGGGCTTTGGCGGGATGTGGATCAGTTGGGCAAAAACTGCCACCGAAGGCCTATTGGCCTGGCGTTTGGCATATGCTTTCGGAGTCGTATGGATTGCTCCTCTTTTTTACCATTTCGTTTGCACCTTCCTTGACCTTCGACGGAACCGATCCATTGTGCTTCACTATTTCATAGCACTCGTTTTCCTTTTGACTATCCCAACCTCTCTGTTTTTCTATCGCGTCAGATGGGTCTTCCATTCCCTCTACTATGTTCTTGGCGGTGCACTATACCCCGTCTATGTCGCCTGGTGGATCACCCTCGCTCTGTATAGCCATTATGAATTGATTCGGGCGTACCACACAGCCTCGCCGGGCAGAAAAAATCAAATCAAGTATTTCTTCATCGCTACAGCGATTGGATACTCGGGAGGAAGCATCGCCTATTTTCCCGCCTTTGGAATTGATATTTATCCATGGGGAAATTTCGGCATCTTGCTTTATC
>DATBID010000171.1:0-21248 GCA_036557125.1 Bryobacteraceae bacterium | reverse complement strand
GGATCCGAGCCACGAGCGTAGGCGAGTGCTTTTCCGGAACCGCAACGAACTATGGGGTCTCAGAACTAGCGCTTACTTAGCCGGCTTCAGTTCGGCGTACAACTGAGTAACGAAACGCTGGGTAGTTTCGGCCGAATTGGGGACCTTGGAATCGTAGTCGGCGGTCACCTTGGCGGCGAGCACCTCGTCCTGGGACTTGCCTTCCGAAATTAACTTGGCGACGCGGTCGCGGATGGCGAGGATCATGTCGCGGTGGGCCATCACTTCGGCGCGAGTGACCATGGGGCCGTGGCCGGGAATGATCTTCGTATTGGGACCGGAGCGCGCGATCACCTGGCCTAGCCCATCAATCATGCCGTTCAGAGAGCCGCCATTGACGCGATCAATATTGGGATATTGGACGGAGCGGTAGAAATCGCCGGTCATGATGATATCGTCGTGGACGAAGCGGACCATCGTGTCGCCATCGGTGTGAGCGGCGGGGATGGGAATCAACTGCACGTCTTCACCGTCCATGTGGAAGGTCACCAGGTTGTTATAGGTGATCACGGGCAGGGCCTCGTGCGGCGCCGGCTCGGGTGTGGTGCCGTTGGCCGCCGGCGCGGGATGCATCAGGCGGTTG
Source organism: Bryobacteraceae bacterium (assembly GCA_036557125.1). GTDB lineage: Bacteria > Acidobacteriota > Terriglobia > Bryobacterales > Bryobacteraceae > PSRJ01. Next base: position 20,626 of record DATBID010000171.1, on the reverse strand, counting down.
CGCAGGTTCTCGCGCGCCAGAATCGTCACGCCCATTTTGCCTAGGTTCGCGTTGCCGCCGGTGTGATCACCGTGGACGTGCGTGTTGACGACGAATTTAATCGGTTCGCTCGAAATCTGCTTGATCGCAGCGACGATCTTGTCGGTGAGCGGGGCGAACTGATCGTCCACCATGAACACGCCATCCTGCCCGGTGAGCACGCCGATGGTGCCGCCCTGGCCTTCGAGCGTATGAAAGTTGTTTGCAAGCTTCGTGGTTTTGATGACCACTTTGCTGAAATCTTGCTGTCCTTGTGCCAGCGCTGCCGCAGGCGCCAAAAGGCATCCTGCCAATGCGGCTGCGAGCGCGTGCGAATATCGAAGCGGCGTCTTTTTCATTGCCGTTGCTCCTCCCTCGTGGCGACGATTATATCCTGGAAGCTTACCTTTCGCTCGCGCCCGCTCCAGCAGCCGTAATACGGAGGCAATCTGGGCACAAGCGAACAGCGGTTGTACAGCCCGACCGCGAAATCCTGATCGTAGGCGACCGCGTATTCGGGAATACGCTTGTGAGTGGAACGATAGTTACCGAAATCGAATTTGAAGTTGAGTTGGCTCTTCTCCGTTGTCGAGAGTTTGCGGGATGTTTCATCGAGCAGAAACCAGGTAATGAGACACCGCCCTCCGGGTTTCAAAACCCGCGCGATTTCGCGCAAATAGTTTTCGACTGAAGGCGGCAGCATGTGTGTGAATACGGAGGTAAGGAAGATGAAATCGAACCGGGGATCGGGGAACGGAAAGCGGTAATCTTCCGCCCGGAGGCGTCCTGAGGGGTTGTACTCGCGATTGAGAATATCGGCATGGTGAAACCGGAAATTCGGATGGCGAGGAGTGATGGCGCGACGGCACCAGGTGACGCTCTTCTTCATAATTTCGATGCCGTCATAGGTTCCGCTGGTCAGGTAATCGAGCAATGGGACGGCCATGCGGCCGCAGCCCGAACCGACATCCAGCACGGAATGCTCCGGGCGCAGGTCACCGAGTTCAATGAAATACTTGCAGAACTCGCGGCCGATGCCGAGGAAGTCGCCGCCTCCGTTAGGATCGACGCGGCGAGGCGGATTGAGCGGGCCGAGCCTTAGGTGGAGCGTTTCCAGGACGGCTTCGAGGGGGAATATGGTTGCGCGTTGCGCGTAATATCGGAAGATCTCCCAAAGGGTCGGAGACTGGGTCACTACTTGCCCACCAGGTGACTGACATCCTTTTCATTCTCGTCGCAAACGTATTCGATTAGTTCCGTATTAGGGTTGAGAGTCAGCTCCAGGTTCGCGCCCCAGGGTTTCTTGTAGGCCTTAGGGTCGTCGACGGTGAGCGCCAGATCGATGTGGCCGAAATCACGGCGATGGAAGCGCTCGGTGAGGCGCATAGCTTCGGTTCCGGGGTGACCGTTGTTATCGAGCCAGTTATCGCCCACAAATCCGGAAGATTCGACTACGAGCGTGTCGCCATCCCAGTGGCCAATGGAGTAGCCCATCCAGGTGGGGTTCGGGTCCTTCGGTAATTGGCGTCCATCCATAAAGATCTGGCGGTAGCTGTGCAGCGCCTCATACAGAATCACGACGCCTTCGTCGGTGTGCAGAATCTTGAAGGGGTACGGCACATTGTCTTCGCGCGGCACGCCGGAGAGGACGCAGCGGGCTTGCGGGTCGTCGCGGCTCAAAGTGTCGGTGCGGTGCTTGTAGAGCGCGGCCGCCCAGGGCTGAAAGATGTCTTCGGGCTTGTAGTCCTTGGCGAGGTTGGCCAGGTAGCCGAACTTAGTCTCCCAGACGCCGGAAAGGTCGGGCTTCCCATCGGCGCGCTTGGGGGCGGGCGCAGACAGGTTCGGCTTGCCATCGGGCAGACGCGGGACATGCACGGGGAAATCGTGCCACTGGGCGAAGCCGGGAGCGGCCACAAACAGGGCGGCGGCGATCGTGCGACGGGTCATGGTTCCTCAATTCTTCAGTACAGTCTACTCCCACTGAGAAGCGGTTTTGTGCGGTCGCTCCACGGGAGCATGGAGGACCGCTCCCTAGCGGTCGCGGCTCGGAAGGGCTCCCGACTTGAATCGGGTGCGGAGGGCATCGCGGTCGAGCTTGGCGCCATTGAGGTAGACCCTATCGATTTCGCGGGTGTTGCGAATATCGTCCAGAGGGTTGGCGTTGAGGATGATGAAGTCCGCGCGCTTACCCTTGGCGAGCGTTCCTGTGTCTGCGATGCGGAGGACTTGAGTGGGCCGGGAAGTGGAAGCCTGGATCGCGTCCGCGGGTTTCATGCCGAGTTTCACGTACATGCCGATTTCGTGATGCTCGGCAAATCCGTAGGCATATTTCTGGGAGACACCGGCGTCGGTTCCCAGCACGATGCGCGCGCCGGAGGCGAGGTATTTCGGGAAGTTGTACTTCAGGTTTTCTTCGCGCTGCGCGGCTTGTGGGGTCGCAGGCGCCGAGCACGGGGCTGAAGGGAGCCAGGTTTTGCCCGCACGCACCGCTTCGATGGCGCTCTCGGGCAGCACCTGTTCGATGAAAGAAACGGGGCCATCACAAAGCTCGGAGCGATCGGCGAGGCCCATCACGGGCGCCCAATAGGGCTTGTGTTCGCGCAAAATGGCGGCGAATTCATCGTCAAGCTTTTCGGCGACGATGGTGTGGACGAGAACGTCGACACCGGCTTTGACGACCTCTTTCTGATCCTGGAGGTTGGTGGCGTGGGCATGCACGATGATGCCGTGCCGGTGGGCTTCTGCGATGAGCGGCGTGTAGATTTCGGGCGATAGCTTATGGTGGCTGCCGCGGTTGTTGTCGCGATTGTCGACCCAGAACTTGATCTGCTTTATGTTGCGGGCGGCGATCTTCTTCACCGCTGCTACGGCTTCTTCGGGAGTAGAGACTTCGAAGACCGCATGGAGTGGCGTGGTGCCCTGGATGAGGAGCGAGTCGGGGCCGCCTCCGGGCGGGGCGATTCCGGCGGCGAAGAAGAAACGGGCGGCAGGCGGAAACTTGCCGGCGAGCTGATCGTGCTGGAAGGCGAGAGCGAAATCCACCGGCTGATCCCCCATGGTCATAGCTGTGCCGACGCCGTAGAACGCTTCGCGCTGAAGGTGATCGAGCACGTTTTCGCGCGTGTGGTTTTCGACACTCCAGCTTGTGAAGCCTTCGTAGCCGATGTGGATGTGGATATTGTTGAGAGTGGGCATCACAGTCTTGCCGGTGAGATCGACATGCGTGGCGCCCGCGGGGGCGCGGACCGAGGATCTGGGCCCGACAGCGGTGATGCGGCCGTTCTGGACGATGAAGGCGCCGTTTTCGATGGGCGGGGTGGCATCGCCGATGATCAGGCGCGCACCTTCATAGATGACGGGCGCCGGCTGCGAACAGGCGCATGCGGCTAGGGCGAGGACGATGGCATATGGACGCATTGTTTGAGATCCTCCAGGCGTATGCGGCCAGTATAGATCGCCATGCCGAGGGCTGCGTGGACGTCCATGGCGGCGAGGGCGCGGACTTCTTCGAGAGTGGTGATGCCGCCGGCGGCGGTGAGTTCGAGCGAGGTGGCGGCGCGGAGGCGGCGGAACCAGTCGAGGTCGGTGCCTTGCATCATGCCTTCTTTATCGACATAGGTGCAAAGGAAGCCCGAGCAGAAGGGTTCGAGGCGGCTGAGCACATTTTCGGCGGTGAGATTGGTGGACTCGCGCCAGCCTTTGACGACGATGCGGCCGGCTTTGGAATCGAGAGCCACCAGCAGACGCTCGCGCCCGATGGCATCGCGGACGGAGGCGAGGAAGGCTTCGTTGATGCCGTTTTCGGTGAATGCCGCGGTTCCCACGATGACCTTGCGCGCGCCTTGAGAGACGAGGGCTTGCGCGCGCTCGATAGTGCGCACACCACCGCCGGCTCGGATCGCGGCTCTTGCGGCCAGCATGCGCACGAGCTCGTCGTTGGAGCCGCGACCCATGGCGGCATCTAGATCGATCACCTGAATTTCGGGGAAGGCGGCGAAGCGGCGTAGCATCTCTTCGGGCGAGTCGGCTTCGAGGGCCTTGTCGCGACCTTGTACGAGTTGCACAACCTTGCCATCCATGAGATCGATGCAGGGGAGGATCATACGGTTTTCCTGACAGGGATGCCGCGCTTGTCGAGCTCTTCTTTCAACTGGTTCACGGTATATGTTCCGTAGTGGAAGATAGAGGCGGCGAGGGCGGCATCGGCGCAGCCATCGGTGAGCACGCGGACGAAATGTTCGGGCTTGCCTGCGCCACCGCTGGCGATAACGGGAATGTGAGTGGCGCGAGAGACGGCTTGGGTGAGGGCGCAATCGAAGCCCTCCTGGACGCCATCGGTATCCATGGAGGTGAGCAGAATTTCGCCCGCGCCCAGTTCTTCGCCGTGGGCCGCCCAGGCAATGGCGTCCATGCCTTCATCGTCGCGACCGCCGCGGGTGTAGACGTGCCAGCCGGAGCCGTGGCGGCGGGCGTCGACGGCGAGGACGACGGCCTGAGCGCCGAACTCTTCGCTCAATTCGGTGATCAGTTCGGGGCGGCGGACGGCGGCGGTGTTGACCGAGACTTTGTCTGCGCCGGAGAGGAGGATACGCCGGGCATCGGCCACAGAGCGGATGCCGCCGCCCACGGCGAGCGGGATGAAGACGCGGCGGGCTGTGCGGGCAACTACGTCGGCCATGATTTCGCGAGCATCGCTCGAGGCGGTGATATCGAGGAAGACGAGCTCGTCGGCGCCATCGCGGTTGTAGCGATCGGCGAGTTCGACGGGATCTCCGGCATCGCGCAGGTTAACGAAATGCACACCTTTGACGACGCGGCCGGCGGTGACGTCGAGGCAGGGAATGATGCGCTTGGCTAGCATGGCGGACTGTCTTGAGGGCCTTCTGGTTTGCTGGATTGCGCCGGGCGGAAGCCCGGCGGCAGGGCAGAAGCCCTGACCCCAGTAATTAACATGGCAGCTCCAAGAAATTGCGGACGATTTGGAGACCGACAGGGCCGGATTTTTCGGGATGAAATTGGACGCCGAAGACGTTGTTGTGTTCCAGGACCGCGGTGTAGGGTTCGGCGTAAGTGCAGATGGCGGCGGCGAGATCACAGGCGGGGACGTAATAGCTGTGGGCGAAGTAGACGAAGGGCGGCGCGGGAAGCTGGCGGACGAGCTTCGATTCGCGGCGGAGCTCCAGTTGGTTCCAGCCCATGTGGGGAACGCGGGCGGTTGTGGGGAAGCGGCGGACCGTGCCGGGATAGATGCCGAGGCCGCGGACTTCGGGGGCTTCTTCGCTCGATTCGAAGAGGGCCTGGAGGCCGAGGCAGATGCCGAGGAAGGGGACGCCGGCGGCAATGCGTTCGAGGAGGGCGGCGCGGATGGAGAGGGCATCGAGCGCGCGCATCATCTGGCCGAAGTGGCCGACGCCGGGGAGGATGATCTTGGTGGCTTGCTGAAGGCCGGCGGCATCGTGGACTAGGGTGTAAGTGGCGTTGAGTTCGGCCAGCGTGTTTTGGACGGAGCGGAGATTGCCGGCGCCGTAATCGAAGATAACGATCACAGGAGCCCCTTCGTGGACGGCAATTGGTCTTTGAGCCGCGCGTCTTTGGAGCAGGCGTATTTCATGGCGCGGGCAAAGCATTTGAAGATGGCCTCAATTTTGTGGTGGCTGGAGCGGCCGTAGAGGACTCGGGCGTGGAGATTTGCGCCGGCGTGGTTGACGAAGCCGCCGAAGAAATCTTCGATCAGCTCGGTTTGCAGATCGCCCACGAGGCGAACTTTTACTCGGTCCTTGTATACGAGCGCGGGGCGGCCGGCGAGATCGAGCGCGACGACGGCCAGAGTTTCATCCATCGGCATGACGAAATAGCCCGCGCGATTGATGCCTTTGCGGTCGCCGAGAGCCTTAGAGAACAATTGGCCGAGCACGATGCCGACGTCTTCTACCGTGTGGTGCTGGTCCACATCGAGATCGCCGTCGGCCGCGAGCCTCAAATCGAAGCCGCCGTGTTTGGCGAACAGCTCCAACATGTGATCGAAAAAGCGGATGCCCGTGGCGATTTTGTACTGGCCGCGGCCTTCGATGCGGAGCGAGCCAGAGATCTGGGTCTCGGTGGTGTTGCGGTTGAGCGCGGCGGTTCTCATCCGGTGAAGACCTCTTCGAGATAGTTGATGTCGTCCACGATGGCGTAGGCCTTTTCGGCCTGGAAGAGGAAGACGAGATCGAGGTAGCGCGGGTTGGAGGGCGCGGCGATGCCGATGAAGGGGATGCTGGCGGCTTTGGCGGCGCGCGCGTCGTCAACCGTATCGCCCACGTAAAAGAGCTTGGACGCGCCGTTGCCGGCAGCGATGCGGAGCAGACCATCGGGGGCAGGCTTGTGATTTTCGACGTCGTACATGCCGATGATTGGGTCGAAGCGCAATTGGGGGGCGAAGCGTGTGAGGGTGAATTCGGCTTCGCGTTTGGGCCGACCGGTGAAGAGGGCGAAGTGGAAGCGCTGGTTCAGTTGTTCCAGAGTGCCGGGGCGGGCGACCCACTGTTCCTGCATTATGAGGCCGCCTTCGCCGAGGAAGATGCTTTGGAAATAGGCTTTCACTTGTTCGAAAGGGATGTCAACGCCAGCTTGGCTGACGATATGGTGCGACAAGCGCCAGTCGTCGTTCCAGCCGCCATGGTTTTTGTAGTCCTGAATCTGCTGGTTAGTGATCTCCTGGTTGGTGAAGTGGGCGACGGTTTGGGCGATGGCCTCGCGGTACGATTCGGTGACATCGACCAGGACACCATCCATGTCGAAGACGAGGAGGGGTTTCATCGGTTCCAGATCTCCTGCAAGGCGGCCAGAAGGCAGCGGGTCTGGTCGCGAGTGCCAACGGTCATGCGGACGCAGCCGGGGGCTTCGTAACTGCGGTCGCGAACCAGGATGCCGCAGTCGCGCAGGGCGTCGCGAATTTCGATCGCGCGTGGGCCGATTCTGGCGAGCACGAAATTGGCGGAGCTGGGGACGTACGTGATACCGAGTTTTTCGAGGCCCACGCAGAGGAGCTCGCGGGCAGCCAGGACTTCGGCGACGTAGTTCTGAATGTAAGCGGTGTCGGTGATCGCTTCGCGCGCGGCCAGCACGGCGAGCGTGTTTACGCTGTAGGGCGATTGCGCTTTGTGCAGGAACTGAATGTTGGCGGAATGCGAGAACAGACAACCGAGGCGCATGGCGGCCATGCCGAAGACCTTCGAAAACGTGCGGGAGACGAACAAGTTGGGCACGCGCTCGATTTCGCCTAGCGCGGTGACGCCGGAAAATTCGTAATAGGCTTCATCCACCAGCACTACGGCTCTGCGCGCGCGGTGGAGGATACGTTCGATGCCGAGGAGCGAAACGCCGGTGCCGGTGGGATTGTTCGGATTGGCGAGAATGACGGCGCGGGTTTCGGGGGTGATGGCGCGCAGCACAGCATCGAGGGGGAATTCCATACCGGGGTGCGGATACTCGATTTCGCAGACGCGCGCGCCCGCCACTTCCGCATAGAAGCGGTACATGGCGTAGGAGGGCTTCAGCAAAAGGACCTTCTGGCCGGCATCGACGTAGGTGTTAACGAAGACCTGGATGGCTTCGTCGGTGCCGTTGGTGAAGACGAACTGGCTGGGATCGATGCGGAAGTAGGCGGCGATTTCGTTCTTGGCCTCGTGGTATTCGGGATAAACGGAGAGCGCTCCGGCATCGAAGCCGTGGCGCAGGGCTTCGATTACGCGCGGGGAGCAACCGACGGTGTTTTCGTTGAAATCGAGGCGGAGCTTGCCGGCGCGTCCGGCGGTGGGCGGGGAGTAGGGCTTCATGGCGAGGACGGCGGGGCGGGGCTTTTGCGCGCCCTTGGGGAGTTTGAAGAGTTTAGTGGGCATTCAGCCGGACCTCCACGGAACGGGCGTGGGCTTCGAGGCCTTCGGCGCGCGCCAGAGTGGTGATGGCGGGAGCTAGGCGGCGAAGGGCGGATGCGGAGAGTTGCTGCACGGAGATTACCTTGAGGTAGTCGGTGACGGAAAGGCCGCCGCGGATGCGGGCGGCGCCGGATGTCGGCAAGACATGATTGGGGCCTGAGCAGTAATCGCCGGCAGCTTCCGGACTGAAAGGCCCGATGAAAACGCTGCCGGCGTGGCGGATGTTGGCGAGCAGGCTTTCTTCGGGGATGCTGAGATGCTCGGGGGCGAAGCGATTGGCGATCTCAACGGCTTCATCGAGCGAGCTTACGAGAACGATGGCCGAATTGCGGGCGATCGATTGGGCCGCGACGGACCGAGTGGGCAGCCCGGCCAGTTGCTGTTCGACGGCCTTCGCAACCGCGGCGGCGAGGCGTTTGGAGGTGGTGAGCAGCAGGGCGGAGGCATCGGAATCGTGCTCGGCCTGGGCGAGCATGTCGGCGGCGAGGTGGGAGGGATCGCCTTCGGCGGCGACGATCAGGATTTCGGTGGGTCCGGCGATGAAATCGATGCCTACTTCACCTGCGAGCAGCTTTTTGGCGGCAGCTACATAAATGTTGCCCGGGCCAACAATGCGATCGGCGCGGGGAACCGTGCGGGTTCCGAAGGCGAAAGCGGCGATGCCGTGGGCTCCGCCCATTTGGAAGACATGGGGGACCTGCAGAATGGAAGCCGTACCGAAGACCTCAGGGACCGATTTCGGCGAGCAGATGCAGATATTCGGCACTCCGGCGACTTGCGCGGGAACCACTGTCATGAGCACGGTGGAAGGCAAAGGATAGCGGCCGGCGGGGATGTAGGCGGCGACGGTATCGAGCGGGCGCACAATCTGGCCGAGGCGGAGGCCCGAGCCATTCCGGGACATCCACTCTTTTGGCAATTGTTTTGTCGCGTAGGCCCGAATATTGGCTGCGGCGATTTCGACTGCCTTGCGAAACTCGGTGGCGAGCTTTTTTTCGGCTGCCTGCAATGGTTTTTCGGCAACCCGCACAGTGCGGCCTTCGAAGCCGTCGAAGCGCCGGGCGTATTCGAGCAGAGCCTTATCGCCGCGCCGGCGGACATCATCGAGGATGGGGCGGACTACAGCTTCGGCTTCCGCGAGGCGGGTGGCCTTGCGGGCCAGGAGGCGGCCTATGTCTTTACTTGCGAGTATGCGGATCACAGGACAATCTTATTCAGCGGATATTCGACAATTCCCTCGCCGCCCGCCTGCTTCAGCCGCGGGATAATATCGCGCACAGTGGATTCATCGAGGATGGTGTTTACGGCGAGCCACTCTTCGTCGCTCAGGTGTGAGATGGTGGGCCGTTTGAGCGCGGGCAGCACGCCCAGCACGGCATCCAGATCGCTCTTGTGTACGTTCAGCATGAGCCCGACCTTGCCCAAAGCGTTCATCGCACCTTCGAGCAGCATTTTGATGTCTTGGAGCTTGCGGCGCTTGGCCGGGTTGTCCCAAGAAGCGCGGTTGGCGATCAACTGGGTATTCGATTCGAGAACAGTGTCGATGATTTTGAGCTTGTTGGCGCGCAGCGAGGAGCCGGTTTCCGTGACTTCCACGATGGCATCAGCCAGCACCGGCGGCTTGACTTCGGTGGCGCCCCAACTGAATTCGACTTTGGCGGTGACGCCGTGCGAGGCCAGGTAGCGGCGGGTGGTGGCCACGAGTTCGGTGGCAATGATTTTGCCTTGGAGATCCCGGACGGAGTGGAAACCCGAAGCCTCTGGCACGGCCAGCACCCAGCGCACTTTGCCGAAGCTCTGCTTGGCGTAAATGAGATCGGCGACGGCAACCACGTGGGCTTCGTTTTCCTCGATCCAGTCACGGCCGGTCAGGCCGGCATCGAGGATGCCGTCTTCGACGTAGCGGGCCATTTCCTGCGCGCGGATGAGCATGCACTCGATTTCGGGGTCGTCGATACCGGGGAAATAAGAGCGGCTGCTGGTGGTGATGGCGAAACCGGCGCGGCGGAACAGCTCGATGGTGGCGCTTTCCAGGCTGCCCTTGGGAATGCCCAACTTCAGCTTCACGACTTGCCTCCGTAGACGGAGTTGGGATCATAAGCACGATCGTCCGCTACTTTCCAAATGCCCTCTTCTAGCTTGCGGAAGAAGCAGCTTTCGTAGCCTTCGTGGCACACCCCGGGGCCGAGAGCTTCGACGCGAACGAGCACGGCGTCCTGATCGCAATCGGTCGCGATTTCCTTGACGACCAGGCGATGGCCGGAAGTCTCTCCCTTGAGCCACAGCTTTTTGCGGGAACGGCTGTAGAACGTGGCAAAGCCGGTTTCGACGGTTTTGCGAAACGCCTCTTCGTTCATATAGCCGACCATGAGGACGCGGCCCGTGGCGTGGTCTTGAATGACGGCGGTAACCAGACCGTCAGCTTTTTCGAAATCGAGGTCCATTCGTTCTTTCCATGAGAGCGCAGCCTCTTGTCCAACAATGCCGCGCAATAAAAAACCCGCCCGGGGTGGCTCCCCGCGGCGGGCATCGATCCAATCGTATTAATTCCGAATTAGAACACCGCCCGTCGCGTGAAGGCGTCGAGATGGTGATGATGATGCCGGGCGACGGTGATGACCATAAAGGCGGATTATAACATTTTGCGCCGAGGGGGAGCGGAATAAAAAGAAGGCGCGGCAATCCGCCTAAATCGTGTTCCGCCTGGCTTAGCTACGGTCGATAGCTATTCCATTCAGTGGCACATCCACCGAAACTCTCGTTCCTTTACCTGGCTCTGATTCAATGTTGAAAGTGCCAGACATCATGCGAGCTCGCTCCTCCATGCTGGTCAGCCCCAGACCCGATTGGGGTGCGCGCATGTCAAAACCAGGGCCAAGATCGACAACCTCTAACCGAATGCCGCTTGCGGTACCGGTCAGGATCACTTCGACGCCAACTCTCTCACCATGCTTCGCGATATTCCGCAGTGCTTCCTGTGCGATCCGATATAATCCGGTTGCCATCTGATTAGGCACCCTCTCCGGTACGTCCCTCGGAGTAAATGTGACAATCATATTTTCCCCCCGCCGGTAGTCATCCAGCAAGGAACGGAGTGCGGCCACCAGGCCGAGATCGTCGATAACCGAAGGGTGCAGCGTGTGCGAAATATGCCGTACCTCTTCGGAGAGGGATCCGATCGTAATCCCCAGGCGCCGCAGGTCGCGCATCGCGCTATCGGGATCGCGCGCCATTTTTGATTCGATTTCGTGGATGTCGATCTCGAAGAGGGCGAGCTTCGGACAAATATTGTCGTGCAGGTCCCGCGCCACTCGCCGATGTTCATCCTCTTGCGAATTGATAATCCGCGCGGTGAGCGCACGGAGTTGCGATTCACTGCGGTTCAATCGAGCGCCGTATTGCCGCGTTTGGCGATTTTCTCTTAAGATGGCATCCCCGAGAACTTGCAGCAGTTCCGCATTTAGAACCAGCCGCTGCTTAGGAATCGGCTTCTGCTCACGGGCAACCTGCCAAAGCCGATCGAAGCTGATCCCGGAGTTCCGGACCAGACGCTGAACTTCCGATAATTGACAGAAATCCATGAAAGCATAACCGGCTACGGCCGCTCCCACAATCCCGCCGTCGAGCATAAGCGATGTTCCGACGACAGTTAAGCCGCGGAACTCGGAGACTACCGCCAGCCGATCGCCGGTCTGCGCCAGACATTGGCGCGCGCACTCGGCGAAGAGGCCGGGTTCATAGCTGGGCTTTCCTTCAAACAGGTGGAACAAAGGGGTGGGGTGGATCGGGCCGAAGACGACGCGCTCCTCGGCGTCAAACAATTTGATCGTAAGGTGGACAGCGCTGGCATAGCTTTCTAGCGCTCGCTGCCAAAGGTCGGAACTGAAGAGCTCGGAACCGAAGAGCTCTGAGCTCCAGAGCTCTGAACTCCAGAGCTCGCTACCGTGTGCCGCGCTCTTCATCAGACCTGCCCAATTCTTCCCTTCGGAGGTGACGCTCAGGCGAGCGCGACACCAGTCCGGCATACGTGGAAAACGGGTGCGCGGGCAAAGGCAGCGTTCGCGGCAGCACGCGTAAACCTCCGTCACTGACGATTTCGCATTCGCGCGTGATCCGGTTCACGGGATTAGCCCGCATTTTGGCAATCGTGAGCCCCAGCCGGAAGGTATCGCCGAGCTCAACCCAGTTCAGGAGGAGGATGTTGTCCACCAGGGAGCTCATGGCGAAATCTCCCATCATCGAAGCCATCCCCAGCATCTCCGGGTTTTCATGATTGTACACGGCTGCTATTTGGTGTTCCTTCATGAGGCCGATCAGGCCATGAAAGAAGTCGCGGAAGATGCGCCCCTGTGTGCCGAGGGTCGAACCATACGTGGACAGGCTGTCGAAGACCACGCGCCGTGGTTTAAACTCCTTGACGATCCTTTCGATATTGTGGAAATGTACATCCACCTGGATTTCCTGAGGTGGTTCATATTCCACACGAATGAGCCCGTTTCTTTTCCCCTCTTCCAAATCGATGCCGATGCTCCTGGCATTGCGCTCGATCTGCGTAACCTGCTCGTCCAGGCTGAACATCAAACTGCGCTCGCCGCGCCGGGCCCCTTCCGCGATGTACTGAAGGGCCATCACGCTCTTGCCGACGCCGGAGATGCCAACCACGACGGTCGTGCTGCCGAGAAAATATCCGCCGTTGACGATCTCATCCAGACCGGGAATTCCCGTTGGGATCCGCGTATCCGGATCGAAAGAGCCGATCGTATCCCGGCTCGGGTGAGGCGCCTGAACACGGCGGTAAACCTGGACGCCCTCGCCGTCGATAATGCGGAAGGTGTGCCGGCCCATTTGAAAATCCTGCCCTCGCGATTTTACGATTTCAATCGATCGGGCGACCGCGCGATCTGTGTCCTCCATCCTGAGCCGGACCACGGTATCGGCGATAGATTCCTCCGGCAGCGACACGCGGGAAAGGTTTCCATAGTCCGTCGCTGCTTCAACAGCGAGGATGGCCGTTAGATTCTCACGCTGCAAGCCCTCGGTGAGTACATGAAAGGCCGAGCGCGCCTCCTGCGACCCATCGTTGCCGACCAGGCGGGCCACGCCATCGATAAATATTCGACGGGCGCCGATTGTTGCAGCATCTGCGAGGAGCACGCTATCCGCTTGCTGCAGCTCCTGCCGTAAGACGTCACGGGTGGTGAACACGATTTTCAGCAGGTTCTGCCGTTCGAGTTCTTCCAGATTCCAGCCGAATTCCAAGGCGTCGCGCATCAGCTTGTGAGGCGAGACCTCAAATACTACGATGATGCCCGGTTCGCCAAACTCTTTCGCGCCGCGGTAGACAAACTCCACACCTATTGTCGTCTTACCGGTGCCGATGGCGCCTTCTACCAGAATCACGTTTCCCCGTGGAATACCGCCCGATAAGAGATCATCGAGACCGGCAATGCCGGTCCTGACAAGATCGGCTCTAGGCATGCAACTGCTCCTTATCTCTACAATCAGGCGATCGCACGAAGCCTCCGCTTTCGGTCCGGAGTGTCCCGGGGGGTGGACCGCCCCGGATCAAGAGCCTGGAGAATGCACTTGCGTCCTTCTCGCGTAGAAGCCAGCTCTATGAGAGCCGTAAGCCCTCCCTTTTGCGGGCCTTCGAGCTGAAGGAGGTACATGCGGACCGCGTGCATCGAATTCTGCGTCCTCTCCAGAATTCCAGCTTCAATGAACGTCTCGATCACCCTCGCAATCTGCGTCATGTCATATCCGACAAGGATGGCTAGCTGCTCATTCGTTAGCAGGGTGCGCGGATGTCTGTACAAGAAGACCAACAGGTCGAGTTCACACGCGGTCGCCACGACCGGAGTCTGAGCCAGCAACGCCGCGATCTCTTCTTGGTTTCGGGGCCTTGAGGAGGATTTGTCTTCCATTAGTACGCCGCACTCGGGGCGTAGGGGGTGACCGCCAACGTCATTATTGCATTTTTCCTGTTCCGCTTCTGTTGTCAGTTGCCCGAGAGGTCGTCACACGCGCCCGGGAAATCCCGAGGGCGAACACCTTCCTTCGAGATTTCCTCAGGCTTCACCAGACTAAAGGAATTCGAGAGCGATTACAGGAGGCGTCCCCATGTCCACCCCAACATCAGTTCTGGATTTTCCCCAAGCGGAAGGCGAACGGTTATCGAACCTCGGCCCGAGGGTTCGCATTCAGGGCAAGGTCTACAGCGATCAAGATCTGCAAGTAGATGGTGAGATCGATGGCACAGTCGAAGTTCACGGGCATAACCTCACCATTGGCCCACGGGCCAGACTCAGGGCTGACATCAAAGCGCAGAATATCAGCGTTGTGGGGACAGTAGAGGGCACAATCGAGGCAAGCGAGCGGATCGAGTTGTGCAGCCAATGCCGGGTTATGGGGAAAATCAGGACTCGCCGGCTCGCCATTAAGGACGGCGCCTTTTTCAAAGGAAATATCGAGGTAGTGCAGGCGCGGACGGTAGCGCCGATCCGGCCGGCAGCGGAAGCAGCAGGAATCACTAGGGCAGGGAACGGGCAACGCAGTGCGGAGTGAACTGGCACGGCAGATGCACATTAAAAGGCGGAGGACTATCTCAATGCCTGATGATGTTATCCGGGATGTCCCGACCCGGCCACCGGCCGGACTCGGCTTTCTTTCCGGAAGGGTATCGTGGGGCGCTATCTGGGCCGGCGTAATGGTCACGCTCGGTGTAGCAGCTCTGTTCTTATCCTTCGAAGTCTTTATCGACGGCGTACTTGGCGGTTCCACAGTTTGGACGATCATCTGGTTCCTGGTGACGATGGGCACTTCCTTCTATGCGGGAGCCCGGACTGCCGGGCGATTATCGGGATGTGCGGATCGCGAAACCTGCATCCTGCACGGTATGGCGACTTGGGGTCTGGCGACGCTGGCCATGACGCTCATAGGGGGTGTCCTGGGCTGGGCTGCTTTTGTGAGGAGCGGAGGTTATTTCAGCCCGACGCTGTGGGCTCCGGCGACACAGTGGGGCGGCTCGATCTGGGGCGGCGTGGTGCTCAGCTTGTTAGGAGCCTACTATGGCGGCGCCAACGCTCTAGGAGCGCGCACCGTTACTACTACGGAGCGCGAGACGCCTGGCACCCCACTGCGGCGCGTATCGTAGCAGAGGTCGCAACTTATTGCACAGACACGGGGTGGCGCCGATTAGCACGGCGAACGGGCAACCCTCCGGCACTACCCCTGGCCCGTCAGGCAATGATGCCTTTGCGCACAGCGTACAACACTAGCTCGGCCACGCTATGCAGGCCGAGTTTTTCCTGAATGTGGGTGCGATGGGTTTCCACGGTGGTCGGGCTGATATTTAGATCGTTGGCCACTTCCTTGGCGGTTTTGCCCTCCGCGATCAACTGGAGAACCTCGCGCTCGCGATCGGTCAGCAAGTCATAGGTATCGTCGAGGCCACGGTTTTCGAGTTGCCGGACGTAATCCTCCTGGAGCATGCGGCCGATTTTGCGGGTTAAGAACGAACGCCCCTGGGCGACCGCGCGGATGGCTTCGAGCAGGTCAGAACGAACGGAATCTTTGAGCAAATAGCCTTTGGCTCCGGCTTTGAGCGCGCGCAGAATGTAGCTTTCATCCTGGTGCATGCTCAAGATCACAACGGCGCAGCCGGATTGGTTGGACGTGATGCGGCGCGTGGCTTCAATGCCATTCATGTTGGGCATGGCGATATCCATCAGCACCACATCCGGTGACTGTTCTTCAGCCAGGCGGACACATTCCCGCCCATCGGCTGCCTCGGCAACCACAGCCATATCCGGCTGGCGCTCGAGCAGCGCCCGAAGGCCGTCGCGCATCACGATATGATCGTCAGCCAATAATATGCGAATAGTCATGTCCATTGGGAACTACGTTAGGGACAGAAGCCATTTGCAGCAGAGGAAGGTCGGCGGAGACTCGCGTGCCTCGTCCGGGATGCGATTCGAGCCGCAGATGCCCGCCTAGCCTACGCACGCGTTCCTCCATACCTAACAGCCCCAAACCCCGGACGACGCGCACATCGAAGCCCGCGCCATCGTCCTGCACCGAAAACGATACCCGCTCCGCTTCCCGCCGGACCACTACCTCAAGAGTGCGCGCATGTGCGTGGCGGGCGGCGTTATTCATGGCCTCCTGCACCATACGGTAGATGCACGTGGTGTGATCCTCGGGGAGATCATTGACAGATTCGTCGGCCGACACCATGATCTTCAATCCGGTTCGTTTGGCCATTTCGCGCCCATGCCAGTTGAGCGCGGGCACGAGTCCGAAGTCATCCAGCATGGATGGGCGCAACAACAAAGCCAGGTCGCGGACTTCATTGGCGGTCTTCTCGGCCATGGTGCGTATGGCCGCCAAATGTATATCCAATTCCCCCGGCCGTTCGGCGCATTCCGCATTGCCCGCCTCCATCAGGATAGCGGAGAGCGATTGGCCAACTTCGTCGTGCAATTCGCGCGCCAGCGACCGCCGCTCGTCTTCGTGAGCACGCAGCAGGCGGCTGGAAAGCTCCTGCAGATCGGCCTTGGCGCTGGTGTTCTCCTCCAGGCGATGCTGCAGCTCGCGTTCGAGGCGGAGGGTGTAGGCGATGGTAACGATAGCCAGCAGTAAGCCGCCGGAGAGGGTGATTCCAAAGGTGACCAGAAGGGAGCGGCGCAGGCCACCCGACGAGACCTCCAATGCCTCCTCCGCGCGGCTGAGGCCTTCTTCGTTTACCGTTTCAATACGATCAGCGATCTGGAGCATGGCGGTGCGCCGGGGCACCAATTCATCCAGATAGAAGCGATAGCGCAGGCGGTCACGCTGGGGCTCGGACCAGGAAATCGCCCGATCCGCCAATTGCCAGTAATCGGCGATTTCCCCTTCGAGGGAGTTAAAAGGCTGCCGCTCGCCGGAATCGACCGACCGCGAGTAACTCGCCAGCGCGGAGCGGGTCTCTCTTTCGAGGGCACCCAGGCGCGCGGCATGGGCCGCCGCGCTGCGAGGATCGGGCGCCAGGAGGAAATCACGCAGGTAATTGCCCGATAGATAGATTTGTGCGCGAATCTGTTCGAGCGCTCCCAGGCGGGCGAGGAAAGCTTTACGCATGGTGGTTTCGTCGGCGCGCGTGCGATCGAGAGCCAGAAGGGTGCTGGTGGCTGCGGCGATTACGAAAAGAAGTAGCCCGCCGAAGCCGACGGTGAGTACTAGCCACGAGTGCTTTTTCCAATGGTACTCTGCCGTTCGGGATATTTCGCGCACCGATGGCTCCAAAATCCAGTGTAAACAACCGGCAGCGGTTCACAAATCCTGTGCAAACAGGATGGTGAGATTTCTGGAAAACAGTTATTACAAATGTGAGGAGGAAGATTTTTCCTTTATGAAGATTTCCCGCGAATTGCTTTGGGTAGCCGCAGCCGTGATACCGCTTGTTGCCGCCGGTTGTTCTAAGAAGGTGGCGAAAGCTACGCCGCCGCCACCCGCGCCAGCGGCTGCCACGCCCACTGCGCGCTCCACGCCGGCTCCGGCGCCAACGCGCCAGCTTGCCCGTCAGACGACGCCTCCGGCGAGTCCCGTTTCGCGCGTGCCCGATGCCAGGACCCGAGCCCGCATCGATGAGTTGCTGGCGCGCATTCAAGATGCCTACTTCGATTACGACAAACATGAGCTCCGGCCGGATGCCTTGAAGACGCTGGAGTCGGATTCCAAAGAACTGCGAGATATCATCGTGCAGTACCCCAGCTACAGGCTGACGATTGAAGGCTACTGCGATGAACGCGGCTCCGAGGAATACAACATGGCGCTCGGCGATGCCCGGGCAAAGGCCGCCAAAGATTACCTGGTGGGCGTGGGCATTCCGGACAATCAATTACGGGTTGTCAGCTATGGCAAAGAGAAGCAGGTTTGCGATGAGCATACCGAAGCCTGCTGGCAGAAGAACCGCCGCATCCACATATTAGCTATGGCGCAGTAGGAGCTATCAGCTCTCAGCGATCAGCTTTCAGCTAGAGGCTTGGTGGGAAAGGCGCGGCTGCACGGGAAGGACGAGGATTTCGTCGACGTGCGCCGCGTTTTTGTTTTTGGGTACCGCCGTTAACTTTTGCGTTCGTAAAGTTCTGAATTCGCGATCACAGTACGGTTTCCTGCCAATGCAGGATTCCGGGAGCACTGTACCCACGTTACCCTAGTTAATAGAATGGGAATTCGACGTTCGATATTCACCTTTCTAGTCGTTTCGATCCTCTACGCGCAAAAGCCGGCTTCTGATGCTACGGCTGGGGCGCAGCCGAATCCAGCGGCGGCAGCGCCTGAAGCACCTCCGTTCGTTACGTGTCCGGCGGGCGGGCCTCTGGGGTCGGTCGATTTGCGTGTCGAATCGGCGGATCAGCCGCTTCCGTTCCGGACCATTAACCACCTGACCGAGGGCGACCGGCTACGGTACGAACCAATCTTGCGAGGTAAAGAGAAGCGGCCGGGCGAAGTAGCCCTGGTGCTTGTGCCCCAAAAGCGGTTGCCCGGCCAGGAAGATATCATCGTCACGCAGCCGAAGCCCGCGGATCGGGAACAGGAATGGAAGATGACGCAGACCATTTCGCTGGCCGCGCTGGTGTACGGCCCCGCGGGGTTGAGCCGGAAGAAGGTGGCGCGCTTCCTTTCGCAAGACGAAGTGCTGATCGCACAACTGGCCGACTACGCGGATAAGACGGCGCAAGCAGAGCAACTGGTGACCGCGCTTTCGAACAGCGAGAGCTCCGCTGCCAGCGTAAACGCAGCGCTAAACGGGTTCGCTTCTCAATACGGGTTCGCCGTACAGGTTAACCGGAATGCCGACGTAGCCACGCAAGCCGAGACGGTGTTTGCGGCGATGAATCCCCAGTTGGCCACCTACAATCCTCTGGCGACCTCCACGGCGGCGCGGGCCGGACAAACGGCCAGCTTGGCCACCATGGCCGGAACGCTGTTTTTCGGAAGCCCTATCGGGCTTGCGGCGGGTGGAACCGCGATGCTACTGGACTTGCGGGCCATCGCGTTCCCCGATACGCAGTTTCGCGCTTCCATTGCCCTTCCGCGAAAAGACACGGGTGTGAATTTGTGCGGGCAGGAAGGTCCCGCTCCTCCTCACACCCGAGTTGCCTACATCTGGGCCAGCCGTATCCCCAATATTGACGCGCCAGATGTGAAGTTGCGCGAACCCGAATACATTCCGGTAGGCCTGAAGAGTCCGGTAGCGGTGGAGATTCCGGAGAAAGATTGGAAATTTCTGAATCGCGCGCGCCAGTGGACACTGGTTAGTGAATCGAAGAAAAAAACGGCCGTACCGGTGACGATCCTGAGCAATCAGAGATCACTGGAACTCGACCTTACAAAGACCTCGATCCCGCCGGGCGATTACCAGCTCAGCGGATTCTGGGACTGGACACCGCTTGAGGCATCGGGGACCCTGCACATTCTCGCGCTCAGCGATTTCCAGAAAGCGCATGTGGAACCCGCGTCGCAGGATCGTTTGCTTGCCCAGTCCGGGAAAGCCGCCGCCAGACTCACGGGGAGCGACTTCGAGTTCATTACAAAGGTCGAAGTGAAGAAACGGAACGACGAATTCGCCAGTGCCGAGAGTGTGCGCTTCGTACTGCCAAAAGGACCGCGGCAAGGACCGCAGGACCACATGGACGTGCAGATCGATACTCAGGGTCTCGATCCGGGCGCTTACGATTTATTGCTCACGCAGGCCGACGGCAAAAGCCATTCCATCGGATTCAAAATTCTCCCGAATCCTCCAAAGCTCGAAAATCTACCGATCCTGGTCAACCAGGGAGCGGGCGTGCAACATTTCACGCTGAAGGGCGCACGCCTGGAACTGATTTCGAAACTGGAAGCGCCAGGAGCGATTCTCAATCTTAGCCCGCCCACCGCAGATCAAACTGAACGCGGCCTTACCGTCGAGTTGAAATCGGCCGCGAAGCAAGACGCGAGTCTTCCGGTGAAAGCATATTTGCAAGATCGCAGTGAGCCGCTTACGCTAAAGGACGCGCTCGAAGTGACTGGGCCACTGCCCGTGATCGCCAGTTCCAAGCTTTCGCTGCCGAGCGGTATGGCGATCGCGGTCCGCGCCGACGAGTTGCCTGCGGGCGTTACTCTGAATGCACTGCTGGACGTGAAGAATATCGAACCGGGCGGAGTGTTGCGGCTGGCTTGCTCCGATGGCGCAGGGCAGACGGCATCACTCCATATCGGCGAGCAGACTGCGCATTGGAACCTGGAACAGATTTCGCCCGACCAGCTCTTTCTGGCGTTCGACACCAGCGGATTGCCGGCTGGATGCCAGCTTCAGGCTGCGATCGATAACGGGCGCGGCAGCAGTTCGCAGCCTTTTCCGCTGGCGCGGATTCTTCGTGTGCCGCGCATCGATTCATTCACGATTTCCCAGGATCCAATTCAGAATGCCCCGCAGCAGAATGGAGCGCGGACGTACCAGCTCACCGGGCAGAATCTGGAAATGATCGAGAAACTGGGTTGGGATGAAGCCAACCCTGTACAAGTTTTGGGCCTACCGGCGCCGCTCCCCGGGCCGGGGTTGCAGCAGTCGATCACGGTAGATCTTCCGGATCCGCCCACTCCCGATGTGCCGCTCTATGTGTGGCTACGCGGCGATAAACAGGGGCGGGTGGCCTCGATCAAGTGGCCCG